>CAZTWW010000006.1:0-39926 GCA_964618165.1 uncultured Candidatus Saccharibacteria bacterium | reverse complement strand
GGTGACGACGCCGCCGATTGTGACATAGCCACCATCGGCCCGACCGATCTTGGCAGACATGTCGCCAAGATCAAACCTGGATTGCTTACAGATCTTGGCCAGATTGATCGGGAAGGCCAGACCGTCTGCAATGACAACATTGCGGGTCCCCTGCCCAGTCTCGACCTCAAGCGCCTGCGCGCCCGAAACGATTCCGAACAGAAGAAAAATTGAAAGAAAGAGCTGCTTCAGCATTGGAATACCCCCTATGGATTGCTGAGATTGAGAGACAAGTGCCTCTTATTTAAGATAATATCACACTATAACGCAGATGTCAATATACAAAAAAGCCCCTGTTAGAGGGCTTTTTCAGAGATGAGGGTGGCCTCGACAATAAACCGATCTTCCTTCGCGCCAAAGCTGTTACAGGTAACCAAGGTCAACCGCTTCCCTTTTACATCAGTTGGGATAATGACATCAGACGCGCGTGATTCGTAGACCTTATCTACCCGGTAGGTATAGGTCATAGTATCACTTGAGACAGTGATCGTATCGCCCCACTTGAGCTTTTGGATACCATTAAACGCCTGGTAGTTCCGATTCATGACGTTCGGCAAGTAGCTTGAATGGCCTAAAATAAGGATATTTCCGTCTTCTCCAAGCTTCGCCGAATCTGGGTGACGAGCTACCCCGTTAAGGAGCGCCGCATCAATGGTCGGGATGTCATTACTTGCCGGATTAAGTACCGGGACAGTACGTGAGAGCTCAGTGATAGTCATTGATACCGGCTCACTCACGACCGGTACTGGCTTTGGCGCTGGTGCCTCAGGGGTCGAGGTGGCTACTGCCTCATCGGCTTTGGTTGTACTAGGAGCTTCTGGCAAGAAGTCGAGTGCAAAGAAAACCGCATAGGTGAGCGTGAAGATAATAAAGAATACCGAAAAGAAGCGCACTTTGTTTTGGGCGACAACCTCAAAAAATCCGGGCTTTGGTGACTGTGACATAGAAAATAAGGTGCTTATATCGTATCACATAATATGATTTTGTCAATTACTGATTGAGTACACATTGACTATTTCTTATTTAGTGTTCTTGACTTTTACTATTAGCTATGGTAATATCTTAGCCATATGACAAACAACACCGTAGAGCGCGACAAGAATCGCATTCTTAAATCACTCGCCATTGCTGGGTTCATCGGCCTTATTATCGTAATTGCGTGGCTTGGTATCAAGCTGGTCCAGGTACTTCCAAGCGCCTTTGGCTCACTCGCCTCGCTCGCAGATAGTGTCTACAACTACGAACCACCAACAGTAACAGCAAGTAGCAACAAGACAACCGCTGCCGTTGACGAGACTATCACCCTCACCTGGGAAGGTCCAAAAACTGCCGGCTCATATGCCTTCTCATATCAGTGTGCTGAGGGATTGGCACTCGATATGCGAGCCAGTGATGGTGCGGTGAAAAGTCTCATGTGTGATACCAATTACTCAATTGGTGACGTCACGAGTCTCGAGGTAGTAGCAATGGCTGAAAAGACCCGCTTTACCGACCTCAAGTACCGTATCGACTACATTCCAAGTGGTAAGACTGAGCCAACGGCGAGCGATGAGAATACTATTGTTGTTCTGAACGCCACTATCGGCAGTACCCCAACTGAGACCGCAACCTCAACTCCAGCTACCTCTACCCCACCAGTCGCAGTCGCAACTACCACGCCAACCAAGCCAACGACTCCAGTAAAGCCGACGACTCCAACCAAACCAGCATCAACTACCTATGTCCAGACTCCGGTCTACGGTATCCCAACCTCAGATCCAAAGGGATACACTGATCTTGCAGTTACTATCATCGGCGCCGGTACCCTTGAGGGTCGAACCTTCACTCGGGTGACCAAGCTTGATAACGACAAGAACGGTGCGGTCCAGTTTTCTATTCATAACCTCGGTACGAAGACCTCAGACCGCTTCACCTACGAGGTCAAGCTCCCAAATGGTGAGACCTTTACCTCAGGTGTACAGTCACCACTGAAGCCAAACGAGCGCGCAGTCCTCACGCTCGGCTTCCTCCCCGAAGACGTAACCGGCACCAAGTCATACAGTGTCCGCGTGACGACCGCAAGTGATAAAGTCAGTAGTAATAATACTGCCAACGCCAAGATTGAGATTACACAGTAATCTCTTACAGCAAAAGCCGCCACGAGTACCGTGGCGGCTTTTGTCACGTATAGCATTGTCTCAATATTAAATATCGAGCGTCGCCATACGGGCATTAGACTGGATGAATGACTTTCGGTTTGATACATCAGTGCCCATGAGGATATCAAATACTCGGTCGGCCATCTGTGCATCTTCAATCTGTACTTGCTTGAGGATACGATTCTCTGGATTCATGGTCGTCTCCCAGAGCTCTTCAGCATTCATCTCACCAAGACCCTTGTAGCGTTGAATCTTGGCGCGACCTGGCTTCTTTGCTACCGTTGCTACCTCTTCTGTCTCTTCACTCTCATCTTCTTCACTCACCTCAAGCGAGGCAATATCCTCTTCACCGAGTTCTTTTAAGACCTGCATCTTTTCTTCGTCCGAGAACGCGTAGCGAGTTTCCTTCCCTTTTTGAATCTTATAGAGCGGCGGCTGCGCGATGTAGATATGTCCAGCTTCAATCAGTGGTCGGAAGTACCGATAAAAGAGCGTAAGGAGGAGTGTCCGGATATGAGCCCCGTCAACGTCGGCATCAGTGGCAATAATCACCTTGTGATAACGGAGGCGCTCGATATCAAACACGTCACCAATCGCTGTACCCATCGCAATCACGAGATTTTTAATCTGCTCACTCGCGAGCATCTTATCAATACGCGCTCGCTCGACATTCAAGATCTTACCGCGCAGTGGCAAAATCGCCTGCGTCTTGCGGTCACGACCCATCTTGGCACTCCCGCCCGCTGAGTCTCCCTCTACAATAAAGAGCTCGGAATCACTCGCCTTCTTACTCTGGCAGTCAGCGAGCTTTCCTGGAAGCGACATACCTTCAAGCGCACCTTTACGGAGGACAGAGTCCTTCGCCGCCTTTGCTGCCTTGCGCGCCTTCACGGCGATAATAACCTTGTTAATCATCGCCTTGGCGTCGTCTGGATTTTCTTCAAGGTAGGTTGCAAACGCCTCAGCAAAGACGGTCTCAACCGCACCACGCGCCTCGACCGATCCGAGCTTAGCCTTCGTCTGTCCTTCAAACTGAATCTCCGGCATCTTCACCGATACTACTGCCGTAATACCCTCAAGTACATCCTCGCCCGTAAAGCCCGCGTCCTTCTCCTTGGCGCTGAAGAAGTTACCTTTCTTGGCGTAGTTATTAAGGGTGCGCGTGAGTGCAGTCTTAAAGCCGGTGATATGCGTACCGTGCTCAGGGTTGTAAATATTATTGGCAAATGCACTGATGCGAGCAGAGATATCGTCAACATACTGAAGCGCTACCTCAACCGAGAGCACCGCCCCTTCCATATTATTTTTCTCGACGTAGAAGATGTTCTTATGAACTGGCTTCTGGTACTGGTTATTAAAGGCAACAAGTGAACGAAGACCACCTTCAAAGTAAAAGTGCTGGTGCGGCACCTCAAAGTGTTCATCAGAGAGATACTGCTTACCACGAATACTATCGAGGAACTTCACGACCGACTTATCGGTCGAGGCATGCACCATACCCGCCTCGCCACAGAGGGTACGACCATCGATAACCGAGAGCTGCATCGCCTTCACGAGGTAGGCCTGTTGGCGGAGATGGTTCACAATTTTCTTAAAATCGTACGCTGTCTCTGGGAAGATACTGGCATCAGCCTGGAATGTCACGACCGTACCACGGAGCTTTGAACTACCAAGCTTCTTAACCTTGTACTGCGGCTTACCAATTTTGTATTCCTGAATATGGTGACCGCCATCACGATGTACCTCGACAATCACGTGGGTTGAGAGCGCATTCATGACCGATACGCCCACACCGTGAAGACCGCCAGATACCTTGTACCCAGACCCTTCACCACCGAACTTTCCACCAGCGTGGAGTACGGTCAAAATTGTCTCGAGCGCTGACACACCGGTCTGCTTATGAACATCAACCGGGATACCACGACCATTGTCAGCGACACGGATATAGCCACCTGGTAGAAGTGCCACCTCAACTCGGTTAGCGAAGCCTCCCATCGCCTCATCGCGTGAGTTATCAAACACCTCCCAAATGAGGTGATGGAGACCCTCTGGACCAGTGGTACCAATGTACATACCCGGGCGCTTACGCACCGGATCAAGCCCCTCGAGAACCGAGATTGAGGACGCATCGTAGGTATCTTTTTTTCCCGCCATAACTATCTAATTTCGTGAACAATAACCCTATTATTATAGCAAAAAATCCGCTTGTTTGCTTGGGGAAAGCGTGGTACGTTGGGCGAAGATTTTGAGGGAGACGTACATGCTGACCTACAAAGAGCTACTGTACCAGGACCGCGTTTTTGGTCTCGGTGAAGACTTGGTGGAGTTTTATGTCGCCTTATTCAAAGATATGCATGAGCCGGTTGTATGGCTATCTCGCGATACCAATGGATCGTTCAGTATAGTTACAAACGAACTCGAAGCAACCCGGTTCGAGAATGTGAGTAAACTGGATGTACCGGAGTATCATCAGTTCATTACCCGTCAACTAGGTGGAGAGTACCATTCAAACATGATTAAACCGCGCACGCACTAGCGCACCTCAAAGCCTGCCTTCGCGACAGCGTCGTAGACACTCGTCATGAGTGCATCTACCTCGCTGCCGTCGAGGGTTTTTTCGTATGACTGGAAGACGAGTCGGTACGCGAGTGATGTCCTCCCTTCTTTGGTGAAGGTATCAAGGTGGGTCAAACGTGCGAGGAGCGGTCCAGCAGCTTCGGTGATGATCGACTGAACTGACTCAGGGGTGGTACCTTCAGGAACCCACATTGCCACATCACGAGAGACACTCGGGAAGGTTGAGAATGGTTTGTACAACACTGGTGCTTGTGGTGACACCAGGTCGTAGGCAGTCGGCAGTGGCAACGTCGTCAAGATCGCCTCAAGCGAGAACTCAATATATCCAGGTGCGGTATGAACAGGGCTGATTGATAGACCGAGGGCAGCCTCAATTGCACTCACGGCTTCAGCTAGGAGTGGGTCATCCTGCTTGGCCTTATACTCAGTGCCGGTCTGGACCGCCAGCCCTACATGAAATGCCTCGGTCGCTGCCCCAAAGACCGTACCAATTTCAAATACCTTAATTGCCGTCACCCCGAGAAGATCACGGTGAGGAATATTCTTCGTACGTACTTCAAGGAGGTTATCCATGAGCCGACTGCGGAGATAGCTCTTATCTGACGCCAATGCATTCTTTACCTTTGCGATATCTTTTGCTCGAAACGAACTCGTATAGACCTCAGAAAAACCAATTGCTATAAGAGCGGTGCGAATCTTCTCAGCATAGTAGTGTCGAGGATTAAGTTCGATGAGTGGAGCCGGTACTGGAGGCATTGCTACCACATGATTAAGCCCGTAGATGCGACCAACTTCTTCAACAAGGTCTTCGTACCCGAGTAAATCATCACGCTCGTGCGGTGGTGTCACCGTAAATTGGTTACCATCAATCACCGTCTCGTAGCCAAAGCGAGCGATAATAGCAGCGACCGCTTCAGCCGTAATCGAGACACCAAGGAGACTCGCAATCGTCTCAACCGAGACCGTTACCGGTGGACGGTCCACCGACGCATCTCCAGCTGCAGTTGCGCCAACTAATGTGCCACCAGCAACCTCCGCAATAAGAGCGGCACACGCCGCAAGACCATACGGTGCCACACTTCGCGAGAGACCATTTTCATAGCGCTTCGCTGCATCAGTTGGCAGCTTGTGCCGACGCGCCGAGAGCCGAGTCGGTACCCGGGCAAAGTGAGCTGACTCAAGAAGGATAGTCTTGGTAGTTTCTGTCACACCTGAATCTTGTCCGCCCTTTACCCCAGCGAGCGCGAGCGGCGTACCAGACACTCCATCAGTAATAAGCGTGTCTTCTGGCATTAATAAGAGCGCTTCCCCACTGAGGGTCGT
Source organism: uncultured Candidatus Saccharibacteria bacterium (assembly GCA_964618165.1). Lineage (GTDB taxonomy): Bacteria > Patescibacteriota > Minisyncoccia > Phycocordibacterales > UBA918 > OLB19. The sequence goes on along the minus strand of CAZTWW010000006.1, from coordinate 33,849 downwards.
AAGCACATCACCCGCCTTGGCCGGGCGGACAGTAACCACTCGCGTACCATCACTGGCAGGTGCGAACGTTTCAGCATCAAAGGCATGGAGTGGTTGTCCGAGTGAGAACATCACATAATTAGTCGCGTCAACTATATTATTGATTGATCGCTGTCCGATTGCTTCGAGTTGCACCTTGAGCCATTCTGGTGATGGTCCAACCGTCACCCCTTCGATAATAGCTGCACCATAGTAGTCGCAGGTATCACTCTCGAGCTGAACCTGCACTTGTGGTAATGGTGCAAGTGATGGAGGTTCACCTCTGAGTAGATCGTGCTTCATCGGTACCCCAAGAATGACTGAAAGCTCACGCGCGAGACCACGGTGTGAGAGGAGCCAAGCTGACTTATCAGGCAACACCTTCAAATCAAAAACGGTGTCGTTCCCAACAGTAACCACCTCCTCTACTTCAGATGAGTGGAAGGTGAGCTTTTCTTCAATCACGGCTGGTGATGGAAGCGGAGTATCAAAGTATGTTTGCAACCAATTATAAGAAAATTTCATAATTCTATAATAAGTTAAAATTGACTCACGAAGCGCAGGTCTCCATTGTAAAGCAGACGAATATCATCAATACCGTAGCGAAGTACACCGAGTCGGTCGACCCCCATACCAAAGGCAAAGCCCTGATACACCGCCGGATCAATATTCGCAGCCCGGAGCACATTCGGATGCACCATACCGGCACCCATCACTTCAATCCAGCGACCAGAAAGTTTATTCCCGGCCTGCGGCGCAATCATCATATCAACCTCAACACCCGGCTCCACAAAAGGAAAGAAGCTCGGACGAAACCGCACCTGCACTTCCCCGCCAAAGAAGCGTGAGAAAAAGTATTCAAGTACTCCCTTCATGTGTGCGAGTGAGACATCAGTATCAACCACAAGCCCTTCAAGCTGAAAGAACTGTGCCTCATGTGTCGCATCTGTTGCCTCATTACGAAAAACCTTGCCTGGGCAAATCATGCGAATCGGTGGCGTGTGCGTGAGCATGTGTCGCACCTGAACCGGCGAGGTATGGGTACGCATCACAACTGTATCATCACCATCAAGATAGAAGGTGTCCTGCATGTCTCGTGACGGATGATCAGCGGGTACATTAAGATCATCAAAGTTGTGCTTGATGAGCTCACGCTCAGGACCCTCAGCAAAGGTAAAACCAATCTCAGCAAAAATCTGATTGATTTCACTAATCATGATTGAGAGTGGATGCTTATGTCCAGACATACTCGACTACAGTTAGTTTGTGGTTGGTAACACGGTTAACAGCTCAAAGTAGTATTCCCCGTCACGGATAAAGATACGACCACCATCAATCGTCACCGCATCAACTGACCCTGGGTAAAGACGTTGTGTATTCTGCCAGGCTCTATCGTCAACCTCGGTCACAAAGAGTCCATCAGCCCGATGAACGAGGAGGAGATCGGTCGTACCTGGGAAGAAACGGAACGACTTCACCTCCTGTCCCTGCCTATCGATACGAATTTCTCGACGACACTCACGCTCGGTATTCGTCGTTGTCTCGAGATTCGAGACGTCAACCGCTTGCTCCTCAGCGAGGGCTTTACGCGCCTCAATTAACTGCGCTTCGTAGCGTGGGCTGGTTGACGCAATGGTGTCCTCAGGGATACAGAAATAGTACGGCACATTTCGCTCAGAACCAGTGAAGCGTACAAACACCTCACCTTCTCGTTCGAAAATCATCGTGTCGCTCTCAATAATAGTAGTAGTGGCTGTTGTAGTTGAAGCTTCAGCGGTACTTGTACCAGTGACGGGTTGAAATACATTACGAGCCTCATCAACTACACGATTTATGAGTGAGGATGAGGTAGCGGTGGTGGTCCCAAAAAGATCACGTACGAACAGATACTCAGCATTGCGAGTATACGTTGTTGTTGCCTTAGCACTCGTCGCAAGGTACGGCACCGTTGTTGATGCAAATGGCACAATGGTAGTCGTAGAAGCGATACCAAGATACACCGGCGTACCGGTACTTGTGGTGAACTCGGTCACCGGACGCAGATATGGTCGCTCTGGCATTAAGAAAGCACTCGCCTCGGTCACGATATGTGGGTAGACCGGCAATTCTTTGACCCAGGTATGATAACCAGGCGCCTGCACATGGAGGCGCTGGAGGCCAGGCATGAGACTTTGGATATAGAGGGCGCTTCTAAAAATGCGTGAATCCTGCACCGGTTCGTTGTTAAGAAATACTTCCCCTTCTTCCACCTCAACAGAGATATAGAGTCCACCGGTTGCGGTAATAGTTGGTTCAGTCGCAAAGAAGTCGTATCGGTACCCGGTTGCATAAAATACAAAGATTGGCACCGCACATACAAAGAGCGTGACGAGTGAAAGGAAGAGAAATCGGCGCCGTGCGCGCGGGAGGGGTTGTACCACCGCGTTAGCTGAAGGGGGGACGAAATGAGGCTTTGGTTTCATAGTCATAGAAGTTCACTATACGTTATTGGTCGTACGTACTTTTGGAGTTACCCAGAAGCCCATATACCGACCAAACATGAGTCTAGTCTGCGCATCGAGTCCTGGAATCGCACTGAAGATAATCATCGTGGCTGGAACGAGAATCCACTGGAGCGCCATCACAACATATCGTAAACGACTTGCATCTTGTGGTCGTGGCGGAATAAGTGAAAGCGAAATGATAGAAGAAATAACGAGACCAAACATCGCGAGGATGAGTAGGTCGCGGACCACGATAGGGAGATTGTATGAGAGGACCGTTTGATGAAACTCACGACTCCCAAGGAAGATAGGCGCCCACCCGAGGATAAAGAGCATGATCGGGTTGGTAACAAGGGACCAGTACCCCTCAGCTTGTTGGAGCGCAATCTTAATACGCTGTCCCCGAGGGATCTTACTGTGACGCATGAAATGGTAGAGGATATAACAGAAGTTCTCTACACCATATGTCCAACGTCGGTGCTGCTTATAAATCTGCACCATGGTTCGCCAGAGCGTTGGAGCAGCGTTTGCATCCATTGAGACCGGATACGACAGTGGAATCACGTCATACTTACCATCGTTAGCAAGAAGGAGATTCCAGTAGATACGGGAGTCTTCACTCACCATATTTGACTGCCAGTAGCCGACTTCATAGAGTGCCTGGAACGACACTGAGTGTGATGAGAAGGTTGCCATACGCTCAGGTCGCTCTTGCTGTACCATTTCCCAGAACGTAGAAGACATCGCCACGACACGTGCAAGCGCCGGTGCTTCCCACATATTATTGTTAAACACCGGCACTGGCTGGAATGAACTTTTAAGTGGATGCTTTGCAGTGAGGAAGTGCCATACAAGACAATTAAAATAATCTGGGTAGAGCACCGTATCAATATCAAAGATTGAGACGAGTGTTTCCTTGTAATCAATACCGCGTGGGTTTAAGACTTCGAGACGAACCGTCTCAGCAGCATACGCTGCGTTTGACCCTTTACCAGCCATTTCACCCGGCACATCGGCAGGGTGTACGGTAATGAGAAAGGTACCAAAGTGGTGCCCATACTCAGCCTTCATCTTATTGGCAAGATCCATCGCCCCATCCCCTGCTCGCGCTTCAGCTGCGAGCACAACGATAATTTGTTTTTTGTCGTACCGTACTGCCACAAGCGACTCGAGGGTCGCGCGAACGACCTGTTCCGGCTCTTTGTAGAACGGGAGTATCACCACATGATGAAGGTGTTGGTATGATTTGTCAGCAATCAGAGCCGCCCAACCAAGGCTCATGTGATGACGGAGACGCTTCCAGTTGTAGCGTAAGTGATATGACAAAAAAGCCGTCTTCAACACCCAAAAGAGAGCAAAGGCAATAATGAAGTACGCCGCAAAAAAAGGCGCATAAATTGACATGAGAATCACACCAATCAAGGTTGCCCATGAGGCAAAACCAGGGAGTATCTCGAGTAATCGGTAGATAAATCGTTCGCGACCTTCGAGTTCAGTTGCGCGACCAACATGAAAATCAGCCCGGCGGGCGTAAGGTAATAGATGTTCTTTACCGTCCATATGTCATGCCAGTATACTCCGTTTTAGACGGAAAAAAAGTGGTGTTTTGCCGGTTCTGTGGGGTTATTAACGAGATAAAGATTCACTCTAAAACTGTGTTGTTCGGCAGATTGGTTCTTCCAGAAAACAAACGTTCCGACTGTGTCCCACACAGTCCTCACTCTTCCACCTGAACATCTGAGCTAAGCTCGAAATGAGCCACTTCTCGACTGTCGAGACCTGTGACCATACGGTAACAAAACTTTCCGACTGTGTCCCACACAGTCCTCACTCTCCCACCTGAGCATCTTCGAGCAATGCTCGTAATGAGCCACTTCTCGGATTCGAACCGAGGACCTACGGTTTACAAAACCGTTGCTCTAACCAACTGAGCTAAAGTGGCGTATTTGATTTTCTTCTGAACTTTGCACCACAGCAGTGTTATTGGAAGCAACGGTTTTGTGACAAAACTCTCCAATCAGATCCCATCTGATTGTCGCTCCTCCCAACTGAGCTAAAGTGGCGTATTTGATTTTCTTCTGAACTTTGCACCACAGCAGTGTTATTGGAAGCAACGGTTTTGTGACAAAACTCTCCAATCAGATCCCATCTGATTGTCGCTCCTCCCAACTGAGCTAAAGTGGCGTATGCAATTGTCTACCTAGCCTTCTTGCGAAGTGAGGCTATTATGCCGGATTTGGCATAAAACGCAACTATGCTTGTCCCTAACCTTTGAGCGCCTTTTCTTTACGCTTGCGCTCCTCGGCTGGAGTCAGCTTCACGCTGGCTTTATGCTCAGCAATTTCAGCGAGATGCGAGGTCTCGGCACGTCGCTCCTTGCGCAATGCCCGTGCCCGATCACGATTCCGAATCAGAATCGCCTCAATGGTGTGATAGAGTCCAGCAATAGATTTAAGCATAAGCTTCAAAAAAGCGTGGAGACTATAGTACCAAGACAAGGTAATAATGTAGCGAACCACATACCTCAGCGCCCGTTCCACCGATAGAGTTACTCGCTCGATTACAGCATCAATTGCTCGTCGTGGCATCGCGAGAACGAAACGCTTACCGGCCCGAGACTCACGTTCACAAAGGTATAAATACCCGCTAAAAGCGAGTATCAATACAGCTGCGTAGATAAATGGTGTCCACATACCGGACGCGAGAGTCAAGGATTACTTGACTGAGAGACGCTCTACCTTAACAATCGTGACGTTTTCACCAAATTTCTGAATCGCTCCGTTAATCATTTCACCAATAGTCGTATCAGGGTTTTTGATGAATGACTGCTCCATGAGAATTTGCTCCTTGAAGTATGAATCCATCTTTCCTGCGAGAATCTTCTCTTGCATCTCTGCTGGCTTATCTTGAATCTCTGCCATGAACACCTCCTTAGCCTTCGCAAGCTGAGTTTCATCAACCTCAGCCTTCGTAATGTACTTTGGCGCTACGGCTGCAACATGCATCGCAATATCACGCGCAAGCGCGACGAACTCAGCATTCTTCGAGACGAAGTCAGTTTCGCAACCAAGGAGCACAAGCGCAGCCACTTCGTTTGTGTTATGGACGTATGAACCGATTGCACCAGCACCAATTTCACGGTCTGATTTCTTCTCAGCTGCCTCACTTCGCTTCTTCTTCAAGATAATGAGGGCCTTATCCATATCACCACCAGCTTCCTCGAGTGCACGCTTACACTGCATCACTGAAATACCAGTCTGATCACGGAGCTCCTTAAGTTGTGCTGATGTAATTTCCATACGTAAAATGAACTAACGAAGTAAAGAGGTTCAACCGCTTACGCGTCTGAACGTGGGCGACGTGGGCGACTTGCAACATTGGTGCGCTCTGTCACTGGACGAGGCACGTAGAGCGCCTTGCCGTTCTGGTAGGCGGTCACAAGCTCGTTGAGGACAATCGCCACACTAGACTGAAGCGCATCATTCACCACAATCGGATACGTTACCTTTGTTGCATCACAGTCTGAACTCATGATAGCAATCACCGGTACACGCATCTCGTTTGCCTCAGTAACGGCAATACTGTCATGACGTGGATCAACCACCACCATAATATCAGCAATTTTAGAACAGGTCTTGATACCACCAAAGTTGTGCTGAAGCTTGTCTACCTCACGGTTGATGAGCACACGCTCCTTCTTGGTGTACTTGCGTTCCAATTCACCTGATTCCTTTTCGGTAATGAGAGACTCGAGCCGATAAATACGCTTTTTGATTTCACTCCAGTTGGTGAGCATACCACCAATCCAACGATTGACGACATATGGCTGACCAACCTTTTCTGCATGGTCCTTCACGAGACGAGACATTTCGTCTTTGGTAGAAACAAAGAGGACAGTCTTTCCTGCCTTTCCAGCTTCTTCAAGGACACTTGCCGCTTCAGCGATAAGACCAGCTGTCTGTTCAAGGTCAAAAATATCACTCCCATCTTTTGAGGTGAATAAGTACGGTGTTACCGTTGGGTGGCGTCGACTCTTCTTGAAGCCAAAGTGGGCTCCCGAAGCAAACAAACGCTCAATGAGATTCGTTGATTGTGCTTTCATAATAAGGATAAATAGTAAATCTGCTCGAGTATAAGAGCGGGCGCATGGTACCACGCCAAGGGTTATTCTGCAACCTCATCACCCGTCACCCCACCAACCTCAGCCTCATGCATACTAGCCACTACTTCATCAAGTCGACCGGCCTTCAGAATACCTTCAATGTTATGCCATGACACTTTAATTCGATGATCGGTAATACGATTCTGGGGGAAATTATACGTACGAATCTTCTCCGAACGATCACCGGTACCAATCTGATTTTTTCGTTCACTCGCATGCTTCTTTGCCTCCTCTTCCTCATGGAGCGATTCAAGCTTCGCAATAAGTAAACGCATGGCTTTTTCACGATTTTTGAGCTGTGAGCGCTCACTCTGACTCCGAACATCAATACCGGTCGGTTTATGGACAAGACGGACAGCCGTCTCTACCTTATTAACGTTTTGACCGCCGGCTCCTCCTGAGCGAGAAAACTCCATTTCAATATCACTCGGATTAATCTCAATTTTTGGTTTCTTGCGGAGGGGCAGTACGACAACTGAGGCAGTGGAGGTATGGATACGCCCTGCTTTTTCGGTAACCGGGATGCGCTGGACACGATGCACACCCGTCTCATATTTAAGTGCTTCATACGCATCGGGATGAATGATTTCAAAAGCTGCTTCTTTGTAGCCACCGGCTCCCGCCCGGGTCTCATACTCACAACTCACAAACCAGCCTTTGAGGGCGGCGTAATTGGTGTACATCTGGGCTAGCTCCTCGGCGAACAAAGCTGCCTCATCACCACCAGCTCCGGCTCGAAACTCAAGCACCACGCCATAGGGTATCTCATCTTCTTCAGCTGAGGCTTCGATAATTCGCTCCATCTCTTCGTACTGGAGTCGGAGTTGTGTCTCAAGTGTATGCACCTCATCTGCAGCGAGCTCGGCAAGACTTGGATCACTTTCAGCAAGCTCAACCGCCTCCCGATAGCGACGCATCGTGTCATCAAACTGACTCGCCAAAAACTGCGTCTTATGATGCTCGCGAAAGGTGTTGAGGATATCTTCGTTAAATTCCATAGTGTCTATTCTACTACATCACGACGCCGTACGTCCTTAGAGGACGTACGGCGTCGTTTTGTAAGTTCGCTACGCTGACTTCTTGCGAGCACCCGCCTTCTCGGCACGTGCCTTGAAACGCTCAACGCGTCCAGCAGTATCCATCACTTTCTCCTGTCCAGTGTAGAACGGGTGTGAGGCACTTGATACGTCTACATATGTCACCGGATATTCCTTACCATCATCCCAGGCAGCGGTTGCGGTCGTCTCGATGGTTGAACCAATGAGAAAACGCTCATTACTTGAGTTGTCGTGGAAAATCACAAGACGGTAGTTCTTTGGGTGGATATCTGCTTTCATATATTTATAATTTATAGATGCGTCAGCGGCTAATCAATATGGGCCGTACTATAGCAGAAAACGGCATTTTTGCAATACTGAGAGGTACTACCCACCCCCAAGGATTCGGATTTGACCCTCAAATTTAGCCTTTCGGTTCATGACTTGATCGCCATAAAAGGCATTGGCAGGGTTATTTGCCCCACCCCATCCGGCGTAGTAGCGGAGTGCCGCGAGTCTATCCCCCGCAAAAGTCCCATTGGCTCCATTATCTCGTAAGAGTAGTGCTGTTGCTAAGAAAGCGTCACGGTTATTAAACGGGTTAGCTGGTGAACCGGTTCCGTTAATTCGCCTGATTGCGTCAGCTGCTTCACTGTAGACAAAACCATTACCAGTATTTACGATACCGCCATATATAGCCCACGTCGACGGAATGAACTGTGAAGGCCCCATCGCTCCACCCCACCCGAGCCGCTGCCCATTACTCACAATCGGGCAAGAGACTGAACGTGTTCGTGCATCAAAGCCAAGAATCTGTGAGATAGCCAGGAAGACTGGTTGATCGCGATCCGGATGCATGACTGGTCGATCACCACGAATATCGTTGTAGGCACAACTACCGAGATTTGAACCAAGATTAGTCTCTTGTTCAAGAATTGCCAAGATAAGCGCCGCATCAACTCCAGTTTGACGAGATGCGTACTCTGCCAACTCTACCGCCTGCGGCAACGAGATACCGCCACCACCGCCAAGGAGGTTGAAGAGAGCATTGCGAAGCTCAGCTGCCGTTTGCTGCTGTGCTCTGAGGAGTCGCTGGTACTCAGCCTCCTGCCCTTTAGTCACACTGAGAATGCGTTCTTTTTCTTTTTCTTTTGATTCAATTTCTTTTTTCTCGAGTTCTTGGATACGCTTCATCTCAGCTTCAGTCTCTTGTTTTGATGCAAGCATACTCTTTTGCTCGTGAGTATCCGTCTTAATGCCGTGGAGAATGCCAAGTGATTGATTAAGTGATTCTTTTATTGCTGCGTACTGCTCATACTCATTGAAGAACTCAGAGAAGCTCTTTTTACTGAGAAGAATCTCTATGAGTGAGAAGTCCTCAAGCGCTGCTGACTTCCGGACCAAATCAGCAAGAGATTGTTCTTGCCGATTAAGTCGCTCACTAAGAATTTGGAGAACCATCTCCTTTTCACCAATCTGGTCTGAGAGTTGCTCAATGGCTATTGAACGCGCCTGGATACCAAGCTGGGCTTTATTGATTTGTCCCTCGATAATCGAAATATCACGCTCGAGCGATTGACGCTCTACCTGCTTGTCTTCCACGAGCCGTTGCTGCGTGAGTATTTGTCGCTCCACATCTTGAAGCTCTCGCTCCAGACGAGCACGTCGTTCAGCATCAGTTTCTGCCTGTGCTACCATTGGCACCGCACTGATGCATATGAGTACAATAAATAACGCTGGCAAAAATTTCATACGCCTTTAAAGTATACCAAAGTCTTATTATCCCTGGCGACCATCCGCTTCCCCATACGGGCATAAGGACATAAATATGAACAACTGCAAGTGCTATACTCTCAAGGTATGCCAGATCAATTTGATTTTGTTGCCATTGGCGACTTAGTAATCGACGCATTTATTCAATTATCAAAAGCTGACGCTGATGTTTCCATTGATATGGACACCGGTCGGCAGACCCTCTTGATGCCATTTGGACAAAAGCTTCCCTACGATGATGTAGTGGTTGTGAATGCTGTTGGCAATTCACCAAACGCTGCTGTTTCTGCTCATCGACTCGGCCTCAAGACTGCACTGGTGTCGAGCCTCGGCCAAGACCGTAACGGTAAAGAGTGTCTTGAGACCCTTCGCAACGAAGGTGTAGATACCACCTACGTGAAGCTCCATGAAGGCAAAATGACCAATTATCACTACGTCCTTCGCTATGGACCAGAGCGCACCATCCTCATTAAGCATGAGAAATTCCCGTATGTACTCCCTCAGTTTGCCGTACCGCCACGATATATTTACTTCTCATCGATTGGTGAGCATGGCGTCCCTCACCACCACGAGATTGCAGCCTATGTAAAAGAACACCCTGAAACGAAGCTCGTCTTTCAACCAGGCACCTTCCAAATAAAACTTGGAGTAGAGGAACTCAAGGACCTCTACGAAGTCACTGAGATTTTCTTCTGTAATAAGGAGGAAGCACAACAAATTTTGAAGACCACCGAACAACATGTACCGACTCTTATCCGTGAACTCGCGAAGCTTGGACCGAAGCTTCCGGTTGTGACCGACGGCCCACACGGTGCCTATGTGGTGGATGGCAACAATCAGGCTTGGCATATGCCGATGTACCCTGATCCAGCCGACCCAATTGATCGCACTGGTGCGGGTGATGCGTTTGCCTCAACCTTTACGAGCGCTATCGCGCTTGGGCTTAGTCCTGAGGAAGCCCTCACCTGGGGACCAGTCAACTCAATGTCGGTGGTGCAAGAAATTGGTGCTCAGAAAGGACTCCTCACCCGTGAACAATTAAAGCACTTCCTCGATAATCGACCAGCTGAATACGTTGCTCGAAAGATTGATTAATACACAAATTAATACACAAAAAGAACGCCCTCAGAATGAGGGCGTTCTTTTTGTGTATACTCTTATTCCATACGATGAGCACGAAGCGCCGATCTTACTATCGCATCTGCATTCATCTCATAGTGTGCAAGGAGTTCATCAGGTTCACCAGACTGCCCAAACTCATCATTAAGACCAATGCGGATTACCAGCTTTGGCATGACTCCGCTCAGGTATTCACACACTGCACCACCAAGCCCACCAATCTTCTGATGTTCTTCAACGGTCATAATAATCTCATGGTCTGAAGCCAACCAGCGAACCGCTTCCTCATCAAATGGCTTGATGGTTGCCATATGAAGGACGGTGACTCCAATGCCTCGAGCCTCCAGTGCCACTGCCGCCTTCAGGGCTTCATGTGTGAGCGCACCTGTACTCACTATACCAACAGTCCGCTCATGACTGGTATCTCTATCATAAAACACCTGCGCCTTCCCTATCTCAAATGGTGACTCTGGCGTGGTCATCACCGGTGTATCACTGCGACCAATACGAAGATACACTGGCCCTTCGTGCTTGGCCGCCCAGAGAGTAGCCTTTCGTGCCTCATGCACATCACAGGGCGCAATCACAATCATATTCGGCATCACCCGCATGAGTGCAATGTCTTCTACGGCCTGGTGGGTGGCGCCGTCTGGACCAACCGAGATACCAGCATGTGCACCAACAATTTTTACATTACTATTGTTGTAAGCAATCGTGGTACGGATTTGCTCCCAATTACGACCAGGAGAAAACATGGCGTATGAGGCAATAAACGGCACCTTATCCATCATCGCCATACCAGCTGCTACTGATGCCATATTTTGCTCTGTAATACCAACCTGGACAAAACGCTTTGGAAACGCCTCAGCAAACGGTAATACCCGGGTTGACTCAGTAAGGTCAGCTGAGAGTGCCACTACACGTTCATCACGCTTCGCTGCCTCAACCAAGCCCTCACCGAATCCATTTCGGGTGGCTGACTTTTCTAGTGCACCATCTTTTATTCGTGCATCGAGATGTGAGACAAACATAATTACGAGATATGGTTCTTAGTAATAGTACCGGCAAGCGTGCGGAGTTTTTCTAGCGCCACCTTGGCTTGTTCGCTCCGCGGTACCCGATCTTCTGGCCCTTTACCAGGAGGATTACCATGCCAACGGAAATCTCGCTCAAACACATCAACCCCCTTAGACGCTATTGTGTGAGCGATAATGACCGATGGTTGCCCGTAGACCGCTTGAGCTTTACCAATCGCATCATTGACTGCTCGAATATTGTGTCCATCAACTTCCTGCACATCAAAATTAAAGGCTTCAAACTTTTCTCGGAGCGGCTCCATCGGCATCACATCTTTGGTATACCCGTCAATCTGAATCCCATTTCTATCAATAATCATGATGAGGTTGTGAAGTTTTTCCTTACCAGCCAGGAGTGCCGCTTCCCAAATCTGACCTTCCTGCAGCTCACCATCGCCAGTGAGGCAGTAGAAGTACTTGGATGAATACGGGTTGTTCATACGTTCAGCCAGTGCCATACCGACCGCTTGCGATAAACCGCTTCCGAGTGGACCGGAACTCGTTTCTACTCCCGGGAGTGACTCCCGGTGTGGATGCCCCTGGAGACGACTGCCGAACTTCCGCAGCGTCATGAGTTCCTCGACGGGAAAATATCCAGCATGCGCAAGAGTGGCATACAACACTGGGCAAATGTGGCCATTTGAGAGAATGAGTCTGTCGCGTTCACTCCAGGTAGGATTCTTTGGATCGTGTTGCAGTACTTCAAAGTATAGCAGTGTAAAAATATCAGCCATTCCAAGTGGGCCGGCGGTATGACCACTCTTCGCTTCATAGAGCATTTCAATAATGCTCTGACGAATTTCATTGGCTTTTAATTCAAGACGAGTAACATCTTCTGAAGTCAGATAATGCATAGACACTGATAGTATACCAGTGACCACCTCCGACAAATACTTACCCTGTTGACGACACGAGTGTATGAAGCATTTCAAAAGCACTCCGTGGGTCACTCGCTTTCACAATCGCTGAGCCCACAATATATCTATCCGGAGCATGCTGTTTAATAAGTGGAATCGTGGCAGCGTTAACACTTCCATCGATGCTCACAAAGTGAGTTGGCATCAGTGCTCGCACTTCATCAATTCGTTCGAGCACACCCTCATCAAACGGCTGGCCCTGCACCCCAATTTCTTTAATTCCCATGAGCTGCACGTAATCGGAATACGGAACATATGGTAAGAGTGCTTCAATCGGGGTGTCAGCATTGAGTGAGATACCTATCGTGACATTGTATGACGCAGAAAAAGCTTCAAGTAATGCTGGTGCAATACTTTCAATATGAAAAACGAGCATATCAGCACCAGCCTCAACCCAACGCCGACCCGCTTCAAATGAATCTTCAACCATCAAATCAACCTCGAGCGTATATGGCATAAATAGATCACGCACTTCTTCCTCATAACCAAATGGTCCGTATGGCCATGAAGAAAACGGCACAAACGCCCCATCAACAACATCGAGGTGTATTTCACTGCACGGCCCAAGTTGTCGGAGTAATGCTGCAATCGACGTCACATCTGTCGGTATAATCGCGGGCACAACGAGTGAGTGCTTCATGGTTAGACTACGTTACTATCGAGCTTGCGATTACGTCGTTGGTACTTTTCCTCTGTCCGGGCCGGTGAATGGAGCCATTCCCAAATCACCCATTTTGCATCGTCAGGACCCACAAATCGGGCACCCAATGACAACACATTGGCATCATTATGTTCACGAGAAAGTATAGGGAGGGTTTTATCGCCCCCATAGTAGACCGCCGCTCGCACACCCTTCACACGATTCGCAGCCATCGCTTCACCTTGCCCTGATCCGCCAAATACAATCGCGGCAGCTCGTTCATCGGCCGCCATAGCTCGCACCGCTGGCACAATATAATCAGGAAAATCATCTTCTGCATCGTACACTTCGGCGCCGCCGTCAATCACCACAAATCCTTCGGTTGTGAGCCAATCCTTCACACTATTCTTAAGCTCAAAACCGGCATGATCGGCAGCAAGGTATATTACGTCAAATTGTCGCGGTCGTGTATTCATAATGACTAGACAAGTTTGGCTACTGCTGCCACATGCTCAACCAGGGTATGTGTGTAACTAGTCTCGTTATCATACCAAGCAAGCACCTTGACGAGGTCACCATCAATCACCCGAGTAAAGGCCAGGTCAGCAATCGAAGCATAGCGAGCGCCAATGATATCGGTTGACACAAGCGGTTCTTCAGTCACCGCAAAAAGGTGTTGCCACTTTGGAGACGCAGCGGCCGCAATGAGGGCGTTATTTATTTCCTCAACTGTCGTCACTCGCTCTGCAACAAAGGTTACATCAACAATTGAACCAACGGGCACTGGCACACGGAGTGAGATACCGTCAAACTTACCTTTGAGTTCAGGGTGAGCAAGCGTGGTCGCCACGGCCGCTCCGGTACTGGTTGGCACAATATTGAGTGCAGCCGCTCTCCCCTCTCTGAAATCCTTCTTTGGGCCATCGACAAGTGCCTGGGAGGCAGTGTACGCATGTACGGTACTTAAGAGCGCCTTCTTTACGCCAACCGCTTCTTTAAGAATAGCAATAAGTGGACTCGTGGCATTCGTGGTACACGACGCATTTGAGGTAACCGCGCACGTAGCGAGATCGCTTTCATTCACACCCATGAGGACAGTCGTACCTGGCATACCACCATCATCTTTAGCTGGAGCCGAAATCACCACTCGCTTGGCGCCTGCTTCAATATGCGCGCCGGCACTACCGAATGTTGTAAAGAGACCAGTTGATTCAACGACCACATCAACCCCAAGACTCCCCCATGGCAACGCTTTTGGGTCACGCTCCTGCACAAACGTAATTCTCTTGCCATTCACCACCAAATCCTTACCATCAACAACAACATCAAATCCTGAACGACCGTATGCTGAATCGTACTTGAGGAGATAGGCGAGATTCTCGATATTACCAAGATCATTCACTGCAACAATGTTGATGTCAGGGTGGTCAAACGCGAGTCTAAAAAAAGTTCGACCAATTCTCCCAAAACCATTGATTGCTACTGTTGCCATATGAACGATATTAATGTAATTAACTCGTACTACTATAACGAGAAATCTACACTCATGCACCACTGGTTATCCTCACGCTCGGCGCTGCACGTGATAAAAGATAAAGAGCAAGAGAAGCAGTGGTAGAAGAGTGAATACATAGAGCAACGGCCGAAGAGAAGACTCCACTATCGGTCCAACAAAGAGACCCCTATCAGATTCGTAGCGAACAAGCTTAGTAATGCGGTGTACCATCGCTTGCTCATAGTCATAAAGCTCAACCATGATCCGCCCCTCCCCCTCAACATCACTTGTAACAAAGCGCGCCTCATACGCTTTCTCATCAGCTCGCAATTTTAACAAATACACTGTTGTTTCGTTATTGTTAACAGGATTTTGTACTGATACGAGTACCGACTTCAAATTAGGAGGCAAAGCCTCTTTGGGAATCGAGAGCAATATTGGGGTACGGACCGGAAGCTCTGACACGGTCGAGAACGAGACCGTTTGACCATTAAAGGTAAAAAAGATATCGCTTGGATTAAGAATACTACCACCTTCCTCTAGGGGTTCATTGATGGTTGGCGTGGTTGTTGGCGTAGTTGTCCCAATATCAGGTATGAGTGTCTCCTTAGAAGCACGCAAGACCACACCCGCAGAGACACGACCGTCCGGAGCTAATACGAAAATTGTATAGTAATACTTATCTCGTTCTTGCAGCACCGCATTGTCAGTAAAACTTTCTCCAGTACCTTCGTACACTACCACGCCATCACTTTGATTTTGCGGATAAAAAAGATAATTTCTCACCACTCGTACTACTCCCTCAAGCGGATCAGGGTTCTCCCATCGAATAATGGCAGTATCTTCAATGACTTCGACCTTTGCGCCAGTGACACTCAGTGGTGTATCAGTGGTAATCGCTGCCTCGGTCACAAACGTAACCTTCTGTACCGACTCCTGACCCCGAGCACCATAGACGGTCACCTCAACATAGTATTTTGTACCTGGCTCAAGATTTATGAGCTCTGATATATGTTCAGTTCTAAATACACTATTTGAAACTGTACCAAGCTCATACTGACTCGTACGACCAAATCGGAGAGTGTATGTTGTCGGGATAGTTGTCAGCAGTTCTACCGAAGCAGAACGTACCGCTGCTTTTATAGTTAAGGTATCAATAGATACGACAGCGGTCGCGGTATTTGCTGTTGCTGGTGTACTCGTCGGCGTTGGAGGCGGGACAAAAACTGGCAACGTTGTCGTTGCTACCGGGAGCGATGTACTCGAAAAATTAAACACGTAGTCGAAGGCATCAATGGTGTATTCATAAGTTGTCGAAGCTGTGAGTCCTGTGTCATTAAAGCTTGTCTGTGTTGTTGTTGCTACTTGTACACCATCACGAAAAACTCGGTACCCATTTACCATAATGTTATCAGTTGATGCACTCCATGCTATATCAATCTGATTACTTGAAACTGGTTCTACCGTTTGTATCACTGGCGTTGTTGGCGGAGCCGTGTCAATACCAGTAAAGAGCGTAATTTCAAACTCACTAGATTGCGCTACGGCAAACAGTGGGAGCATGAAGACAAGACCAATAAACCAAAGACGCATCATAATGGAATTGCCGTAATAGTGGTCGTGGCAACATAGGTACCAGCTGGCACATTTACGTTAGCACCAAGTCCGACCCGAAACCGAAGTGTACTGGTTGCACCGACTGGATGATTGGACGCAGTGCCACGAATAATCTCCACTGGCGTCGTCGAAACCATATCCCAACATGCATTTGCAGTATCAAGCGAACCAACTCCACAGAGCGCACCATTATCGCGATATCGAGCTGCGATATCTGGTCCTTCAGGACTTACTCCAAAGTGAGCTTGAGTAATACCCGTTGAGAAAGAAAAATCGGGATCAGTGCTACCGGGAGTATAGTTCCCTATTGCACCATTAGGGGATTGCATTGCTGGACTATTAGCAGCTTCGAGCGTCACACGATATCCGGCTCGACTGTCAGTTACAACCAAGAAACTCGTCGAACCATTTGATACACCTCCCGCTAGTCCGAGACTCGGCGACATCACTACGTCAGCGAGTGCAGATAGACTCAGGTACACTTCTTGCATTTGCTGATACCCGGCACGTAACACAAAATTAGTACTTGTAGCATCGCCACTACCCACCTCCCCCATCGTCGACTCAAGCGTATACGAAGAAGAAGTACTCAATCCACCACCGAAGTTGACACTATCACTGTTAATCTGGTAACTGCCACTCGTCATTACCTGAGCATTAACACCACTAAGGAGCGTAATAATAAGGACTGTCGTCAAAGCGGCACGCAAGAAAGCGGACGCAACCTTGTGACGAAACGTCATACGTTTATTTTCGCTTAAGCTCAAACCTGCTAAAGAACAACCGAGTAATAAGGAAAAGGAAGAAGAGTGCACCAAATACTGCAACTACAAGCATCCACGGAATTACCCAGATATAAATTGTCTTTGTATCAACGATATCATCGTAGCCGCGATTGACCGAGAGTTCAACACTATAGCGTCCCAGCAAGAACTCACTATTCCAGGTCACCTCTCGGCTACGAAGTGACTTTGGGAGTACGAACCATGGATCAATTTCAACATACCCGACTTCTGCTCCGAGCATATTCTTTATGCGGATTTCTCCGTATGGATTGAGGTGGACTGAACCAGTGTTCTCATGGGTGATTGCAAATGTCACAGGACCTTTTGAGAAGAAGGTTTGATCGTTAAGTGTACTAAAAGATACCAAATCAGCACCACGCTCCACCTCACCGGGCACAGTAATGAAAAAGAGGGTTCCAATTCGAGCCACTATTGGTGAACGTGCAATACTGTCAGCGCCCCCTTCTCCCTCTTGTACGGTTGATACTAGTACCGCACCGTAATAACCACCCGGCTCAGCGTTTGGTGGCATGGTAATTGTAACTGGAATACGTGCTCGTTCACCGAGTCCTAGCGTGACTTGACCAACAGGGAGACGTACATAATCTTTAAGGGAGTATGGTCCATTTTGGTCACCAAGAAGGACCGCTGCCTCAGTACCATCAGCTGATCCAGACATATCTTCAACCGTAAACTCAAACGCTCTCCCAGCATCAATACGGTTGGTAACAGTAACCTCTCGTGTCACACTCTCACCCGGTTTTACCGTTACCTCAATTCGACCGGGTCCAACCACGAAGTCACCGATTTGAATATCGGTCCCAGGAATCTGTTCACGCTTTATCTGCGGACCTACTTCAGCTACTGGTACCACCGCTTCACTCGAGGAGGCCTCTGTAGTCGTAGCCTCAGTATTTAATGGTGCATTAGCCGAAGTTACCTCTTCGTTTGATACCTGTGCGTACGCAAACGGCGCCCCGAGAAGGGACACCGTGAGCGATGTAATGAATAGAGCGCGACTGAACATAAGGTAGCTCTAGTGTATCTACTGGTTCGTTGCCGTCAAGGTAGCGGTCGCTGTGTAGAAGTCTTCATCAACAGCAGGTGACGGGTTACTTGGAACGGTAACACGGAACGTGAGTGACGTAGTAGCACCCGTTGGAGCTGAAGTTGAACGGTTTACAATACGGAAGGTACTTGTTGCCGGCCCCTTCCAACATGCATTAGCCGTAAAACCAGCGCCGGTGTTACAGACAGAACCGTTATTGAGGAATGATGGATCGAGGTCAGCAGTCGTTGATGCGGCAACTGTGTACGCGAACTGGGCTGCAGTACTGGCGTTAAAGGCAAAGGTTGGCTCAGCGCCCGGAACACCGTAGTCACGGATTGCTTGACTGAGTGTTGTCTCCCCACGCATCGCTGGTCCGTTTGAGAACGCGATATCCATGGTGTAGCCAGAGTTACTGTTACTTCGCACAACCGCGTAGGTGGTGCCAGTGGCATGACCTCCCGTCACACCTTGAATACTACTCACCATAGTGACATCAGCAGCTGGAACGAGGAATGATATTTCGTCGGTAATTTCTTGTCGGATCGTAAAGGTATCAGTAGCACTTGCAGCTGCATACCCAAGCCCTGGCTCAAGCATAAGATGCAAAACCATAAGCATCATCATCATGATGCTGGTTCCACCAAATGCTATTTTAATGTTTTTCATAATTGTCTACTACGTTATTAATGTTGACTTGGTAAATTATACTGTTTTTTATTCACTCGTGGTGACTTCTTTCCATCAAACTGTGGATAGTTTACATACCTAGATTCTTATTTTTTAGTGTATTTTGTCTGGCTATATTTCACCTCCCCCCCCACCGCCACCGCCCGTCGTCTGGTGGTAGACCCGGATTTGGATGGCGTCAATTCTAATAGTGTTACCGCTCGGATTGGTTGTTATATGGAGTTCAAAGTTACCATTTGCAAACTCAGTTGGACTCCAGGCTCGACCCCACAAGTCACTTGGTCCACCAAAGGTAAGCACCACATCAGATGTTGTGAGTGACGGACTATTTTTTGCCGTCGTGAGTGCAGCACCACCATCTGGACTCAGTCGCAGATCAATGGTGCCGCCAGCCACGGTCGCTGATACCTCGACCTTTACCTCAATACCGGTGATCGTATTCCCACCAGGCACACCAAATCCGAGATTACCAAACGAATGCGTGACTCCAGTGGTAGTGGTAGCAAAGGTGCCATCGGTGCGATCATACGCATTCTGGGGACTATTGAGAGCACCTGACTCTCCAAGATTACTGGTTGGCCAGAAGAAGTTTGGATTTTCGCCAATTTGCTCGCCACCAGTATCTCCACCGCCAGTCTCTGGTGTGGTTGTTGGAGCTGGATCTCCGATCTGGGTATTTACACCGCCACCAGTCCGATTCGTACGCGCATGCTGGACACTGGACACTCCACCAATAATGCTATGTTGACCAATGGTGCTGGTTGCTACAATACCAGACGGGATAATATCAAGTGTCATGAAGGAGTTATTCTGTGGGGCATTCCAGTTAGCAATTACAATGAAATTTGTTGGTCCAGTGAGGAGATTTGCCCCCTCAAACTTCACTCCTGATTCATTGAATGTAATTTGACCAATCTGACCATTAAGACTAAAGCTCCCACCATCAACGATCACAACATCACTCCCAACATCGTAGACACTATCATTGTCACTATCAAAAACAACACGAATGTTGGTAAAATCAAGTGGGTTAATATTTTGAGCGCCT
Organism: uncultured Candidatus Saccharibacteria bacterium; assembly: GCA_964618165.1. GTDB lineage: Bacteria > Patescibacteriota > Minisyncoccia > Phycocordibacterales > UBA918 > OLB19. The sequence continues at coordinate 13,941 of CAZTWW010000006.1, read as the reverse complement.
GTTACTACCACTGTGACAGCAGTTATCGTAGCATTACCATTATTTGGAACCAGTCGAAATGCAACTAGCTCTGTATCGATGGCGTCTTGGAAGTTAAACTTATTTGCAATCTGACCAGCTGAAGCTTCTTCAAGTGTGATGGTTGGTCCAGCTGGTTCACCGCCAAAGAACCAATTGGTATTATTACCAACATTCGTTGAAGTAGCAGCTATAATTCCGCCTTCAACCAGGCTTGCATTACTGTCGCGAACATTTACGTATGCAACTGATTGCGTACCTGTTACATCAACATACCACCGTGTACCATCTACCGATGATCGAAGCCACACCTCACTCGTTGTTGAACCACCGCTCCAGTCAATATTTCCGAAGGTACTTGTACTGTTAGCTAAGAACCTTGCACTTGTTGATGCATTCATCCTGAAGGTAGTACGCACATCAACCGGCGCATTAAAGTGCACCGACTGTGTAGTCGTTCCGTTACCAGACGTGTTTTCTACCGTTAGGTTGTTAAATGCACTAGCCCCACTAAGTCGCCCATTGAGTGTCTGCGTCTCGGTACCAGCAAGGATAACTTGTGACGAAGACGAGTTGAGTGTGCCATTATTCTGGTAATTTCCCACTAACTTAATAGTGGTCGTAGCAAGATTTACGATTGAACTTGAAGCGATTGTGAGCGTCTGAACATCAAATCGACCACGAGCATCAACCTCAGCATCTGAATACATCATCGTAACGTCAGTTGGCTGACTTGCTCCACCGACCGCAACCAGCTTCCCAGCTCCATACCCAAGAGCACGCCAATCGTTAAAGCCAGGACTAACCGGTACCGAAATAAGCTCCCAGGTAATACCATCTGGTGAACGCATCACATCAGCATCTGGAGTTGGGTAATTAGTATCATTTGTAATAGCGTAGAAGTAGCCATTACCATACGTCACATCAGTCCAATCGCCTGTAAACGCAGATACCGCAGTCCACGTGATACCGTCAAACGAGTAGGCAGCACTCTCTCCACCAGTTGCGGCCGAGGTTGAAGCTACTGCCACAAAGCGGCCGTTGCCGTAGGTCACGCTATTCCAGGTATCGTTATTCCCGGCGATAGAGGTAGTGGCCCAGGCAATTCCATCCTCTGAGTACATTGCTCGATCACCACCACTACTGACCGCCACAAAGCGGCCGTTGCCGTACGTGACAGCTTGCCAGGTATCGTTATTCCCCGCTGGTGACGTCGTCGCCCAATTAATACCATCATACGAATACATCGATCGGTCACTGAGTGGTCCAGCCACAGCCACAAACTTCCCTTCACCATAGGTCACACCCGACCACACATCATTATTTCCCGCTGCTGATACAGTCGTCCAGGTAATGCCGTCATCTGAATACATGACTTTATCATCACCAACATAAGCCAAGGCAACAAAGCGGCCGTTGCCGTAGGTGAGGGCTGCCCACAAATCATCATTTTCGGCCGCTGAAGACGTTGCCCAGGTAAGACCATCATACGAGTAGTAGGCACGGTCACCAGAGATACCAACTGCGACGAACATATCATTGGCATAGATAATCTCACCAATAATGTCATTGTTACCCGCAACCGAAGTCGTCGCCCAGGCGGTACCAACTGAGGCACCACCAAGTTTTAAAACCCCGAGCGATGTTGTCGCTGTTGAGGAACCGATCAGATTACCACCAAGCAGCGTGAGGGTGCTCGAGGTAGCATTACCGAATATAAGCTGACCATCATTGTCGAGACCATGCGCCACCACGAGTCGCGCACTGGTTGCTACTACCAAATCTGAACCAGTTGCAATCCGAAGCGCCGAGGTAGTAGCAAAGAATGGTATTTCGGTATATCCCACAATCTCTGTGACCCCATACTCATATCCACCAACGTCATCCAGAGTGGTTGTTTGTCCATACAGCTGACCACTGAGACGAAGTAATCCACTACGAGGATGAAATTTTCCATAATATGCATTAGCAAAAGAAAGATTGACATCAAGCGATGAGGTTGGAGCATACAATTCTCCAAATTCTATCGAGAGATTATTTGTGATAGTTGTTGTCGCTAATGTCAACGATGGATTAAAGTCAATCAGTGACATAGGACTAATCGACATGGCCGTGTACGTTGAATCTGCAAACCCAAACGCCGCAATCTTGTCATCCAGTTTTGCTAGCTTGTAGTAACTACCTAAATACCCTGGAACAAACAGATAATCCCAGGTATTCCCATCAACTGAAAAATAGATACTACTTGCTCGACTAAATGACATTGCAGCAAAATATCCATTTACAAATATCACACTATAATTACTTGAAACAAGCTGACTACTCAGTGCACTACTAAACGTTGAGGTGGCCCAATTATTACCATCTAGAGAGTAAAAGATTTCTTCAGTGTTTGAGGCAGATAGTGCCGCCGTCACAAAGCGGCCGTTGCCGTAGGTAACTGATTGAAAGGTCATATCTGGAGCCATAAGCGTGTTAGCGGCCACCCAAGTAATACCGTCATCAGAGTAGGCAATTTGATCACCTTGCCCAACCGCCACAAAGCGGCCATTGCCGTAGGTGACCTCGTACCACGTATCATTATCACCCAAGATAGTGCCCGCAGTCCAGGTCTGACCATTAGTTGAATACATCACTCTATCCCCTGCTATACCAACCGCCACAAAGCGGCCGTTGCCGTAGGTGACATCTAACCACATATCATTATTTCCTGCGGCTGAGGTAGTAGCGACCGCTACCCAGCTGAGACCATCATCAGAATACATCACACGATCCCCTTCAACACCCACCGCCACGAAGCGGCCGTTGCCGTAGGTGAGACTTCGCCAATTATCATTGTCACCTGCGGCCGTGGTGGTTGACCAGGTATACCCATCAACCGAGTGCAATACTCGAGTACTAACATTGGTGTCACAACCACTACCCACATCTCCACATAACACAGCTACCATTCGCCCCTCCCCCTCTACAACATCCGAGATGTTCGTCGTTTCGGAAACCACCGTTACTGGTTCTGCAATGCCGGTATATCCAACGCCAACGGTGCCAATTCCTTGAGTTAAGTTCCCAGAAAATACAGTGGAGCTACCAACGCCATACAAAAATGAATCACTGGTCATTGCACCCTGAATGTTCAAGGTGTCGATTATATTACCAACCAAATCAACAGCAGTACCCGTTGCAACGGTCAGCGACGTAGCATGCTCACAATAAACAGTGGACGATGCTGCCAGCACTACTTGACCACAATTACCGTTAACGGTACTGGTACCAGCATGTTTATTTATTGTCATCAACGCATTATTTGCAACTCGAACGTTATTTATTTCGCCTATAGTTGATGATGCATTGAAAGTAACAAGATTGAGCGGTGCAGGTGTTTCAATTGATACTCCATACCCTTCTATTCGAGGAGTGTAGAGTGTATCAATAACGATTGGTGAATTAATAGCAACATTTCCAATTGCCGAGACGAGGTAGCCTGGTGTTGTCGTTAATAAAATATCACGATTGTCTATACCACGAACAACACCGAGTTCGTTTAGGATGATCGAATTAGCAGGACGAGCAAGGACATCAATAGATGATAATTCCGCTGTGTTGTTTATCAGAGTTTTTCCAACACTACGCACATCAGATATTTGATGAATCTGATTAGACGCATCAGTAACCAACAAACTCTCACCATACGGCACCATCGAGATTACATGTGGTATGCTGTCAGCATAAGGTGATTCCGTCCAATTAATTCCATCATAGGAATAAATAATAGAACTACTCCCAACACCCGCAGCAACAAAATAGTTATCTACGAAGGTAACGGTAAAATAAGTATTCGACGCACTTGGTAGCAATGACGAAGACCACGAAATCCCATCATCAGAATAAGCAACTTTCACACCACTACCAAACTCATCTCCCGCCCCAACCGCCACAAAGCGGCCGTTGCCGTACGTGACATCGTACCAAAACACATCTGGAATAGATTCTGAAATTATCCAGTTTTCTCCATCATCTGAATACATTCCTTTATTTCCACTACCAATCAAACTATCTCCAATCCCCACTGCCACAAAACGGCCGTTGCCGTAGGTGACGCCTAACCAGTAAGCTGACACCGCACCACCAGCCAGGACCCCCGGCGTCCAAGGGTCTGACGCATTATTAACGGACAAGTCAACACTAAGGGCGTCATAAATATTCTGACCGGTGACAGCGACAAATTTCTCTTCTCCATACACAACATCAGTGACCATCAAACTTGTACTTATACCTCCTGGAGCACAGTTATTTGGAGCAAAACCATAACAAACTATTGTTTCTGATTGCCCCGAATTTTCATCGAAACCAATGATGACAAAATCACCACCATCGGTTTCATCCTTGGCGACAGAGAGTAGTCCATTCACAGATTTCAGTTGAGAATTAGGAAGTTGTTGCCATAATCCAACACCAGACTCCTCGAGGATTGCTACCTGGTAAAGTGAGCTCGTGCCAGTAAACTCACCCGAAAGACGAGTCTCACGAGGCACAATTTCAACCACCCCTCCGTTTGCTAAAATAGTACCACGTTGAGACCAGTCGCCAAACAAGCGTAACCTATGAGGTAACTGATGAGTACCCGTTGCGGTGATAAAGTTAGCGTCAACGGCGAATCCAGGAACTGACACCTCACCCAAAAGGTCTACCCGCTCTATATTTGTGTTAAAAAGGATACTGTCTTCGTCATCACTATCATAGATCGATGCATCTCGCATGCCAATTACCCCTGCAGCATTACCATGCGCATGAGTAACTAACAACGTTTCCTTATACACTGGCACCGACGAAATCGTCCCGTTGCCGTTGTATCCCTCGAGGTAGGTCGTCGCAGTAGTTGTTGGGACCTGTGAGTACACAACCACCGGTGCCGTGTCACCAAACGGAGCTAGTGCTAGGGAGATAAACCCGTTTCCATTAAGGTTGTAGTCCGCCCCTACCGCCACAAAGCGGCCATTGCCGTACGTGACACCCTTCCAGTCGATAATATTTAATGAATAATCTAAGTTAAATGCTGCCGCCGTCCAAGTAAGACCGTCAAATGATGTCATCAATTGATCTGACTCGAGTGACTGACCAACCGCCACAAAGCGGCCATTGCCGTACGTGACATCCTCCCAATTATCATCGTTTGCAAGCGCTGATGAAGTTGCCCAGGTAATTCCATCTGTCGATGTCATTACCACATCAGGACCAACAATCCCCACTGCCACAAAGCGGCCATTGCCGTACGTGACATCGTACCAGATATCATTATTCCCGGCCGCAGAAGCTGATTGCCAGGTGATACCATCAAACGAATACATAGCGCGTTCAACACCTGATCCCGAACCTACCGCCACAAAGCGGCCATTGCCGTACGTGACGCTGTTCCAAGTATCATTATCTCCGAGAGCTGTACCGAGCACCCAATCTTGTCCATTGTCAGAGTATATTACTGAATCAGAAGACACTCCATCACCCACTGCCACAAAGCGGCCATTGCCGTACGTGACGCTGTTCCAGAGCTTTAATAAATCTGGGTTTGTAGACACTATCCAGTTCTTCCCATCTAGGGAATACGCCACACTTGGTCCAACTGCAACAAATTTTCCCTCTGCGTAAGTGACACTTTGCCAAAGGCTACCAACAAGACCATCAATGGTTCCATACTGCCAATCTAAACCATCTTCAGAAAATGCATATTGCGTAGTTGATGCACCGTTAGGTGACCCGCCGACTGCAATATACTTACCATTTGCGTACTGCACATCCTGCCACACTACCCCTTGACGGAATGTCGACACTGGCCAGCGACTTGGCGTCCCTGTTGATACTGAAAATGTCGTACTGAACGTACCGCCTGAGGACGTGGTGGCAATTTGTAAAATTGGATTCCTGTCACCTATCATTGCAACAAGCGCATTGCCTACCCCTACTGTTGTTGAGCCGGTATCTGCATACATCGTACCAGAGAGCGTTAGCTGGCTTGTTTGGGTTGAGGTACCAATATGCATCAATGGTATGACTGGTCGATTCCAGTCTATTCCACCATTCTCAGCAGCACTTAATCGCATCATAAAAGTATCACCTGTCGTTGCGGTACTTGTCGCCATAACCACCCACTCAAACTCACTGTATGCACCAACTTGACTAGTTGAGGTAGTCGCAAAAGAACTGGCGTCAATTGTGTAGCCTGGCGTAAAGCTACTGACTGCTGTCTTCCCTGGAAGAATGAGCTGCGGTGTCGTGGTTGCGTTATCGGTAATATTTACTGAGGATGCAATGAATACCCTGTCTCCTACAGTGTAGTACACATTAATAATCACATTATCTATGTTTGCAACACGGTTGGCTCCTACCGCTGCCCCAGCCACCGCAATCGCGAGACCAAAACCCGAGTTATTAATATCGGACGGAGTCCACGTCGTACCCCATAACTCAGTAGTACTCCCATATGTAATGACATAATCAGAAGTCAATTGCCAATTGACTGCCGTTTGTGCCAAGTTGGTAACACCTGATGTGGTACCATTTTTCATAAGTCGAATACTACTATCTCGTACGTTGCCTGCGGTACCACCAGTCTGAGTTTTCTCTACCATTGCTTCGATACCAAGAATTCGTGCCGCTGATGGAATCTGCAGACCAAGTCCGGTAACGGTTAGGTGGTTACTGGCCGTAGTACTTGAGAGCGTCACCGTTGCGCGTACATTATTTGACGTTGTTGCATGTTGTGAATTGGTCCACGCAATCGTTCCAAACCCAGTATTGTTGGTACTTGTTGAGGTCGTACCCTGAGCCATTGCCATACTTCCAACAGTCGGCGTATGTCGTGGCGGCACAGCAATCGTAAATGAAACCCACTGTTCCGTCGCACTCGTAAAAGTGCCCGGGTCAGTGGTACTTGATGACAAGTACTGATGGGCTGCATTAATTGATGCTCCTCCTGTCGTATTAGCAGCTAGTGTAATGAGATTCATATATCCGGGCGGCACGGCTGTTGCTACCACTTGCGCATCACCAGATCGCGTAGCTATCCATAGAGTCGAGCGATTAGCACCTGTTCTATGAATAGGTGGATTACTATTGGTGCTACTACCATCAGCACCACTAGCGGTTGGTACTCCGCCATTTTCAATACAATACACTAAGTGTGAACTCTCTTCAGTCGCTGCCGTATTTACGATTAATGTATTGTCACCATCTGCATACTTCCAAAATAGTACACTCGAAACAATTAATGCGTTCGAGCGTTCATTTAACATCGTCCACCCATAGCCAGCCGTAGTCGTGGCTGGTCCAACACCATCATAGCTAATAACTGCCAACAAGAGGTTGCCGTACGCGCACTCGGGAACAGGTACTGTTCTTGTAACAGCATTACCAGTTGTTCGACTGGTAGTCGAGGTGACAATACGCGGTACGAGATCATCAACACCTGACTGATACCAACGCGAATCAGTCAAGCTACGGTACTCGAGACCCATATTATGGGTAGTCGCATCGGTTGGATTATGCGTCTGTATTCTGAGTCGCGTAGTCTGACCATACCCGGTCGTTGTCGCAGCATTCTGAGGTACTACATAACTTGCTGACGTTTCTGTCCCATTATCTGCCCGAAACCGAAATCCAGCTTGAGAGATACTTTTCTGCGTATCGATTACAAAGTAGTACGTCTCGTCGCCCACAATAAGAAATCGTCCATTGCCATAGGTCACTGTACGCCAAGCACCTTTTTCATTTTCTGCAACCGGGGACCAGTTTACACCATCCTCAGAAATAACAATCGTCGTGGTGGAAGCAGGCAAACAAGTTGATGTGCCACAAGAAGCCGCCACATAGTAGCCGTTACCATAGGCCACCTTATTCCAGCCGGTTGTGGAGGTACCGATTGAGCTCGTTGCCCAATTGATTCCATCAGTCGAGTACGCAAAGTAGTTATAATTTCTACTCGAAGCAATAAATTTACCTCCACCGTACGTAACGTAGTGCCACGCTAAATTATCAACACTGGTTGATGCCCCTGTCCAGGATAATCCATCAGTAGAAGTTACAAACTCATCAGGACCGGTGCCAACTGCCACAAATACACCATTGCCATATGCCACCCCCTGAAGAGTATCGTTATTACCAGATGCTGAGGTAGTTGCAACCGCTGTCCAGCTAATACCATCAGTTGATGTAAAAATTCGACTATTTGTGCTTCCAACTGCGACAAAGCGACCATTACCATACGTCACACCATTTAGTTGTGACCCGATTTGTGTACTACTACTTGCCCAAACAAAACCATCGTCAGAGTATACCGCTCGAGGATTATTTGTACTCACCCCAACAAAACGACCATTACCATACACCATACCTTGCATTGTAGTACTGAACGTTGCGGTAGCAGTATCCCAATTTAGACCATCACGACTAAATATCATAGCTGCAATATTTCCCGTTACACCTCGACCAGCCACAAATATACCCTCACCATACGTAGATTGTGAGCGCTGACCCGAGAAGGTCGGTCGAGCGTAGGTTGAAGTCGAATACGAAGCCTCCGTAACAGTTGGCATCGCAAAACAGCCAATTACGAAACTGACGCTAGCAAGTAGAATGATTAATAATGTATGTATGAAGTTGTGGTGATGTACAATGTTCATATGTTGAGTAATTAGTTGGCTGGGTTGGTAAGTTGTTCCTCGTTGTTACTTGATGAATTGTCGAGAGCGACTGGTTCTGGTGACGTGTCAGTTGGTATTGGTTCACTTGACTCAGGCTCTAGTAATGGTTCTTCTGGTGGGATATCTCCATCACTTGGTAGAGGTGTATCATTACCGCCGCCACTGGTATCTTCGGTTGGTGGCGTTTCTGGTACTATTACCGGGCCGCTACCACTACCTTCACTTGGGCGGTTGGCCGACTCAAGGAGGGCGCGGAGATCATCAGCCGTTACACAGACGCCATCGACACAGAGTTCACTGGTCTCGACACGATCCGCCTTGATGCCAGCAATCGTGAGCACGCCGTCAACAAAGTTCTGTGCGAGTGTCTTCACGCGAGACCAAAGCGTCTCTCCGCTCCCCTCTTCTGCACCAAGAACGATACTCGTTGAGGTAGACACAAGCTCATTGAGGACATCACGCTGACTCGCGAGGAGGTATTGTCCACGATCGACAAACATAGTGACCGTACCAACCTGCACAGTTGAGGTACCCAAGTCACGAGTTTCAGCTGGTAGTGCTCGAAGTGCCGCCAGGTGCGCCTGTGCTGCTGCGTAAGCATCAGCAAATGCTTCATTTTCATCGTCTTCATCATCTGCTGTAGTCGTACACGGACGAGTAGAACCAACCGCACTACCGCCACCAAAGTAGCAGTTACCACGAGTATCAGCAGTTTCGTTTTCGTTACGCGGTGTCGTACGTGGAGTCGGGATATCATCACCAAACTGATTGATGAAGCCTTCAGTGTAGGCACGAGTACCATCAAATGATTCAATGGCGTACCCGACGACTACATCCGCTTCAGTCGCCTTCATCGCCACACCTGGGATAGACGAGATAGTGAGCGCATCTCCTTCAGTAATTGGACCATTTTCAGTTGAGAGAATAACCGGCACACGACCCTTGAGTGCAAGTGGGTACCCCCGCTGACCGGGAACAAGAGAGGTATCATCGTATCCAAGGAGGAGTCCGGGCTTCGTAGAAATTACTCCGAGAATCTTATCCTTGGTCTCCTCTGTTGCGCGCGCCACTGATATAAATCCATCAGTCACAACAAGCTCACCTGGCAAGAGGTCTTCACTACTGAAGTACATTTCGGCCAAGTCAGAGTTACCGGTATATGAAGAGACTGAACTGATACGACCACTGGTTGAGGCGTTACACGATCCGTCATTATCAACACAGAGTCCTCCAAAACCAATCTGGAGACCAGCCATGTTATTGGTCGTACCGTCACCAATGGTTGTTGTACCTTGTGCGGTCACCGTGAACTTTGACGTACCCGCATTCTGGAGATCGATAAAGCGTGACGTGGTAGATGAGAAGTTACCTGAACCATTACCAAAGTTCATCAAAAGTCCAGTACCAGCAAATGATGACGTATCCTGGAAGAGTGAGAGGAGAGCCGCGGTCGTAACAGTCGATGAGTACCCGCGAATCGCGTTACCCTGCGTCGTACCCTGCGTCTCACCATAGAGACCAGCTGGCTCAAAGAGTCCACCGGCATCCCCTCGTGTCACACCACGCACACCAAACGTGCGAGCAAAACCTGAGATGGCGGTATTTTCTCCACGAGTCGTAGTACCACGATCAGTCTGTACTTCAAGGCCACGTACGACGTTTGCGAAGTTCGTACTATCCTCGACTCGTATCATTTGTCCGACGAGTGTCGTCGTTGCAGTAGCCGCGTTACGGATGTAAGACAAATCACCAAACTGCACCGTACCACTCGCGGTATTAGCCATCGTATAGAATGTATTGATACCAGCGATACCAGTGCCGCTGAAGCCGGCCACATCAAGTGCGAGTCGTGACTGTGGTGTGGTCGTACCAATCGCTACTCGCCCACCAAGGACGGTAAGAGCCGTTGACGTACTATTAGCCATGAGCGTTCCTGAAGCGACACCGCGAATGACAAGTGAGCCTCCGATAACTGAATCATGTCCAACTGAGAGTGAGCCTCCGATAACTGAATTATTTCCTACAGTCAAGTTGGCCTGCACATTTGCATCCGTAGCCCCGAGAGCACCCGCAAAAAGTGACGAGAACTCTGAACCATTTACATCAACGACACGCAAACCACCAGTATTATCAGCAACATAGAGATATCGACCAGCAATAGCGACAGAATGCACAACGTTCGTTGTATTAAGCGTGGCTACGAGTGACGGAGCGGCTGGATTTGATACATTAATAATCTGTACCCCACTAGAAAAATCTGCGACGTAGGCATAACCACCAGCTACCACCACATCTGAGGCTGTACCAGCAGTGTCAAACTGACCTACCAGTGTCGTACTTGCAGGGTTACTGACATCAACAATCACGAGACCAGATGCACCATCAGCCAAATACATATAGCGACCAAGAACGAATGGTTCGTTAGCACCCCCGGGTGAGTTATAGGTACTGACCGTCACGGGAGCAGTCGGATTAGTGATATCAACGATACGTACACCAGTTGCACTCATACCAACGTAGGCGTAGCGACCCTCAACATAGACATTGTTCGCAAACGATCCAGAAACAGTCGCTGCGAGTGTAGGGTTTGTAGGATTAGAAATATCAACAATCACGAGACCGGTTGTGCCATCAGCAATGTAGGCGTAATCACCAATAACCACCACCGCCTCAGCCGTATCAGGAGTGTTATAGGTACCAACGAGGGTTGTACTGGCTGGATTACTGATATCAATAACCTGGAGACCAGACGCACCATCAGCAACGTAGGCGTAGCGACCAACAACAGCGACATCGTACGCATTACCTGAAGTGTTAAAGGTTCCTCGCAAGACTGGGTTGGTTGGCTGGGTAATATCAATGATTTGCAGACCAGAGAGGTTGTCAGCCACGTAGGCGTAGCGACCAACAACTGCTACTCCATACCCATCACCAGAAGTATTAAAGGTACCAACAATAGTTGGATTAGTTGGTGCATTCGCAACGATACTACCACCAGCTACCGTTACCAGCCCAGCTGATGTCGTAGTACCAATAGTTAATGCACCACTAAATGATGTAGTAGCAAAAGTACTCGTACCACTAAATGTACTCGTACCACTCACTCCAAAGTTGAGTGTCGCAAGTCGTGATCCATCAAAGGTGAAGTTCGCAGAATCAGTCACCGCCGTCGCACCACTATTAGTGAAGAAGACACGGTTGGCGGTATATGACGATGGTGTATCGGTGAGACTTAGGAAGGTAGATGCTCCGCCAGTAATTCCAAGGGTACTGGTGGCTACCCAGCGGGTACTGGTGCCGGTACTCTGAAGGACCATGCCGAGAGTGCCGGCAGAGCCAGTGGTGTCGCGGAGCGCGGCGGCGATAGTTAGGTCGGTGACGGTTGAGGTAGCGAGGGTGGTGGTGCCGGTGATGAGAGTAGTGCCAGCGACGGTAAGAAGACTAGTTGGCGTTGTAGTTCCGATACCAAAATTACGATTTGCGTCAACGTAAAATACTGTATTGAAGTTTTTCTGGAGTGTAAAAGCGTCATCGCCACCGAATGCAACCATAGTCCAATCACCACTACCTCCACTTTCATCAAATGAGATACTTCCATTAGCAAAGTTACTATACTGAATTGCAAGATTTACATTATCAAAACCGTTGCCTGGAGAGAGAATGAGTCTGTCGGACACATCACCAAACGTAGTAGTTCCGAGTGCAACCCGACCACTTGCCGTATCTGCAAATATGAGCGGTACTGTGGAAGTACCAACTCGGAAATTGCCCCAGACATCAAGTGGAGATGCTGGTGAAGTGGTACCGACACCAATATTGCCACCAGCAGTAATCGTGAGTCGATTGATACCGTTCGTGAAAAGATTAAGCGGGATACTACCATTTGTGCTCATGGTACCAAGACTCATTTCCGTAAGTCCTACACTCATGTAGCCAACTCGTGATGAAGCGCCAGTACCAGCGATACCATTGAAGTACGTACGTCCGGTTGAGTTATTCGATGCAATGAGAGTGAACTGGGTATCACCAGAACCAAACTCTTGCACGATGTTTGGTCCTACGACAGTAAGTGCATTGTTCACGCTTGGACTGGTGGTGCCGATGCCGATACGGTTGGTGAAGGTACTCAACCCAGCAAAGGTACTCGTACCGGTGAAAGTAGACGTACCCGTCACATTGAGATTAAGGGTCGAGAGGCGTGAACCATCAAAGGTAAAGTTCGCACTATCAACGAGTGAACCACCAGTCGTGATGAATGGAACACGGCCACTTGTGAGTGATGAGATAGCAAGGTTAGTGGTCGTGGCGGAGGTGATGGTGGCGTTCGAGCCGGTGAGGTTGGCGAAGACGGCGGTACCCGTGAAGGTTGGTGACGCGTTGAAGACTGCAAGACCGGTGCCAGTTTCGTCCGAGAGAAGGGCAGCTAGTTCAGCTGAGGTAGTGAAAGATGAGCCACCACTGATACCAAGGGTACTTGTCGCTACCCAGCGGGTTGAGGTGCCAGTACTCTGGAGCACCATGCCAGAGGTGCCGGCAGAACCAGTAGTATCTCGGAGCGCGCGGGTGATGGTGAGGTCCGAGATGGTGGTGGTGGCGAGGGTGGAGGTGCCAAGGATAGAGAGTGTACCAGTAGCGGTGAGGGTACCGCCGATGAAGGTGTTGCCGGCGACAGCAAGGAGACTTAGTGGTGAAGTAGTGCCGATACCAACATTACCTGTATTAGAAATAGTGAATGGTATTGCACTCGTAGCGCTGGTCACGTAGGAAATCTGGAAGGCGTCCCCACTTCCTATTTCCGTCTCCCACCTGGTAGAGGGATCAGTCACATTGATGTATGCAATTCCAGGAAAATCACCTGGGTTATTTCGTTCTAATGTAATATAGGCAGGCTGAGAAGTGGTTCCTATCGAGATGAACCCAGAGCTGCCAATCTGTAATTGTGTGATTCCATCAGGCGAACGGGCTGTGAGGAAATCTTCCGAGAATGTCTGACTAACCACCGTCATAACAGCATTTGATGAAGTAGTTCCAATAGACATACGACCGGCAAACGTCGACGTCGCAGCAAACGTACTCGTCCCCGTCACATTGAGGTTAAGGGTACTGAGGCGTGAACCATCAAAGGTGAGGTTGGTTGAATCAATGAGCCGCCCGCCCGTGGTGATGAATGGAACACGGCCGGAGGTGAGACTTGAGACAGCGAGGTTCGTCGTCGTGGCACTCGTGATGG
>CAZTWW010000005.1:0-42519 GCA_964618165.1 uncultured Candidatus Saccharibacteria bacterium | reverse complement strand
GTTTACCAATCTGCTCAAATTTCTGAGCGGTTGGCGCATTGGTCACCTGGTAGATAGTCTTCTCGGCTCGGTCAATGGCCTCTTCGGTATTTTCGGGGTTTTGGTATGCCATCTCCGCGATTTCATCAGACGCGTGAATGAGTCCCCGAAGAAGGGACTTCGCCTGCACGAGGTCCGCGTAATACTGCGCATTACCAGCAGCGGGTACCGTCTCGATGAGCTCCGCTATGTACGCCGCACCACCGACGCGCTCAAGTGAGTTCATCGTCGTGAGCTTGTTCGTGACTGAGACGATATCAATCGGATCGCCCTTGAGGAAGATTTGGTAGATGGCGTCGTAGATGACGCGGTGCTTATCGGCGTAGAAACTCTCTGGGAACACCGTGACCGAGATATCGTGCATCACATCAGGCTTCAGCAGGGTGGCGCCAAGGAGGGCGCGCTCAGCGTCTAAGTTGTGAGGGGCAACGCGGAGACTTTTGTTCGTGCTAGCAGAAGGTTGATTCATAGGCTGTCGTCGGCACAGTATACCGCAGCGGGGGAGTCTCGCCTAGAATGGGATAAGCTGGGGAGAAACGCGACTAGGAGGTCGTGTCGAGTTTGGTGACTTGCGGACCGGTGGAGGCATCTTTAATGCCATAGCCCTGGCGACCAAGTTCATCGCGGAGACGGTCAGACTCTTGCCAGTCTTTATTTTGACGGGCTGCTTCGCGTGCTTTAATCAGTGCGTTGATTTCAGACGGGAGCTCTTCTACGCTCATAACTCCAAGCGAGGCAAGTCCAGTATCGCGGGTGTCACGCAGACCAATATCAAGGACCGTATCCATGATCTGTAACGTGGCGCACTTCGTACCGGTGTCGAGCGTGTCGTCTTTTATTACCTCAAACATGAGCGCTATTGCGCGCGGGGTATCGAGGTCGTTATTAATAGCTGCATGGAAGCGTGCGAGGTACTCGGGTGCCGGCTTCGTGGCAGTATTCTTATAGTCTTCGTAGATATAGCGCTTGAGGCGGAAGAGCGCCTGCTTCGCACCTTTGAGGGCTTCAAGGCTAAAGTTTACTGGTGAACGGTAGTGGGCAGTGAGGAGCCAGTAGCGGTAATCGTCTCCGGTAAAGCCATGACTATGGAGCTGACGCAGTGAGATAGCGTTGCCGAGTGATTTGCCAATTTTGCCGTTATCAATCGTAATGAACTCGTTGTGAAGCCAGTAGCGGACGAACTGCTTGCCGGTCGCGCACTCACACTGTGCAATCTCCGCATTGTGGTGAGTATGGATGTGATCGATACCACCAGTGTGAATATCAATTTCTTTACCGAGGGTGGCAATGGCCATGGCCGAACACTCGATGTGCCAGCCGGGGAAGCCTTTACCCCAGCGACTATCCCATCCGAGCTCACCTTTCTTCCAAACGGCGAAGTCGGCCGGATGGTGCTTTTCTTTATTCTCTTCGACCCGGGCTCCATTTCGAAGCTCATCGAGGTTGATGTTTCCGAGACGACCATAGGCTGGATACTTTTCTATATCAAAATACACACCATCGCTCGTCTCGTAGGTATAGCCTTTTTCTTCGAGAGTTTTGATGAGGTCGATTTGCTCACGAAGATAATCACTCGCACGGGCAAAGGTGGTTGGTGCGCTGATTCGAAGATTTTTGATGTCTTCTTTGAAGGCGTCGATATAGTGGTTGGAGAGCTCGCGCATCGCTTCGAGCGTGACTGGCTTACCTTCACGCTTGAGGCCCTTCATCATCTTGTCTTCGCCAGCGTCACCATCGTCGGTGAGGTGGCCGAAGTCGGTGAGGTTAATGGTATGGTTTACCTTAAAGCCATTATAGATGAGGGTTTTCTTTAAGATATCGACAAAGACGTAGGCACGGAGATTGCCGATATGGACGTAGTCATACACAGTTGGACCACAGGAATACATGGTGACTTCCCCTGGTATCCGTGGAATGAAGTATGCGAGTTCGCGGGTCTCGGTCGAGTAGAGGATAAGGGGTGGGGTGGCAGCTTTGGTGGTGGGGGTAAACATAACGTAAACAAGATTTGGTGAATAAGTAACGGTCAAACGTTACCGACAACACCACCGCGTTGGCGTGAGAGGACAGTCATGCCATAATAGCGACATATGCATCAAGATACCACACGAGAAACACCTTACCAAGAGCCAATCACCAATCAGAGTCGGCTGGGCCGGAGTTTTTTAGCGCTTGGTTTGGCGGTAATACTTGCTGGTGGTGCGTTCTTCTCTGGCTTTCACCTTGGGGGGATGTTTGGGAACGAGGGGCAGCCAGCGTCACTCGCAAAACTCTTTGCGGCCGATGCACAGCCAGCACCAGGGGCAGATCTCCGTGAGTTCTGGCGCGTGTGGGAGCTCCTTGATCAGAAGTTTGCCGCTTCAAGTACGAGTGAACCGTTGACGACCGAACAAAAAGTGCAAGGGGCGATTGAAGGTCTCGTTCGTGCGTATGGCGACCCGTACACTACGTACTTCCCACCAAAGGATGCTGAAGCCTTCAATGAGGATATCTCAGGTAACTTTAGCGGTGTTGGTATGGAGGTTGGTATTCGTGACAATATGCTCACTATCATCTCACCACTGCCTGGTACTCCAGCTGAGCGAGCCGGGCTCATGGCTGGGGACGTGCTTGTAAAGATTAACGGTACCTCTACTGAGGGAATGGGCGTTGATGCGGCGGTACGACAGATTCGCGGTCCAGAGGGAACTGAAGTGACGCTCACCATCTTTCGTGCTGGTATGACTGAACCAACTGATATTAAAGTTGTACGTGCACAGATAGAGGTACCAACCGTAAAGACCGAAAAGCGTGATGAGGTTTTTATCATCACTCTCTACAGCTTTAATGCCCTTGCGGAGATGAAGATGCAGGAAGCACTTCGTGAGTATGTCCGCAGTGGAGCAGATAAGCTTGTTCTTGATCTTCGGGGTAATCCAGGCGGGTACCTCCAGGGTGCAGTCTCAATCGCGAGTTACTTTATGCCAGCAGGGAAGGTGGTCTTACGTGAGAACTTTGGCGACGCCCGCGAAGAGGAGGTATACCGTAGTCAGGGTCGCACCTTAAAGCAGTTTGCACCAAAGGAGATGGTAGTCCTCATCGATGGTGGCTCAGCCTCAGCCTCTGAGATTCTCGCGGGGGCACTCCAGGAACAGGGCTACGCTACCCTTGTTGGACAGGCATCGTTTGGTAAGGGGTCAGTGCAGGAGTTGGTTGATTTGCCGAGTGGTTCATCACTCAAGGTGACCATTGCGCGCTGGCTTACTCCAAATGGTCGCTCTATCTCAGAGGGCGGACTCACGCCAGATATTCTTGTTGAACGCACTATTGAAGACCGTGAAGCTGAGCGTGATCCGCAGCTCGATGCCGCTCTTCAGGTGCTCCGCGGTACCTACGTCGCGCCAGTGGCCAGTAGTACGCCAGCTCAGTAATAATCCTATAATTGCCGGGTTAGGGTAATCTGGTATGATAGGTGGGCTTTATTAATCGTATAAATCTGTCTATGAAAGTTATTCTTCTTCGTGACGTGGCTCGATTGGGTAAGCGTTCTAGCATTATTGAGGTACCAGATGGGTTTGCGCTCAACAAGCTCATCCCGCAAGGAATGGCACAGCCAGCTACACCTGAGAATGTGAAGCGAGTTCAGGCACGAGCTAAAGAGGTAGCGCTCCATTCCGAGCGTGATGCGAGCCACCTGAAGTCAGTAGCTGAGTCACTCCGCCAGTCTCCACTTAGTATCACTGCTGAAGCGAATGCCCAGGACCATCTCTTTAAGACCATTCGTCCAAGCGATATCGCTATAGCATTAAAAACCCGTGGTATAGCCCTTGAAGAGTCACATATCGTGACGCCAACGCCAATTAAGTCGCTCGGTACTCATGATATTCAGATTGTTGGCAGCGGAGTGAAGGAGGTAGTTACCATTACAATCAATCGCGCATAAGTATCGGTATGGCAAATATTAAACACATCGTCCTCATTATAGGTGTATCGCTTCTCATGGTGGCCGGACTTGCTTATTGGTCCTCAGCCAGTAAGCCAGCAGAGCTCGAGCTTGTCACGGAGCCGGGTACCCCAGAGCTCGAGGCACCGCTTGCACCAGAAGAACTCGAGGTTACTAATCCAGATAATGTAAACACTATGAATCCAGTTGCAATCCTCACTACCAATAAAGGGGTGATTGAAATCGAGCTCTACAAAGACACGATGCCAATCACAGCCGGTAACTTTGAAAAGCTTGTAAAGGAAGGTTACTACGACGGCATTAAGTTTCATCGCGTCATTGATGGCTTTATGATTCAGGGTGGTGATCCGCTCACCAAGGATGATAGTCAGATGGCACGGTGGGGCACTGGCGGTCCAGGTTACGCCATTCCAGATGAGCATATCGCTGGTCCACTCCTTACGAACGTTCGCGGCACCATCTCAATGGCGAACGCTGGTCCAAACTCAGGCGGGAGTCAATTCTTCATTAACCTTGTTGATAACACCGGTCTCGATTTTGATAAGCAGCCACTCTCATCAAAGCACCCAGTCTTTGGTCGTGTGATTAAGGGGATGGAGATTGTTGATGCAATTGGTAAGGTGCCGACTGGTCCAGCTGACCGTCCACTTGAGCCAGTTGTCATCGAGAAGGCAACTATCGTTGAGGTAGCGAGCTAACACTCGCATCACATAACAAAAACCGCGCCTAGGGCGCGGTTTTTGTATGGAGACGGAATTTATGCAGTAATGACGTCAACTGCCTTCTTGTGTACGAGCTGACCATCAAAACGGGTCTTGCGCATATCACGGAATGACACAACGCCATCAACCATTGCAAAAATGGTGTGGTCCTTTGCAATCTTCACATTCTTACCAGCTTCGATCTTACTTCCGCGCTGACGGACAATAATCTCACCAGTCTTGACTGACTGACCAGCTGCTCGCTTGACTCCCAGATATTTTGGCTGTGAGTCCTTCAGGTTCTTGGCCGATCCGGCCGATTTCTTTGTTGCCATAGGTTATACTAAATAAAACTGCAAAAATTCTTAACCCGTGGAGTATACGACATATGTACGAAAAACTCAAGCGTTTTATCGAAAATGACCATATTTTTACTAGTTTGGTCATTGTTGGTGTGGGGTTTGCCGCCTTTTTTCTGGGTCGACTGTCTGTTGGTGAGGGGATGATGATGGCGACGCAGGTCACAGATAATGCGGCGGCCGTCCGCCTTGTGACAGAACCAAAACCAGAGCCTGTGCCGACCAGTACGCCTAGTAATACCGAAACGGGCTCGGTGACGACGGGGCAGTATATTGCGTCTAAGACTGGTTCGAAGTACCACCTCACGACCTGTCCAGGTGCCAAGCAGATAAAACCAGCGAACGCCGTGTATTTTACTACCAGTGCCGACGCCGAAGCGGCTGGGTATAGCAAGGCGCTCAATTGCCCGGGGTTATAGCGTATACTAGATACGTATGTATTTTTTACGGTTACTCGGACGAGCTGCTTCACTCTGGTTCCGTCGCGATGCCGACCAGCACGCCGCAGCGCTCGCGTACTTTACGCCGTTTGCACTCACGCCACTTATTATCTTTTCAATTTCGATTGTTGGTTTTATTTTTGGTGCGGAGCGTATCATTGAGATTCTCCTCCGGTGGGGGAATCGTATAGACCCGGGGATTACTGATTTGATGTACAGCTCGGTCCAAAATTTTGATGCTATCGCGACACATTATTATTGGCCTATTATTGGAGCGGCGTTCTTGACTATCATGATCTACATCACGCTCAATAGTCTCATCGCCGGTCTCCATAAAGTTTTTGAGGTTGAGGTTGGTGGGTGGCGAAGCTATCTCTCACGACTCTGGCGGATTACGGTGTTTATCTTTGTGATTCAGTGTTACCTCGTCTTTGTGATAATTCTCGGCGAAGTAATGACCTATGTTTCAAATCTCACCGGGTGGGGAGTGTGGCTGTTTGTCTCATTCTTCATGAGCTTCCTTTCAACGATGTTGCTTCTCGCAATCGCGTACGGACTCCTCTCGCTTCGAGCGCCATCGTTTCCGGCTCGGTTTATGGGGGCGTCGGTAGCGGGTATCCTCCTTTTGTTTAGTCGTGAGCTCGTGGAGCTCCATTTTACGACTGCACCAGTTCAGACTATCTTCGGTGCGGCTGGTCTCCTTATCTCGCTTCTCGTGTGGGTGTATGTTGCTGCTGGTGTTATTCTCTATGGTGCTGCCTTTGCACGCGTCTTTGATGAAGCCCGCGGCCGCGGCAAACTTACCAATCAATTGGAGTAATCACATTATATGAATAATGAGTTGCCACAGACTGATGTAAACACATCACTCACATCGTCTCCGATAGTAAATCATCCGGATGATGCTAGAGCAGTTCCTATTGAGCCACGTCGATTTTTGTCGAAGACAGGTCTTGTCATACTTTTACTTGCCACTGCCTTTTTTATAGCTCTTGTTCTCGCTTATGTTGTCTATATCACCAGTAGTCAACTCGGTTTGATGGAAGATCCTTTTTTATCGTCTGATCCAGCCGATTGGAATCTGCCAGATACAACGATCTTTGAAGATGATGTGGTGTCTATGCCGGATACACCGGTGCTCTATCCAGATAGCAATAGTTATTTGGGAATGTATGAAAATGTTGTGTCGCAGCCTGGAGTGGAGTGGTTTACACACCCACTTTTACTATCCGGTATTGACTACGCCTATCTTCTGAATAATTTCGAATATGAGCAGCTCAATTTTTATCAAATCGGAACATATAACGGTACACCAATCGTAATAGCTGATTATTCTATAACGGAAATGGGTACCGCTTATGAATATGCAATATATGTAGGTACTCCGACATCAACCGTGTATCGACTGGCTAATCACACTAGTAAAGGCTTTATCGGCCAGATGGTTGCTGATAACGAGAGAATACTTATTGATACGCAAACCGAGTTTTCTGCACTCATGTTTCGTCCCGTACTTGGTGATAGGTTGATTCCGGTAGAGGCGATATTTGCAAGTTATGGCTCTGTGCAGGGCATGTTCGCAAACTCAGAATATAGTGCTGATTATCGAGCAGCGGTCTTTCCTGAGGTGTCGCAAAACGTTGAGTATGAATTTATTGAACGCACCCCATACGGACCACTCTACCGAAAAAGTATAATCCAACCCGAGCAGGGGACTGCAATGTCAGCATTCGTCATTCGCGGGGTCGGTGGAATACAAGTAGCCTATGGGTATCGTCCGATGACATTTGTGAGTGATGATAGAGTTCCGCAGATAACCTGGAGTGATGGTACGCAGAACATGTCTCGATATCGAATGGATGGTCTTGGTAGTTGTGGTGGCGGTGGGCCAGAAGTGGCACGAGAGCGTGTTTTAGAAGAAGATTTGCAATACTCTGGAATGACTTCAGATGGTCGCGCTGTTTATTCGGTTATAAACCCCAATCATAAATTAATTGAGCGAGTGTTTGCGGTTACGAATGGTCGCGTTTATACCTATGACGAAGCAACAAGAACTACTGTCGAGCGAGAAGTGACGAGAGCTGAAATGATTGAGGCATACGGAGTTATTATTATCGAAAACGACCTCGGTGAGCAGATGATTTTCACACATGCCGATTATGGTCCGCAAGCTGAGTGTGGCAAGCCGGTCATATATTTGTATCCCGAAGCAACTACAACTGTCTCTGTTTCGCTTGATGCGTTGATTACAAAGTCTGAGCCACTCTATGATAACGGCTGGACGGTCACGGCCCACCCTGACGGATCACTTATTCATCAAGGTGTGCCTTATGAGTCATTGTATTGGGATGGGTATGGCAATGGTCAATATCCAGTATTTGATAAGGGATATGTTGTGCGCACCAGTGAGGCATTGGCGTTGATGGGCGAGCATCTGTCTCAAATGGGCTTTAATGAAAAAGAAATAGCTGACTTCAAACTGTTTTGGGTAGATCATTTGCCATTAACCCCATACACCCAATTTAGTTGGATTGGTACGAGAGGTATGAATGAGATGGCCCCACTCACTGTTTCGCCGCGACCAGATACCGTCCTTCGTGCCTTTGTTGACTTTAAGGGGCTGGAAGAGCCGATAAGTCTCCCACCACAGCAATTGAATAAAATTGAACGAAAAGGTTTTACGGTAACAGAATGGGGCGGCATTATTCGACAATAGTCTTGGCGGGAAGTTTCCTTGTGCTGCTTGCAGTGTGTATCTTGCTTTTTGTACAACACACTAAACAGCCTGCGATTGTTGGTGTGGTGGTACCGCACCATGATTTGGTGGCGCCGGTGCGTCAGTCGTATCTCAAGCAGGTTGCTGCGCTATTTCAACCATCTACAATTGTACTCGTCGCACCAAATCACTTTGATTCCGGAAGTGCTTCAATCCTTACGAGTACGAGTTCGTGGGTTACGTCTGTAGGTGTGCTCGAGGCAGATACAGTATTAATTACCTCTACTGAGGTTCCTGTGAACCACCGAGCACTCGACGGGGACCATAGTGTCACCGGATTACTGCGTGATTTAAAGTACTACTTTCCGCATGCCAAGATAGCGCCGTTCATGTTTCGGCGAGACGCCACGTATGATGAGGTAAAGATATTGGTGGATTCACTGTCATCGAGCTGTCGCGATTGTTTGGTAGTTGCATCGGTTGATTTTTCCCACACTGAATCAGCTGTGTTGTCTTCATTACATGATGAGTTCACGTTGCGTGCGCTTAATCACGCCAACGTTACAAGTTTGTACAATCTAGCTGAAGTTGATTCGCCTGAGTCGCTCGCATTTCTGGCGATGTGGGCACATATAAAGGGAAGTACAAACTTTTCTTTATTTAGTCATACGAATTCTGGATATATGACCAGTACTCAGTATGGTGAGGTGACATCACACATAATTGGTGGTTATGGTGAAGGGTTATTATCTATTCCGCACATTAATTCAGGCAAATCTCTCACGTTTATGATTGGCGGCGACGCGATGTTTAGTCGAGATGTTTCAGAGATGCATAAGGCGCGTCCATATACTGCTATCACACAATCTCTCGGAGAGCGTTTCTTTTGGGGGGTTGATGCCTCAATCGTGAATCTTGAAGGCGTCTTTACCACCACTGATGATACTTCGTTAATTGATGCGTTTCCGCCAAAACTTATTTTCCCGCAATCGTTCGTGCATGCGCTTCGATATGCACGAATACAAGGGGTGGCACATGCTAATAATCATGCGGGGGATGGTGACCGTTCTGAAACTGAACACATTGTAACTAATCACGATATTGCCTATGTGTCTGGAAATTCGGTTATGACAAGAGAAGTCGGAGAATTAAAAGTCGCATTTATATCAGGTTCACAGCTCCCTCCATTGGTATCCATCATATCGGTCATTGAAGCATATAGTCAGAGGGGATATAAAACTGTCGCCTATGTCCACTTTGGTAGCGAGTATGAAGAAGTTCCAAATGAGTCACAAATCTCTAAAGCAAAAGCGCTCATAGATGCTGGAGCTGATTTGGTTGTTGGGAGTCACCCACATGTTGTACAACCAGTTGGTGTCTATAATGGTGTACCGATTGTTTACTCGCTTGGCAATTTCTTGTTTGATCAAAATTTTAGCATTGAGGTCACTGAAGGATTGGTTCTTGGTGGTATGTTTACTGAGTCATCGGTTGAGCTATTTTTATTACCTATAAACAATTATCTAAAACCATCGCTCGATGTACGAGACATATCAATGATGACAACAGAGTGGGATGGATATATTCATCCAACTAAACAGTGGTGGTACCGGTTTCCTCTTACCAATCAATTGGAGTAATACCGTGCTCGGTGAGATACCTGTTCGTTTGTGAGAAATGACAACACCCAAAGAAGCCCCGGTGGGCAGATAGTGGGGAAGGGTGTGGGGCAGTGAGGATGAGATGCTTTGTCTCATCAATAAAGCGTCGTTTTGCTATCGCAAACGCTCCCCATAAGAGGAAGACTACTTGCTCACGCTCGTCTGAGATGGTTTTGATGACCGTGTCGGTAAACGTCTCCCAGCCAAATTGCTGGTGTGAGGCTGCCTCATGAGCGCGTACGGTCAGTGTGCTATTAAGGAGGAGGACACCTTGGTCTGCCCACGGGGTGAGGTTACCGGTGCTGTGAGTGATGTGTCCCATATCTGAGGTGATTTCTTTGTAGATGTTCTGAAGTGATGGAGGGATTTGGATACCGTCTGGTACCGAGAAGGCAAGACCGTGTGCCTGGTGTGGTCCATGATACGGATCTTGTCCAATAATGACTACCTTTACCTGTGAGAGTGGGGTGTGATCAAAGGCGGCGAATACCTGCTTTGGGTGCGGGTAGACTGTTTCAGTCTCATACGCAAAGCGGACCTGCTCAGCGAGCCGCTTAAAATACGGCTTATCAAATTCAGCTTCTAGTGCCACTTTCCAACTTGGTTCTAGGCGAACATCCATATAGTTAGTATACAAACAGAATAAAAAAGTGCCATATCCACTGACTAGCTTAGCAATCGTAATATACACTGCAGCCGTGGTAGAATTTTGATATGTGGACCGATACCCCATCTACTGTTATTGATAAAACTTTGCATGAAAAGTTGCCACCAAGACTTCGTCAAGTAACACCATTTTCAAAATATTTGGCGATGATACTGTTTATCATCATGCCTTTTGTTGGTGGATATGTAGGGTATGAGTTTGGGGCCCAACAAGACGTTCATGATATGTCATATCAGTATGCATCTTTTGATAATCCAGTTATCGAAACAAAAGATAAAGATATAGAAATAGATTTTTTATCTGAAGAGGTCATAATTGACCTTAGCCCAATAGCTTCAGGTAGTTTACGTTTTAACATCTCATCTCAGGAGCCAAACCTTAAAAATTTATTTGGTTACCATGTTGTATCTGATCCTGATGAGTTCGGTATGACCATATCCCTTCTCCGACCAGGTAGTACGTACAAGGATGAGCTTTTAAAGGTCTATCAGTTTGATGGAAGCTTGGAACTGGAGTCATTTATTGAGGAGCTAGCCTTGAACGAAATAAGTATTTCAAGTGGTGAGAGTGTAGAGGATTCAGAACGTAATCATTCAGAGTATCTCGAACGTATCCTTACAGATTTGGGTGTATCAGTAGAAACTTTGCAATTTTCAGACTACTGTAAACTCACCGAGTTGCCTGTAAACTCCTTTGGAAACAAAGTCTATCGTTTAGAGTTTGATAGTGCAAAGTTTAATAACATCAAGGTTGATTGGGTATACGTATGCGGTGTGGGTAAGTTTTTGCGGTTTGATGACATTATCGTTGCAAATTACGGCGTTCCGGTTGATGCATCTGATGCAAAGGTGATACCTTATACAGATATACAATTCATTCCATAAGTATGCTTATCATAGATATCGAAGCCTCAGGGACTGATTACCAAAAGCACTCGATTGTCTCGCTTGGGGCGATAGACTTCCATCGACCGGAACGGCAGTTCTATATGGAGTGTCGGATTTGGGATGGAGCGCATATCATGGAGGAGGCGCTTGGGGTGAATGGGTTTACTGAGGCAGAAATTACCGATGTGACGAAAGTGTCTGAGAGTGAGCTCGTCACCCAGTTCCTTGAGTGGGTGCAAATCTGTGACGATTGTACACTCACAGGGCAGAACGTCTCGTTTGACCGGGATATGCTGAAGGCCGCTGTCGCGAGAGCGGGGCAAAACTGGACTCTGCCATACCGGACTCTTGATACCCATACAATGTGCTACATGCATATGGTGAAGCGAGGGGTGACGCCACCATTTGATGAGCAACATAAGCGCACAGCACTCAATCTCGATGCCGTCCTCAATTACTGTGGCATCCCCGAGGAACCAGACCCACACAATGCGCTGACTGGCGCAAAGTGTCATGCGGAGGTGGCGAGCCGTCTCCTCTATGGGAAGCAACTTCTCCCCGAATTTTCGCAGTACCCGCTCCTGTGGTAATCAGAGCTCATGCTAGAATGTCTAGCATATGGTACGTAAGATCCTTGGACTAACGCGAGAGAAGCGCACAAAAAAAGCTGATAAAAACATCGCTCATTGCCGAGTGGTAACTGATTTACTTGATCCGAAGGGAACTGAGGGTGATGCGATTCAGTCATGGCGCGTCTTCCGCATTATGTCTGAGTTCGTCTCAGGCTTTGAGTTGCTCCGCAATCATGGACTCGCGGTTACCTTCTGGGGAAGTGCGCGCCTCGGGCCAAATGACCCGTATTACAAAATGGCCGAAGAGCTCGCAGCCAAGCTCGCAAAGAAAGGCTTCTCGGTTATCTCTGGTGGTGGCCCTGGAATTATGGAGGCCTCAAATGTCGGTGCGTTTAAGGTGGGCGGCAAGTCGGTCGGACTTAACATCCAGCTTCCGTTTGAGCAGAAACTTAATCCATACACGACCGAGTCACTCAACTTTGATTTCTTCTTTGCTCGCAAGGTTATGCTTACCTTTGCAGCTGAGGCGTACGTGTATTTCCCAGGCGGATTTGGAACGCTCGATGAATTCTTTGAAATCATCACCCTTATCCAGACGAAAAAGATTGAGCGTATCCCAGTACTCATGATCGGCAGCGATTTTTGGAACCCACTCATTGCCTGGTTTGAAAAGGATCTCCTCAAAAAACATAAGACTATCAGCAAAGAAGACCTTGAACTCTTTAAGGTATTTGATGACATTGATGAAGCATACAAGTACATCCTCAAGAACGTTGATTGCAAGAACGTAAAGCAACTCTAGTCTATGACCTACGTAGTATTTGATATTGGGGGCACCAAGACACGTGTCGGGTTTTCTAAAGACGGGAAGCGTCTTGGGCAGGTACTAAATCTCTCCACCGAAAAAGACCCAAGTGCCGGTATTGATGAGATAGTCCGCGTAATAGAAGGACATCTTGATGAGAAGCCAACAGCCATTGGTGGTGGTATTCGGGGAGTCCTCCGTGATGATCGGCTTGGGATTGACCATGATGCTATTTTGTCCGAGTGGGCGAATGTCTCGGTCGTTGATGCACTTCAAGACCACTTCAAAACAAAGGTATTCCTTGAGAACGATACGGCACTCGCTGGTCTCGGTGAGGCGGTCCATGGGGCCGGGAAGGGAATTGATATAGTGGTCTATCATACGGTTAGTACCGGTGTGGGTGGTGTAAAGATAGTGAACGGGGAGATTGACGCGGCGAGTGTCGGGTTTGAGCCTGGGCACCAGGTGCTTGATATTGATAGAACTATTCTCGGTGAGCAGGTCCAGCCGACCCTTGAGAATCTTGTCTCAGGTCGAGCGGTCGAAGAGCGGATGGGGGTAAAACCGTACGAAATCGACCAGAATGATGTCATCTGGGATGAATTAGCTGGGTATCTAGCCCAAGGGCTCCGCAATACGGCCCTCTACTGGTCGCCGGAGGCGATTATCCTTGGTGGATCGATGATGGTGGGGGACCCCAAAATACCTCTTGATTCGGTCCGGCGAGCCACTGTGGCGGTTCTTGATGGGGTGGTGCCGTGTCCGTTTATTACCACCTCAGAGCTCGGTGACGAAGCTGGCCTCCATGGGGCGCTTGTGTTTTTGCAACAAAAAATAAAAAGTGTCAAATAGCCTCGATTTTCCTCCCAATACCAAAAAATGGCTCAATTGAGCCATTTTTTAATACATTGTCTACCTTAAAATATCGCCAATACATTGACAAAATGCCTAAAATATAGTATTGTAGTAAAAATCCGCAAAAGTCTGCTACGATAGTGCGGTTGCAAGGTTCCTGCCTTGCATTTGTTAGTTAAGACAATTGGCTTATTATATCCACTGTCATCCTCGCTGTTGTAGCTGCGACGACCGCCTTTTCGGTCCCAGAGACAGCCGCGTACGGACAGATCGTTACCGATAGTCCGATTATGGAGGAGGCGAGCCTGGCTCGAAGTTCATCTGCAGGTGCAATGAATACAGAATCAATCGTTCGTTCTTACTTCAAGGACATTCCAGTAATGATTGAGATCGCCCGTTGTGAATCGACGTTTCAGCACACGTTGGCTGACGGTTCGGTTATCACGGGTCGCGTCGATGGTGCTGATACGGGGGTAATGCAAATCAACAAGCGTTACCACCAGAAGGCGGCCACCGCGATGGGTCTAAATCTCGAGGATATCTACCACAACATGGCGTATGCCCGTCATCTCTATGAGACGCAGGGTACGACTCCATGGAACGCTTCGGCCCCATGTTGGTCAAAGCAGCTCGCGGTAAATATCTAAAGCTCTCCACACGAGATACCAACAAAAAGCACTCCTCACGGAGTGCTTTTTGTTTATGTCTAAAGCGTTACTTCTGGAGCTTCCAGCCGTAGCCAGCACCAAAGGCCATAACGTAGAGAAGTCCACCGACAATCGCGAGATTCTTTGCAATCGCAGTGTGATTGTCTGGATTACTAAGGTCACTGTGACCAAAGTAGGTAGCAAGGAGGGTAAAGCCGATAAGGGCGGCAGCAGCGCATCCGACGCGGTAGCCAAGGATGAGCGCGAGACCACCAAGCATCTTCACAGCAACGACGAGCCAGTATGCGAGAGCTGGGAAGGGGACCCCGACCGAATTAAAGTATCCGCCAATCATCTCAGGACCGGCCATAAACATGCCGTACCCGGTATAGAGGAAGAGAAGACCAATAAGACTGCGTCCGACAACAATGCCGTGACTCTGGAGCAGGTCGCGGTGTTTAGGTTGAAGCATCATCATAAAAATAAATTATGTATATAATGTACACTGTTATCAATCCGTATATAGTATACACCAATGGCTACCCGCTATTACCTCATGAAGAGTGAACCAAGTGAATTCTCGATAGACGACCTTGCTCGTAAGGGTGAGGCGCTGTGGGATGGTATCCGCAACTACCAGGTACGTAACCTCATCCGCGACTCGATGCGAGTGGGGGATAAGGCGCTCTTTTACCACTCCAGTTGCAAAAATGTTGGGGTGGTAGGGGAGATGGAGATAGCTGGTGCGCCAGTGCCGGACCCGACTCAGTTTGATCAAACGAGTCACTACTATGACCCGAAGTCGACGAAGGAGAATCCGCGCTGGCTTGCGATACCAGTACGGTATGTGCGGACATTACCACGGATTGTCTCGCTGTCTGAAATCAAAGCCAATAAGGACCTGAGTGGGCTCACGATACTGCGTCCTGGTAACCGTCTCTCGATTACTGAGATAACCAAAGAGGAGTATCACACACTCGTAAAAATGAAATAAGTAAACCCCGCGCAGGCCGTAGCTTGCGCGGGGTAGGGGTCAGGCGTTGACCTTGGCTTGTCCGACCTTCTTCTCGACCGGATAGGTCAATTTGAAGAGTGACACCATGGTTGAGTACCGGAGATTGACCGGCGAATCGGACTGGAAGCAGAACTCAGCAGAGGTGCCGTCGAAGAAGATGTAGATGTCACCATCTTCGGTCAGGTTCCAGCTCTGAGGGTGCTTCCGGTCATGCCAGGGACCAAGGCGACGAGGAACATGCTCTTCGCCCTGCAGGTTGTCGAGGGCGTCACGACCGTGCAGGTATGCAACGAAGGTCTCGGCGACCATCTTGGGCGTCATGTCCTGCGGGACAGGGAACGGAATGTACTGGTTTTTCACGTGTCGTTTCCTCTATAAACGTGATATGTGTCAATAATACAACATTATTGCAATATGTCTATACAGAGAAACTTCAGTATTCTTGACTTGTCATTGACATATCTACAAATCGTGCTTTTATTGTCTCATACCAGAACCTTATGCTCTTTGAAAGGATCTAACCATGTCTGATAATGATGTCCCACATCCGCTCCTGGATGGTCTCATGGGGCACCGCACCGTGGTGCTTGAGGGGAAAGTGAACGGTGAATCTATGGCAGATTTGTGGCGTCGCTTATTGACTCTGCAGCTCCAGTCGTCTGATCCCATCACGCTGCTGTTGATAGTGGTGGCGGTAGTGTTCCCGATGCACTTCGTTTGTGTGACTTGATGACCACAGTCCTCAAGGCACCCATCCACGCTTTGGTGGTTGGTATGTGTGGCTCTGCGGCTACATTTATCCTTCTCCATTGCGACAGACGTGAAGGTACACCGTACTCACGCTATGTCATTCATTCGGGGACGAAGCACAATCTCTCGATTCCTATCAACGGTAACGCTGTTCGTCATCTTGAGCAGTTGTTGTCTGAGACGAAGAGTGTCGAGGAGATGATCACAACTATGTATATGAAGAAGCTCAACAAGACCCGAGATGAGGTCGATCAACTTATCTCACGAGGTGATCAGAGCTATGACGCAGTCATGTCTCCTGCTGAAGCAATAAGTGCCGGCCTGATCACGGCTGTCTTCGATGTAAAGCTCGATATATTCAAGTAATCGAGTGGCCCCCGGTTTAAAACCCGGGGGCTTTTACTTATGCAAAAATTTGCAAAATCTCGGGTGAGAGTGGGGGAGGTGCGGGGGAGTTTGAACGTGGTTGTTTTGAGTAATTTTGCTGGTAGTAATTTGCCTCGATAATTGCGTGGTCATGTGCGTGATAGATATGTCGTAGCGATAGGGTGAGGGGTTAAAAGTGAGGCGACCGGTTTTAGGGAAAAATAAAGATTTTGTTTTTTTGGTGACGAATGAGAGTGGGGTGGCTTATATGGCGCTCTACTCCGCAATGTCGCACAATATATCTTTTACGACATACAGAATAAGGCATGGCCTTATTCTGTATGTCGGATTGGATTTGTAATGATTTGCAGGATTGGCCCTAGTCTGACTCTACACCTTCGTTTTTATCAGGATGCGCTATACGCCTCGTGGCGCTTCATCGCTCTTGCTACCCTATGTCTACTATCACAAATTTTTCACTTTGAGCCTATCGCTCGCTTCGCTCGTAAATTTTGACGTGACTCAATACTCACGTAATTGAGCTCGAGCACCGCTACGGGCATTTTGTGACGTCGTATAGAGAGCCGGTTGTTGTCTTAGGCTCACGTAGCTTATAGTCAGCGCGGTTATATAAAAACTGGCACAATAAATCAGGTAGTTGCAGTAATGACCAAGTATCTACTTACACGATAATAGGAAAATAGATTGCTTGTGTTGTTTGTTTGTCTGGCAGCGAAATGATGGTGTCCGTATCAAACGGTGCTCGAGACTACAGCGTTCTAATGTCGCACAATATTTATGTCAGTGTAAGGGAAGTCGTGTCTCCCCGTCTCAATCAATAAGACGTTATGAAAAATACATTTGTCACATCGTTTGCGGTACGTCATCTCCCTACTGAGATGCTTCTTAAGGCTGGGTACGACCCAGCAGTCTTTCTGGTACCAAGCCGTGGCATTTGTATGCGCTCATAAGCACACTCACCCATTCATAAAAATCCCTCGGCTCGTGTATCAGGTCCGAGGGATTTTATAGACGAGCATGAAGCAGTTCTTTCCATACCCTAACACGGGAGATCTACCATGACTGACCAGTCTACACCGTTTGCTGTCTTTCTTCCCTTTCCTGGTGGTGGGCTCTGTGCTCGGCCACTCGTTGAGGGTGATCTCACTGCTCGCCTCTGGCAGGCTATCAATCACCCTGATAACCGTATCTACCTCAGCCGGGTCTTCCCGCAGTCGTGGCGGGCGCAACAGGCATGGGTCGATAAGGAAGATGATGAGCGCAACATCATCTTCCTTATCAGGTACGGTGATGAGTATATCGGTACGATGGGTCTCCATCATATCGACTATATTCACGGCACGGCTACGACCGGGACGCTGATCTGGGAGGCGAAGTATCGGAATCGCGGCATTGCGCGATTGGCGAAGCTTGTACTCCTTGAGTACGCGTTCAACACGCTTAATCTGCGTCAGGTCTACTCGCAGGTGATTGCGTACAATAAACGGAGCGCAGCCTACAGTGACAAGTGTGGGTATGTGTACGTTGCCACTCTCCCGCGGCGCCTTCGTTTCGGAGAAGATCTGGTCGATGAGATCACGCTTCTGGCTGAACGTGAGACGTGGCTTCCCTGCTTTCTTTCCTTCCAGGCTGAGTATCAGGGTCATGATGGTGCGTATCGGACCAGGCGTGAGATTGTCGAGTGTGATGCCGAAGTGTACCGACAGAAGGAGAAAAAGAAGTAATGAAAAAACCGCTGGCCCCACAGGGACCAGTGGTAATTTTTTAATACGGCGGAAGGTAGTTCATTGGGTCGAGATACGCCTCGGTGGCCGCTACTGGAGTGGTCGCTGCCCCACAGCTCGTGACGGTTTTGATTTCATTAAAGGCACGGACATTCACGCCGTCTTTGGCGTACACGGTGAAGTGGAGGTGTGGTCCAGTTGAGAGGCCGGTGTTACCAACGTAGCCAATCACCTCGCCGGTGGCGACACGTTGCCCTGGAGTTACACTAATCACGTCTTGGTGGGCATAGAGTGTCGAGAGACCATTGGCGTGATCGATGAGGGTCCACTTACCCCACGAATAACAACCCGGGACCGCATCGGTGTTACCCGTAGCGCGGACAGTACCTGCGAGTGGTGCGTAAATCGCGGTCCCGCGTGGTGCGCCAAAGTCGACACCTGGGTGATATGGTCGTCCACCATAGACGCCAGCATTCCGTCTTGCAAACTCAGTACCGCCGAAGTATTGGGTAATAATTACATTCTTGAGCGGCCACTGGAAGACAGCGGTGCCAGCGGTCGGGATAGTGGTTGGATCGAGGATAAATTGCAATTTCGCCTCGTAGTCGCGCATTTCTTTGAGAATCTGCTCACGGGCAGATTGTTTGGCTTTGATGAGTTTTTGGTATTCACTCTCTTTGTTTTGGGTTGCTGCCAATAGTTGACCTCGCTCGGCACGATTGTTGGCAAGAACAGAGCTCTGATCACTGTATTGGTCTTTGAGGTCTACGAGTGCCCCTCGGCGGTCTTCAGTCTCGCCCCGCTTTTCATCAAGAACGCGCTTCAAGGAATCGAGCTCCTCGACTTTGCTGGCCATACTGCGCTGGACCTGGAGGAGTGTATCAAGGCTCGACCAGAACTCAGAGAGATGATTGTGGCGAAGCATCACTTCGATGATAGTGTCGTTTTCGGTTTTGTAGCTGCGACGAATAATCTCTGCAATGGCTGCCTTCTGAGCATCGATGTCACTTTCGGTGGCTTCGATTTCGAGGATAAGTTTACTGAGTTCGAGATCGGTGGCGTCAATCTTTTGTTCGGTGTAGCGGATATCAGCTTGGACTTTTTTGCGCTCGAGTTCGAGCTGGTTGATTGCTTTCTGGAGTGTATTCTTTTCAGCGCCTACCTTTTTGAGATCAGATTCAAATTGCTTAATCTCCTGCTCGATTTCAAGGAGGCGTTTACTACGGTCATTGATCTCCTGCTTGAGCTTATCGACTTCGCCAGACTGGGCTGATACGACCGAACTCCCCCACCAGAGACTGGGGAGGATCAGGGTTCCGATGATGAATGCAGCAATGTAACGGTGTCTAGCCATTACCTCCCATTTTAGCACAAGCGGTTTCCAATCGGGCAAGCGTGGCCTGTTGACCAATGGTGCAGGCGATGGTGAATGGGTCTGGCGACTGGGCGCGACCAGAGAGTGCGGTACGCATTGGCCAAAGGACTGCCCCCTTCCCTGCTGCTTCAGCGTATGACCAGACAGCTTCCTTGATAGTAGCTGGACTCGAAAAGTCCGCACTCTCAAGGAGTTCGATGAGCTTCCGGAGGTGTGGAATAACAGCTGTCATATCGGTCTCGTTTTTACCAAGAATGAGACTCGGTTCGTAGTCTGGGGTACTAAAGGCAAAGTCGTACTCCCCTGCTGCGACTGCGTCGGCAAATTCTTTTCGGATTGAGATACGTTCACGAATGGTCGGGATGAGTTTACGGAAGCGCTCCTCACTCCACTCAGGAAGAGACATGAGGCGCTTGGTCACTGCTGGTTGGAGATAGTCATAAAAGGCCTCGTCCGAGAGCTTCTCGAGGTACTGACGGTTGTACCAGAGGAACTTCTCACGGTTAAAGACCGCCCCACTCTTTTGGACATGTTCAATACTAAATAGCTCGCAGAGTTCCTCGAGCGTGAATAGTTCTTCGTCCGTGCCTGGATTCCAGCCAAGGAGAGCGAGGTAGTTGATGATCGCTGCATCAAGAAAGCCGTCATCTTGGTACGCGTGAATTGAGACAGCTCCATGGCGCTTTGACATCTTTGAGCGGTCTGGTGCAAGAATGAGTGGTAAGTGCGCGTAGACCGGACGGTTAAACCCGAGAGCCTCTTGGATGAGGATTTGTCGTGGTGTATTTGAGATATGGTCTTCACCACGAATGACGTGCGTGACACCCATGAGCGCATCGTCAACCACAACCGCGAAGTGGTAGAGCGCATCATCAAGTGAACGAGCGATCACAATGTCGCCAAGCTCAGTGGTGTTAAAAGTGATATCACCTCGCACGAGGTCATGGAAGGTAATGTCCTTGTTAGGGTTCTTGAGGCGGACGACCGTCACCATCTTTGTCTCATCGGCCTTACTGGGCTCTTCACTTAAGTACGCATGACCGCTCGCTATCGCCCGCTCGAGGTATTCACGGTAGACGGTACCTCGTTCAGACTGGCGGATGACACCCTCGGTGTTACTCCAGGTGATACCGAGACTGAGGAGGCCCGTGATGATTTCCTCTTCATACTCCTTGGTACTGCGGGCGCGGTCGGTGTCTTCGCTTCGGAATACCATGTTGCCACCGTACCGACGAGCAAAGAGATAATTAAAAAGCGCCGTACGGACGGTACCGATATGAAGTCGCCCGGTTGGGCTTGGTGGTATACGAGTTACCACTGGTTGGTTGTTATGATCCATGTTCAATTGCTATACCAAGGAGGATAGAAGCAACGGCTTTGGCGGCGTCAGGGGTGGCAAACGCCCGAGCAGCCCGACTCATTGCTTCGTACCGGACTGGGTCTTCCATAATAGACTGAATCTCAGATGTGAGCAAATACGGGGTCATATTACCCTCCTCGATGACAGTGGCGGCACCAGAGCGCGCATAGCTATACGCATTGGTTCGCTGATCGTGACTGACTTCCTCTGGAATTGGTATCACGATAGATGGGGTGCCGTGAAGCGCAATCTCAAAGAGCGTCGTACTGCCGGCTCTGGTGATGACGAGACTTGCTGCCTCAAAGAGAGCGGACATAGTCTCGGCGTCCATGGTGCCTTTCACGAAGTAGTGTGCGAGGAGCTCAGGCTTCTCCTTAAGGAGGGCCTGTGCCGTTTGAATCACAACGGTTTCTTCAGTTGGCCCGGTCTGGTGGAAGATGGTGTAGTACGGCAAAAGCTGAAGGAGACTGTTGAGGACCAGGTTGTTAATGCGCATCGCCCCGAGTGAGCCTCCAGTGACGAAGATGATCGGTCTCTCCTTCCCTACGCCGAGGTGTTCATGTGGGTTCGGGTGCGGGGCGACGACAGACTTACGAATCGGAATACCGACAAGAGCGGTTTTCTCTGCTGGGAAGTACGAGGCCGCACTTGCGTATGAGATACCGATATAGCGGGCAAACTTCTTTGCGAGGAGGCTTGCACGCCCCGGCTTACTATCAGACTCATGGATGACAACCGGAATACGGTAAAAGCGCGCCATGAGGAGAATTGGCACACTTGTATAGCCACCTTTACTAAAGACGACATCAGGATAGATTTTGTAGAGTTGGTACCAGGCGGTAAACATGCCCCCGATAGTACGAAAGATGTCGATGAAGTTTTGGATATCAAAGTAGCGACGCATCTTCCCAGCTGGGCATGAGACGAAGGTGATATCAAGCTCACTGAGCGCTTCTTGGTTATAGGGGACCGGCCCAAAATAGTAGAGCTCGGTCGCGTTATCCATATCGCGTATCGCTTCAGCTACCGCTATGAGCGGATAGAAGTGTCCTCCAGTCCCACCTCCGACGAGTGCGATACGTTTCATGTTCGGATTATTGTAGCATGCTAGCCTTTACTCTGGCGGTATTTTGACACATTGAGCACAATACCGACCATCGTGAGCGTCGCGAGGAGAGCCGTACCCCCATGACTAATAAACGGCAACGGGAGGCCGGACAGTGGTGCGACACCGAGCATTGCTCCGATATTGAGAAAGGCTTGGCAGACGATAAGGGTCATGAACCCGACGACGAGGAGTGTGCCAAAGAGATCGGGGGCAAGGCTCGCCATCTTATAGCCACGGAAGGTAAAGGCGAGGTAGAGTAAAATGAGTCCAACTGAACCAATAAACCCAAACTCTTCCGCATAGACTGCAAAGATTGAGTCGCCAATTGGCTCGGGCAGATATTCAAACTTCTGGATACTCTGTCCAAAGCCACGTCCAGACACCCCACCAGAACCAACAGCGATGAGCGACTGCTGAATCTGGTACCCACTACCGAGCGGGTCACTCTCTGGGTTGAGGAAGGTGGTGAGACGGTCCATGATGTACGGTCGCATCACTGCAATGAGGGCAAGGAGGAGGGCTGCCCCGACGAACATAAGAGCAACATCACGCCAGCGTCCACCGGCGACGATAAACATCGCAAGTCCAGCTGCTCCCATGATGAGGAAGGTGTCCGTGTCTGGCTGGAGGAGCATCACAATACCGACAGCCCCGACGATACCAATAAACGGTAGCGTGCCCCGCATTGTATCGGTAATCACATCGCGCATACCGGAGAGCCAAGTGGCGACATAGATGACGAAACCAATCTTTAAAAGTTCAGCTGGCTGGAGTGAAAAACCACCAATGTTAATCCAGCGGGTGGCGCCACCATGACTAACGCCCAGGCCAGGGATAAAGACTGAAAGTGTGAGTACGACGGTTGAGAGGAATATATAAAATGCATACTTACGGAGGTGTCGGTAGTGGATGCTCGACATCGCAAACATGGCAATACTGCCGCCGACTATGCCAAAGAGGAACTGGGTACCGGCAACACTGGAGAAATTGGCACCATCTCGCGCGAGGAGTCCAAGTGAGGCCGATGAGAAAATGAGGAAGCCAAAGCCAACGAGCACGACAATGAGTCCTAAGAGGACACGGTCAACAGATTTTACGCGGAGCTGTTT
The DNA here is from genome assembly GCA_964618165.1 of uncultured Candidatus Saccharibacteria bacterium. Classification (GTDB taxonomy): domain Bacteria; phylum Patescibacteriota; class Minisyncoccia; order Phycocordibacterales; family UBA918; genus OLB19. The sequence continues at coordinate 19,399 of CAZTWW010000005.1, read as the reverse complement.
ACTCGACATGGTTACATGATGCTTGCAAGAGCCAAGCCTAGTATTGCAGACACGATACTGATAATCCAGTAACGCATGGTGACTTTGGTGCTTGGCCACCCGATTGCTTCAAAGTGGTGATGGAGTGGTGCGATACGAAAGAACTTCTTCCCGGTCGCCTTGCGGTAGCTAATTTGAATAACGTTTGAGAGAACGGTGACAACAAGAAGAGAGCCGATAATCGGGAGAAGTGTGATACCGTGCCCGTCACCAAGCTCATCGGTCATAAAGACAATGACGGCGAGTGTGAGCGTGAGGGCCATGGTCCCGGTCTCGGTCATCCAGAAGCGGGCTGGTGGAATGTTGTACCAGAGGAAGGCGAGGATGGCACCAGCGACCGTGGCAGCAAACGCCGCAATATCAAATTGTCCCTGGACAAACGCCACACCAGCATACGAGAGGAAGATGGAGGCGAAGACGCCGCCAGAGAGACCATCAATACCATCGATTACCCCACTGGCATAGAGAGCGATGGTCAGCAAGATAAAGACTGGAATGATAAGCCATCCAATCTCAAGTGATCCGGCAAATGGAAGTCCGATAGCGGTGACACCGAGCTTCGCAAAAAACCAATACCCTATGCCGCCAGCAAGGAGGCTGATGAGGACGAGGCGAACCCGGAGACTGAGCCCTGCTCCCCCATGGACCACGTCGTAGTAGTCGTTGAGGAGTCCAACGAGCGCTCCAATCATCATTACGGCAAATGGTATCCACGTCTGTGAGCGGCTGAGGAAGAAGACGTCTTCAGCCAGTGTTCCGGGTGCAATCGTCGCTGCGAGGGTCAATATAAGAATAGTAAGCGCGACACTCCCCCAGATGACAATACCACCCATGCGCGGAGTCTTGACCTCCTCGGCCGCCTTGAGACGATTGAACTCGGTAGCTTCATGTCCACCCATAGCGGTCTTACCACCGGTCTTCTTCCACACTTTGTATTTATAGAGGACGTGGGTAATGAACGGTGTGATAAAAATACCGACAATAAACGCGAGGACGGCCGGAATGAGGATTTTGATGATTGGTGCTTCCATATGCGAATTATTCAATTGTCTTAAAGGCGTCTTGGACCGCAGCGACGAGCGCGAGGGTGTCGGTGAAGCGCTCGTCAAACGTTGAACCGAGTACGGTGATAATGATAGGTCGGTTGTAGCCAGCATCAAATGCGATAGTGAGATTGCCTTGCGCGAGGTCGGTGTAGCCAGTCTTTGAGCCGATGAGATTTGGAATCTGGCGAATAGCCGGATTCGTGTTCTCGGCCTCGTGGTAGGCGCCATCAAGATTATAGACACGCTCGCTACTCATGGTGGTGGTCTCGAGGATGTCAGGGTAATTTTTGAGGATATAGGCCATGAGGAAGCTCACATCACGAGCGCTGCCATACGCACCAGCTTCGGTGGTTGAGATATCAAGTCCGGTCGGATTCTTAAAACGCATGCTATCAAGCCGAAGTTCTTCGGCAGTAATATTCATTGCCTCGATGAAGGCTTCGTACGCACGGTCGTCACTCAGTTCCCCACCGACCCCTTCGGCGAGTGCAAAGGCGGCGTCATTTGATGAGGCGAGCATTGCGTAGTCCCGGAGTGCCTGACTCTTGAAGCGTTCACCAGCGAGGAGACCACTCGCACTCATCTGGACGGTGGCCTCATTTGAGATAGTGACGGCCTTATCGTCTGGCACCAGCTCACGTGCGACGAGCGTGGTCATGAGCTTGGCGATAGACGCGAGTGGGAGGACCTCATCAGCGTCTTTTTTATAGAGGGCACGCTCGGTCGCAACATCATAGACATAGACAGCACGGGCTTTGACTGCTGGTGCCTCGATACTATCAATCACCGCGAGGGTTGGTGAAGACGTGGTGGCGGTCTCTAGTGTCACGAGTGGTGTCTGGCTTGTGGTTCCAAATACATACGGGAAGACAACCCCACCAAGGAGGGTGCCGAGGAGGACGGTGAGGATAGCGAATTGCGCGACGGCCGGAAAGCGCGACCGAGTCGGGGTTGCGGTGGTGTCACTGGCGGTCTCGAGGATGATTGGTTCGTCGTTCATGATGTCGTGGTTGATTCGGCTTGTTCGGTTACGAAGGTTTCAAGCGCATCGGTAATACGTGCAAAATCGCTCAATTCCTCTTTACGGGTGACGCCGAGGTGGGCGTAGAGGGCTGGGGTGATTGAGAAGGTGTAGCCATTTCCCTTCTTGTCGACACTACGGGTGATGAGGCCGCGTATAAGCAGGTTGCGGAGAATGAATGATGAGTTCACACCGCGGATTCTATCAATCTCGCTCCGTGACAGCGGACCTCGGTACAGGATGATAGCAAGGGTCTCGGCTCCGGCTTTGCCGATGTCACCCTTTGTGTCATTCTTCCGGACGGCTTCGATAAATGGTGCGAGGGCTGGTGCGGTCACAAGCTCTATCTCATGCTCAGTCTCAAGGAGTCTCGTGGCGCCACTTTCGAGGCGAGCAGCGAGTGTATCAAGCGTCATGCGCAAATCTGCCTCAGAGACTGAGAACTGTTTTTGGATGTGTTCTTTCTTCAGCGGCGCTGATTTATAGAACAACAACCCCTCAAGGAGGATATCAAGCGGCATATGAAAGTAGTGTACCACAAATACTGGTGCCTTAAACGACATTTTTCACTCATTCTGCTCAGTTGACAGAGTAGTAGATATATTGCTTGACAACATTTAGTTATGTGTTACTCTGTTTAAGTTGCAGGGTAATTCCGTCCTGTATACAAAGGGAGATTCCCAGAATGAAGTTCGACACGGGTGGCCACGGCCACATGAAAACCATTGAAAAGCTTCTGGACATGAACATCGTGCTGGGCGACGCCGGCGGCCACGGGAGCGGGCACATCCTCGCGACCTGACGGGCCCCGGGCGATGATCTCAGGCTGACCTGCCCCACGCAGGAAAGCTGAGGTCGAAGGGGATTCTTGCAATTGCAGGGTCCCCTTTTCTTATTTTTATACTTGCATACATCCTCACTCCCCTGTACCCTAGCAACCGGAGAAATCAAACGAGGGGCACATGGTACCGAATATCGATAGAATCGTTTTTTCAAAGACGGCAACGCTCGAAGAAAATGCGAGTCACCTGCTCGGCGAGCTTGGGATGATGCCGGGCTATCTCGCCCGATGGCACTCAGGCTACGACGTGTTTCTGCAGAAAGTTACCTATGGGCGGAAGTCGTTATATCGCCAGCTCACGATGGCAGACGAAGCAATCTTCGTCTTCGTCCATTATCTGGCTGAACGATCAAAAGTAGGTCTTTTAAATCGTCATGGTCTCGCCGAGGCGGTTGAGAGCTATGGGGCTGAGGCGCTTTGTGACTCAGCGCACCCGTATCACCGGCACTTCACCGAACTTGGTGACGCGAATCGTCCGTATGTGAAGTTGCGTGCACACAAACCACCGGCGCGGTGGTAGCGAATATGGCCGGGTCCCCGACGGGGACCCGGCCAGCTTTTTATATTAGATGGGTTAGTAGTACCGCGGTGTCTGTTCGCCTTCGAGCTCAATTTCAATATCATCAAAGCGCTGCAATTGCCGAACGAGCACATTCCCCTGCTTCACGAGCTCAAGTATCGCGAGGAATCCGACAATCACTGTCTTGTGCTCCGTTGCCTCTTTCCGGATGTCAGAGAAACGGGCCTTGAGTTGTCGCTCGATACGAGCTTGGAGTGAGGTCATCATTTCTTCGAGGCTGATTGTCGCCTTTACCTGGACCTTCGGCTTTATTTCTTTCTTTGGGAGATTCTGGAGGACTTGCCACATAGCAGTGTGGAGTTCGGGGAGTGTACACCAGGTGTCTGGCATAAAGAGCGGATCTTTTGGTGGTACGAAGGTGCGGCTATAGAGGCGCTGTTTGCCAAATTGACTCGCGAGCACAGTACCAGCATCACGATAAATCTGGTACACACGAAGACGCTCCTCAAGGTCGTCAATGGTCGCCTCTTCTTCTTTAGTGAGCTCAAGGACCGGCAAGAGTGACTTTGATTTGATGAGGAGGAGGGTCGCTGCAAGCTGGACGAAGGCGGCGGTATTTGGAAGCGACTTCTCCTGCATCTCACTCACCTGCTTGATGTATTCGTCCGTGACGGCCGCGAGCGAGATGTCGTTGATGAGAAGCTTCCGCTTTTCACACAGTTCAATCAAAAGCTCGAGCGGTCCTTCAAAGGTTTCCGTTTTTATTGAAAAGTCGAGTGTGACTGTCCCTGGTGGCATGTACACACATCATATCACGTGCCTAGTCCGTGGAGTCTAGTACGTCTCGAGGAATTGTACGAGGAGTCGGACCGGTTCACCGGTTGAACCCTTAGCGAGCTTATCGCTCTGGATACTCTCCATACGAGGAGCGATGTCGAGGTGAGCCCATGGTACGCCCTTCGGTGCGAAGTGAGATAAGAAGATACCGCCTTCGATACAACCACCGTACTTACTAAAGCTGGTTGCGATGTTGCTAATATCAGCCCGAGCACTCTTCAGGCTCTGCTTGTACTCGTCCCAAAGTGGCAGTGGCCAGACGAGATCGCCACTCCGTTCACCTAACGTACGAAGGGTATTGGTGAGTGCTTCGTCATTACTCATAAGTGCGCTCGCCTGCTGACCGAGGGCGACTACCGCTGCCCCGGTGAGGGTGGCGACGTCGATGATAGCGCCCGGCTTAAAGCGGGCACTGTATGAGAGGGCGTCTGCGAGCGCGAGACGACCCTCGGCATCGGTGTGGAGGATTTCGACAGTTGTGCCATTATGGGCGGTGACGATATCGCCAGCGCGCATACTGGTACTTGAGATAGCGTTCTCAGCCGCCGGGATGAGCGCCACGATATCTTTCTTAAGACCGAGCTTCGCAGCAGCCACAATCGCGGCCATGACTGCACTGCCACCAGACATATCCATGTGCATGTCGTGCATGTGACCAGCTGGCTTCACATTGAGGCCGCCGGTGTCGTACGTAATACCTTTACCAATGAGGACGAGTGGTGAAGCAAGCTTCGCTCCCTTCTTGCTCTTGCCACGGTAGGTCATGATGATGAACTGCTCCTCGTGGTGTGAACCCTTCCCGACCGCATGGAGGAGATTAAGCTTCTCTTTTTTAATAGCAGCTCGATTGAGGACAGTTATTTCAATTGGTGTCCCTTTTGCGAGGGTAACCGCGGTTGTAGCGAGGACCTTGGGCGTGAGGTCGTCTCCATGGGTGTTCGCGATATCGCGTGCTTTATTGGTCATCGTGGCGACAATTTCGCCACGTTTATGTCCACGGGTGTGAGCGGTGTGAGTCTCGGCAATAACCGCAATGTCACGCACACCACGGTAGTCTTTTTGCTTTGATTTATAGACAGTGAACTCGTAATTGGCGAGGATGAGGTTCTCAACCAGGGTGCTCATTATCCACTCGTGGCCAAGGCTCTCCAGTTGTGGAAATGGGAGGGTCTGCCAGTCGATGATGATTTTTTCGATGCGATGCCCTTTGGCTGCTTGGATAATCGAGCGAACGATAGTGCGGAACGTGCGTGGCGTGACTTCGCTCCACTTCCCTACTCCCATCCGGTACGATACCGACCCGTCCACAGCTTCGATGAGGCGATGGTGACTCTGGGGTTCTTCAGTGAGGATAATACGGCAGTAGTCTGTGGCTTTCTTCGGTAGTGTCGGTGAGACGGTAATTTTCGGTGTCATATAGTGTGAGTATAGCAAAGTGTAAATCACCCGGCTGGCACGGTGGCTGGTCGGGTGATTTCTAAATTAGGCGAGGTCGGCTTCGTCGCTCTGGGTACTGCTTGTAAAGACGTCAATACGATTGATGTCTCGTGGGAAGAGAGTCGCTTCCTTGACGTTATCAAGTCCACAAAACTTCTGGGTAAGACGCTCAAGCCCCATCCCCCAGCCGCCGTGTGGTGGAATACCGTACTTGAACGCCTGGAGGTAGAATCCAAACTTATCCGGATCAAGTCCCTTCATCTTGATACGCTCGATGAGGTTCTCGTAGTGGTGGACACGCTGCCCGCCGGTCGTAATCTCTACCCCGCGGAAGAGGAGGTCAAAACTCTTCGTGAAGCCGAGGTCGTTCTCATCTTCGTAGGTGTAGAACGGACGCTTTGAGACCGGGTAGTGTGTGATGAAGATGTAGTCACTACCGAGCTCTTCCCTAGCGTACTCACAGAGCCAGCGCTCATCTTCTGGTTCGAGGTCTGGTTCGTTCGTCTTGTCGACACCAGTCTTCTCTTTGATGAGGGCCTGTGCTTCGCGGAGCTTCATGAACGGGAAGATATCGCCGGTTGCTGGCACCTTTGGTAGCTCGATACCAAGGGTGACGAACTCAGGGGTACAAGTCGCCTCGAGGTGGCTCCGGAGGTGACGCATGAGTCCGGTCAATATCTTCATGAGGTCGTGGTGGTCATCAATAAATCCTACCTCGGCATCGAGTGACGTGTACTCACTGAGGTGGCGAGTCGTTGCACTCTTCTCGGCCCGGAAGGCGGTGGCGAAAGTAAAGACGCGTTCAAGAGAGCCAACGAGAATCTGCTTGTAGAACTGCGGACTTGAGGCGAGGTAGGCGGTCGTGTTCCGGAAGTATGGGACCTTAAAGACGGTAGCTCCACCCTCAGCGTCGCCACCTACGAGCTTCGGCGCTTGGAACTCAGTGAAGCCCTGGCTGCGCAAAAACTCTGCGTAGCCACGAGTGATTTCGCTCTGAATCTTAAAGACTGCCCGGTCACGCTTACTCTTTAGGGTGTACGGACGGTTGTCAAGACGTACCTCAATTCCGTAGTCACTATCAATCTCAAATGGGAGTGATTCCGCCTTATTGAGTATCTCGATACCGGTAATCTCAAGTTCGATATCACCGTTCTGGACTTTATCGTTAACCATCTTCTCCGGGCGAGCGTTCACGATACCAGTGACCGCAACCGCTGATTCTGTACTTGCCTCTTTTGCAACTTCAAGTACCTCTGGCTTCCCAAAGACAACGCCTTGGATAATGCCACTGCGGTCACGAAAATCAAAGAAGGCCATTTTCCCTTGGTCGCGACGGACATCAACAATGGCTTTGATAAGAATTGTCTCGCCGGTATGAGCACGAAGCTCTGAAATAAGTGTTCGTTCCATAATGATACGTCTGGAGAAGCAAAAATCGCCCCTCCACAAATATTAGTTTGTAATACTTGTGCAGGGGCGATTACAATCGTGTGATTGCGGTATCGCGGTGCCACCCTACTTTTTTCTCATTAATTTCCTCCGTGCCTCGGTGGGTGTCAGTCACGTCATTGGCGTTTTTAAAGTATGCCAGAATAGATATGGCTGTCAATTACGGAAGGGGCGGACACGGATGATTTGTTCGTCTTCGTTAAATGAGATAACGACACCACTCGTGGCATATTCTTCGGCGATCTCGTTGTATAGATCGAGGGTGATGGGCGAAGACTCGTCGCATAAGATGAGCAAGCTCTCATTAAACTTTTGAACCTCGACATCATGGCCAAGGTTTGCGATGTGGTGAGCAATTTTATGAGTCACTTCAGCCAGCGGCTTCAGTACCCCATCTGCTTCAAAGTCACTGAGCTGTGGTGGCTTCTCTGGCATATTTACGAGAGGTTGATACCAATCGCGTCGCGGACGCGGTTGAGGACTGGTGTGGAGACGGCTTTGGCTCGCATGAGTCCGTCGGCAAGTACAGCGTCCACATCAGCATCGGTGATAGCGGCTCGGCGTTCACGCATTGGGCTGAGGGTTGCGTCAATATCTTCCGCGAGTGCGTCTTTGAGTGCCTTGTACTTGCCTCTGTGTTCCTCGTAGAGGGGCACGAGCTCTGCTTCGCTCTTGAAGAGTTTATGGATAGCATATACATGCTCAGGGCGTTCCCCACTGCTATCGGTGACGATACTCATGACTGCTTTTTGGATGTCTTCACGAGTCCCAAAGAGTGGGATGGTGTTCTTATAGCTTTTACTCATCTTCGTACCATCGGTCCCCGGTACCACCCCTACCCCATCGATAATGACGGTTTCTGGTTCCTTGAGGAGGTGTTCGTTGTTGTATGCGAGGTTCACCTTACGAATCGCCTCGCGCGTGTACTCGAGGTGCTGGCGCTGATCTTCACCGACCGGTACCACGTCTGTATCATAGAGCGCGATATCGGCTGCCTGAAGCATCGGATAGGTAAAGAGGCCGGCGTTTGGCTCAATCCCCTTCGCGACTTTGTCCTTATACGCGTGGGCTTGCATGAGGAATGGGACAGTCACCATACAATTAAATATCCAACCAAGCTCCATGTGATCTTGGTTATCAGACTGACGGAAGATAACCGCTTGCTTTGGATCCACCCCGACGGCGAGGTAGTCACGAACCACATTGCGGATATTTTGCCGGAGCACTTCTGGATCACGGACCGAGGTGAGGGCGTGATAGTCTGCGACCATGAGGAAGCTCTCGTACTCCTCGTACATATCAACAAACGGCTTCAGTGCCCCAAAATAGTTACCAATATGGAGGTCTCCCGAAGACTGCAGTCCAGTCAAAAGTCGCTTTTTCATAGTCGTATCATAGCATTTTTTGGCAAGTGCACTAGCCTCTCGAAATTGTAAAGTACATATGAGATACTTACCTAAAATGCAACAGACGCTACTTATCATTCCAGGATTCGATGAATCCACTTCAGATGAGCCATATCAAAAAGTTATTAAATTGCTAGACGCTTTATAAGTTTTTGGTTATCGAGATATAGCTAGAAAACTTGTTAACTATATTTCCAGCTTCAGTCTTATTCATGTTGGTTCTGAGTGAAAGTTCCCAGTCTAGTTCATGAATTGTTATCACTAACATTTTTACAACAGTAACAACTTCGCTTGTAGTTAGAATTTTACTTAATTCAGCACTATCTTCGTTATCCTTAGAAACTAAAAACCTTTTTTCAATATCTTCGATTTGTTTTTCCCCATTTGGACCAAAGATAGTTTCAAAGTCAGTACCAAGTTTGTACCCTCTGAGAATTTCATTGCAACAATTCAAGCAAAATATAATTTCTTTTTGGTCGAGTTTCATACAAGATTTGTATACATTACAGTACAATACAATACAATAACCTTAAACACTGTCTGGTCTTCTCTAAGATTTATTGATTAGATAATATCCTTCCAATCTTTAGTCTGCATACGGTGCTCCCAATAAGGTCCGCCGTTCCAAATGTCCTCACCAATCTGGTCAATAATCTGCATATCTTCAGGTGTAAGCACGATCTTATCCGCCTTCACCTTCGCAACAAAATCATGAAATGTTAATTCCATTTCACCATAATCAATGTGAGATAAACTCGAAAATACCCCAGTCTCTTTGTAGTTTGCTTCGTCTGGAAGGTATTTGAGATATATTTCTCTTAGTAACTTTTCATAATCAATATGGTCCATGGTTGTAAGATTTATATTGGGTAACTCGATATGGTGCGGTTGTTGAGATATAGCCAGAAAACTTGTTAACTATATTTCCAATATCAATGTTGTACGATGTAACTAGAGTAACGACTTTTGTCATACACGAATCATACTCGTCTGCGGGCGCGCCGGATCGTATCAGTTCCCGGGGATCATAATATACAAGCATTTTTTTAATTGACTCTTCAAGTGTAGTCATGCTTATTTTATTCAGTAATTCAATAACTTTTGGGATGCGGGGTCAAACACAGTTTTAACTTTACTGTCTTAACAGAGTGAATTAAATTACTCAATTTTAATGCTGAGCATTTTGCAAATGCCAAGTTGTTCCATAGCCTCATTCCATGAAAAACCTGTTAAGGTTTGGTATTCGATTTCCTCAGCAATTGCGCAGCTTATTGCAAAAGCATCAGTTAAGAGAATGTAGTCATTTTGACTTAACTCTTGACCATGATTTAGTTTTTCAATCACGAGATTGAGTTCGGTCAGATTGATCTGTTTTTCTAACTTATCTAAACCGAACGCTTGTAAAGGGATGTTAAGTGTTGAGATTATAATTTTTTTGTTAGTTTTTGCCATAATTCAGACTGAGTAATTTATGATGTCTACATCATCACCTCATACTCATCAGCTGGCAGATCTCGTTTAAGTAAAGGGAGTAACTCATACTTAGCTCTCCCCTCGCTGTCTACTGCGAGCTGTTCCAGAGTATCCTTTGCTAACGGAAGCTCTGTAATATACCAGTTAGGTTCGTGCTCAATTACCTTGAATGTGCATCGGTCGTACTCTTGAAGTTGTGGAGTGTAGCGTCCATCAAATCGAATGAGGCGTCGCTTATCAGACGCATTGTCGTATGGAGGCTTGCCGATTACGTCGTACCAATATTTCGTACTCATAGAGTATCGATGGTAGAAGTTGCTGTTCCATAAACTCTCACCTATCTCATCAATGAGAACTTTGTCTTCTGGGGTAAGAACATATTTTTTCTGCCGTATAACTGCACAGAGATTTGAGAATGGAATCTCTTCTTCGCCGTAGTCTAAATCACTCAAAAACATATCTCTATCTTTAGGATTCGACATGTGCTTTTCAATAAGATACCCCATTCTCTCGGTTCTATTTTCCATATGTATCAATTAAGTGGGAATGCGGTAATAACTTTTTGTGATACAGGATCAAATACAGTTCTGACATTAGTTGAATCTATAACCAAATCGTAACGAATCTTTCCGTCAGGTTGTACATATTTTTCAGAGTCTGTAGATTTTAATACTAGAAGTGCATTTTCTAAAATCTTATCGTCGGACCAGCTCTCAGGGAATTCAGTATGTTTAGTGTTGAAGAATTTTCCTTCTCTAGCCTTGCGCACAGCTTGACCATATCTGTGACCACCTGTCATTATATTATAGTCAGCATCAAATTCACCGTCTAGAATATGTACAATCCTGTCTCGGTCAATTCTATCCTGGAACTTGGCAATAGTGGCAGCAGATACTGTCCCTTTTGCCATGAAGTCGGCATTTTTCTTGGCTGCTCGCTCACTTATCTTCGTAATCAGTTCATCGTATCCACTTTTACCTTTTGCAGCGAGTGCGACTAGGTCTACTTCTTTGATTACTTCTTCGGCGGCGTTGTTCACTAAGTCGTAGTCTATCCCTCGACTGGTCGCAATCTCTCGAATTGCACGCTCCCCAATCTCTCGAGCCGCTTTACCAGACCCTGCAATGGTCCCAAGCCCAATGACTGTAAACGCGTTACCAAGGAGGGTGAGTCGTTCGCCGGTGATTGGGTCTTTTTGGGCATAGATTGTCCATCCATCATAGAACTCACCAACTACTGGTACGAGTGATACTGCTACTGAGGTAGCGGTTTTCCACCATGGGACGGTCGGTTGTTCAAATGTGAGTCGAGGTGCTTGTACCCCGGCGCTTTGTGGAAGTTCGGTTGGTCCAAACACTGCCGACACGGCCGGAGCGGCTGGAGTGACGGTAATGGCTTTTATTTGAGTGTTGGTATTGGTGTTAAGATTGTTCGCTGCTGTAGCCAGTGCTTGTTGCCGAGCTCGTTCGGCATTGGCTTCGTTGGCAGCGTCACGTTGACGGATGAGGTCATCGACACGTAGTGAGAGGACACTGACGGCAACTGTTTGTACCTCTCGGTTAATTCTCTCGAGCTCACGCTTGGTAATCTTTCGCTTAGCGTTTTTGTTCTGGGTAGCTGTGAGCTTACTTTGCAGACTGCTGAGCTTCTTTTTGAGTGAAGATAGTTGAGTAGCTTTTGATTCCTTCTTCGATTTTGCTGTAGCCGAGGCTTTTTTCTTATCCTTCTTTGCCTTCTTGGCTTTTGATTTCTTTTTCTTGGCTTCAGCTTTCAAGAGTTGCTCTCCCGTAATGGTACTAATAAAGCCACTAATGCCACTGGTCTTGCCAAATGATACTGTTACGGGAAGGGCTGGGGTGGTTTCGTTGGCTGGTGTAGGGGTATCGAGGGGTACGGTTGGTATCTCTACTTCTTCGACTTCTGATGCGCTTTGTTCCAGTGTCTCCGGGCTGGTGGTTGAACTATGAGATTCTATCGTGACTGTGGTTGTTGATGCTGTTGAAGTGGAGCTTTCCTCTGTTGGTAGAGTACTGCCAGTATCAGTGCTGCTTGCAGATACCTCTCCCACGCCCCAGTGTATCGTATTGACTGCAACCGGTGCTGGTTCTGGTGTAGTCACTGTATCAGCTTCATTCTTGGCGATTGTGGCCTCAGTATCTGCTTTGATAGCATAGAGTTCACTGAGAGCATTCTCCAGGTTGGTAACATCGAGTTGAGCGAGACTATAAGCTTCGGTGTCGGTTGAGTCGGTTATGAAGAGGGTTGCTTCAGCGTCTTTCAATTCCGCTTGTAGTACCTCAATTGCATTGTTGGTTTCGATGAGTGAACGCTTTGGAGATGTGCTTTTAGCTGCCAGTTCACTGGCGTGCCCACTTGGATCATACTGATTTACGGGGTCGTTTTTGGCATAGATGTACTCGTTCTGACTCAAGAGGTCAAGTTGTGCGCCGGGGAGCGGGTCTTTAGAGAGGAAGCGTCCAATTTCGGGGTCGTAGACACGGGGACCAAGAATACTGTATCCGAGCGACGGTTCAACAAAGGCACCGATATACCCAATATCGAGCGTAACTGGCAAGTTGTTACTCATGATATTACCCCACGCGTCATACGTGGTCTCATACAGCTGTCCGGTTGAGGTGTCAATGAGACCAAGGAGGCTTCGGTTGTAGTTGGTGATGGTGTGATAGATTGTTCCGTCTACTTGCACTGCGGTCAGTAGTCCGCTTGGTGTATAGAAGTATTCTCGTATGGTTACACCAGCTTCATTCGTTACACGCTTGAGCTGTCCACTGTTGTAGTGGTAGTTGATGATGCCATCTGCAGTGGCGCGACTTGTTCTGCGGTTGAGGGCGTCGTATTCGTAGCTAATTACCGTTGTGCCATGCGTAATGGTGCTGATGGCGCCAGCTAGGTTATAGGTGAAGTTGGTTGTTCCTTCACTACTGTCGACGATGCGTACTACCGCTCCGCGGTTGTCATATTCGTAATGAACACTCCGTCCGTCGGCATACGTTGTGGAGAGTAAACGGTTGCCGTTGTACGTATAGGTTGCCGCGTTACGACCACTTGTCTCAGAACGGTTGCCGTTCGTGTCATACGAGTAACTACTATCACGGGTAGCGATCAATATCCCTGCCTCGTTATACGTGTAGCTATCGTTGTTGTAGGTCCGCAACCGAGCAAAATTATCCGAGGTGTAACTGTGATTACTGGTCTGACCACTTGGTGTGGTTACCACGGTTGAAATTAGACTGTCTGAAATAGCGTCGTAGGCGTGAGTGGTTTTTATACCGGTATTTGTCTCGCTCGACACTATATTGCCGTGAGCGTCGTAGTTGAAGCTGATGCTATAGAGTGTACTGGAAGCTGCATTAATGGTTGCGCTAGGTGCTGTTTCAGTGTCCACTGCGGTGGTTGTTGTCTCAGCAAATGACCGCTGGAGTAAGCCTTGAAACCAGTACGCTACTGTCGTAGTTGTCTCCGAAATGTAGCTGATAATCTCTTCGAGTACCGCTTCGATAATTTGCACATTTGACGTGTCCTCTGGTGTTGAGGTGGACGAGTATGTGGTGTCTGTTGGAGTGCTCACAACGGTAGTACTCGCACCTGCCTCTGGTGTAGTTGTATCGGTGGTTATAGCTTGACTGGTTGTAGCGGTGGTGGTCGACACGCCCGGAGCTGGAGAGATATCGGTTGATGTTTCAATTGTTGGGACGCTGTTGTCTGGTATCGGTGATTCGTTAACTACTGCAATTCGATACGAACGGAGACGACTGTTGTCATCATAGTCGCTGAACTCTTGGGTAGTTTGGAGTAATGGATTACTTGCATAACTGAATCGAAGAAATGATCGCAGTGAGAAACTGTTATTGGTCTCAGCTGGCACCTCGATGGTGGTGACAACGTTACCAAGTTCATCGTATTCATACTCGACCTGAGAACCGTCAAGGCGAGTCTCGAGTGTTACCAAACCATACTCGTCGTACTCATAGGTAACTACCCCCACATTATTTTGGGCGGTTGTCATACTGTCTGCCTCATAGTCAAAACCGACCGTATCATCAGCGACGTCTGCGAGTGCAAACAATGGCGCTACAAGTCGTTGGGCAAATCCAGAAATACCGCTGGCGGTTGCAATCGCGCTCTCCCCTTCACGACTTACTCCGAGGAGACGTCCGTCTGAATCATATTTATAGTATACGGTTGTACCATCGCCTTCGGTGATTTTGAGGGGTTGGCCATTGTTATTGTACTCAGCTGTCTCGGTACTACCGTGAATGTCTGAGGTGGCAACGATGTTACCTTCAGCATCGAGTGTCACTGAGGCGAGCTCACTGCCGGTCTTACCCGCGGCGAGTAAACGAGCTGCGGAGTGGTTATTTTGTGCGCGTGCTGTCAGTTGTTTTGGTATGAGGGCTACCGTCTTAGCTTGCTCCATTATTGCTAAATCGAGACTCGTACTTGAGGTCGGTAACACTTCTTTGATGCTGATAGGAGTGTCGTAGACTGGCGCATCAAATGCTACTTGGGGCTCAGTCGCACCGCGGGTGTAGGTCACATTCCCCGCCGTATCCGCTTTGATTGTGTCGTTATTTGCTAGTTCACGGTTTGACTCAAGTGCGGTGTCGGGGGTGGTTTCCGGCGCAACGACTAATTCCGATAGCGGTACCTCAATAGGGCTTAAAAACAACGCGAGGATAATACAGCTAGCAACAAGCCGATGCAGTAACTGCGCTCGGAACGAATAAGACGACGAGATGTGACGATTCATGGAGGGTGGCTAATTATGATAAATAGGGCCCTGTTGCCAAACTGTAAAGAACCATCACCGCGCTGCCGTAGCTGAAAATGCTATTTATACGCTATCACAACGCTTACAAATAGCAAATCTTCAGATATTTATTGAAAGTCGGTAGAACTATTGAGTCATTTTATGTATTAGGTATACTGCAACATAAGCATGAAAATTATAGTCGTTGGTGCCACTCATGGACATGAAAAAATTGGTTTAAAAGTAATTACAGAACTTCAGAAACTTAATATTCCTAACAATCAACTTGAGTTGATTGTCGGTAATCCCCGCGCAGAGGAACTCTGTGTGCCTTTTACCGAAAGTGATTTAAATCGTGTATTCCCTGGAAAGGCTGATGGAACCTATGAAGAACGGCGTGCATATGAGCTGTATCAAAAGATTACAGACGCAGATTTAGTGATTGATATACATTCAACTAATACAACTGATTTGTCTAATGACTCGATGATTATTGTTACTAAATATGATGAGAAGACTGCTGGGTTGATTAAGTTGTTTAGACCTCCTAAGGTACTTGTGATGACATATAAAAGCCAGAACGCTCTTATCTCGGACGCGAGAATAGGCCTCGCTTTTGAGTATGGCCTTGACGATAGTCGATTGGTATTTCAGGCAACTATGTACGATATTTGTTGTATATTGGAGCATTTTGGCATTATTAAGTCTAATCCGTATACAAATCCGCGCTCTCTTGGTCAGACTCAGGTCTATAAGGTTTATGATGCATTCAAGAAAAATTTTAATGGTGAATTTAATCTTTCAGATAATATTAAAAATTTTAATCTGATTAAGTCAGATCAGATAATTGGCGTTACTGATAAGTCTGAATTTGTTACAGCTGATGAGGATTTTATACCTATTTTATTTGGCAAAAACCGTTATAAAGATATCCTTGGCTTCAAGGCTTGTGAATTAGATGATCTATAAAATTTATTGTAAAACAATGTAAATTTATTATTAATTCGGTTAAGGTTGCAACAATTAACAATATCTATGAGAGTATTTGGTATAAATTTTTTAATAAACAGCCCTGTGGCGTTAATCTCACTTGAGTGAAGTATTGATATTATGTGTTGTAAAATGTATAAATAATTATGAACAAAAATCTCCTCATTATCCCTGGTTTTGGCGAATCGGCTACAGATAGTGCATATAAAACTATTAAAAACCAGTACAATAAAAAGTACAATGTTATAAATTTTGTACCTAAGTGGAATTACAACGTACCAAGTAACTGGTTAGCAGAGTTGCGCCATGTTCTTTCAGTCATCGATACTAAAAATACAACTGTAGTATGCTTTTCATTTGGAGCTTACATCACTCTATTGTCTGCAGCAGAGACAAGGTTTGAAAAAATCATTTTTTGTTCAATCTCTCCTTTTTATAAAGAACAGCTGTCGATGATGCCAGAAGCTGCAAAAGCTTATTTTGGTAAAAGAAGAGTTAAAGATTTTTATCAACACAGCATCCCAAAAAGTATTCATAACTCTCCCGCAGTGTTCCTATTTGGTTCTGAGGATTGGCCGTATGCTATTAGAGAGGCAAAAAAGTTGGCAAAAAAGTATCATGGTGAGTTTCGGATTATTGAAAATACACATCATGAGCTGTCAGAGAATTACATCAAAGTAATAGCAACATTTATATAAAAGAATGACCCGCCGATAAAACTACATCGGCGAGTCATTTCGTTTGGAAAATTCCTCTCATTTGAGCAACAGTTGTGAAATACTCTTCGAAATCTCTCTGTTCGTCGTTTCGTTAAAGAAGCCTGCCCAGTCTCCACAGGGGTTCATGTCGATAAAGACGTGGGTCCCATCACACGTAACCAAAAACTCAGGACATGCAATTTTAATCCGAAGTCTCTCTGCGAGACGTAGTACAGAACTTGTCACTTCACTTGGCAGAATATACTGCTGCCAGTTTTCGCAATATTGTTGCGAACGATAGTCGTATAGGCGTTTAAGCGGAGATTTTCTATGCCATACTACACTCCATAACTGATCTTCAACTAGGCAACATCTTACATGAGCTACACTTTCGACCGGAGACTGCCATTGCCACACTTCTTTACCGGCGTTTCTGTTTCCAAGGTGGTTTGTTGTTGTTGTGATTACTTCAACACCACTCCTTTTATCGAAACTTACAACGGTAGGAAATCCCAACTTTTTCTTGTACAATCTCTCATCCAAAATTTTCGTTTTGGCGTCAAGATTGCCATTAATGGTTACGTTTGGAATTTCAAGTCCACAGCTCGATGCTAGGTGTAACAAGATAGGCTTTGAGTCACTTCGACTTATGGAGTCGAAGCTCCCAGGAACCCATTTTACTTTGGAGTCCAGCGCATAGTGTAAATCCACTATGAACTGTGTCGCTGCAGATCTGTGTTCACCAGGGAATCTGTAGCCACGGCAGTATAGCGAATCAGTTCTTGGATGTGTAGCGTACCATACGACGTCTGGAACAAATTTTACTCCATCAACAAATAACTCCACACCGTCAACACTTGACTTAAGTCCTAGGTCGAGTGATCTAAAACTATTTGTAAGAAGTTTGATCACCTTTGTGTTGGAAAGCTTTAATTGTTCCTCAACACTCTCTAGTTGGACATCTTCACTCAAATGCGAGATTGCGAGAACTCGTTTCACCTTAACCTCCTGTTTGGGATTATTAGAACGGGGTGGAGCCCAAGAGAACTCCACCCCTATATGGTCACCCGCAGAAGTGTCGGGTTTTGCGACCCTTGCTCCCCATCCGAGTCCCTTTCTTCGTCGATTCCGTAAGCGGTTCGACGGAGCGCTGTTTGGTGACTTTGGATTTGGTCATAGCTTCACCTCCGTTACTTGCCCTCATAAAGCATTTGCCTCATGACAAAGAACAAGATTCTTTTATTAAAGCACACTTTTCAAATAATGCAAGCATGTTGCCAGCTACATAATCACTGGTAATTCAAAGCAGAAGCGGGAGCCTTTGCCTTCTCCTTCGGAGTGAGCAGTGACCTCACCATGCATCGCGCGAGCCATTTGGCGGGCGACGAAGAGTCCAAGACCAGTACCCTTAATATTGACTGAATTGGCATTCTTTGCACGAGTGAACTTCTCAAAAAGACTGTCGATAGTATCTTCACTCATACCGATACCAGTGTCGATGATGTCGACATACACCTTCTTAGCGTAGATATTATCGTGGACGAAGATGGTGACGGTCCCCTTCTGAGTGTACTTGAGTGCGTTATTGATGAGATTATGGAGAATCTGCTGAGTCTTCCCTTTATCAGCATGCACCATACCCTTGGTCGTGAGGTCAGACTTAAAGAGGAGTAAGAGTCCGTGCTTGAAACCTTCAGGGCGAAGATCATCCGTAATATGCTCAGCAAGCTCCGCGAGGTTAAAGTCTGAGAGTTCGTACTTCATGTTACCGCCTTCGATACGAGATACGCTGAGGAAGTCTTCGACCGACTCGGTCATCAACTTCGACGACTCAGCAATACGCTCAATGGGCTCTTTGGTCTTCGGATCAAGTTTGCCGTAACTCCCCTCAAGAATCATCGATGCGTAACCTCGAATAGCTGCAAGTGGGCTACGGAGCTGGTGCGATGCTACCGAAACGAACTCTGACTTCTGCTTATCAAGCTCGCGCAAACGCGCATTTGCTCGCTCAAGCCCCTTGGCAAGCTTTTCGATTTCTTCGCGTTGTTCGACTTCGCGACGTGCACTGCGGAGCAAGAGTAAGCCAAAGCCAGTGGTCACGATGGTGCTTGCTACGGTTACGAGGAATTCAAGTGAGTCGTCTGCAAGAACAATATTGAACACGGCAACGAGAATAAAGATAAAGAAGAGTAGCTTTGCGAGAATAAAGCTATCGTTGCGAAGTTTGAAGGCGCCCTGCTCAATGATGTTGAACGTTACAATGACGAGAAATATAGGTAGAGAGAAAAGTGCGTAGAGTGTAATCTCGTAAATATCAGTGAGCGTAGCAATGTACTCAGAGCTGGAGAAAATAGCCAAGAAAACTGCACTTGATAACGTGAGGACGGTAATCTGATTCCGCTCCCGTTTCTCTTTTCTGTTTTTAATACCTACAACTGTACCAACGACGAGTATTAAGAAAATCGACAGCCACTCAACCCCTAGCTTATAGAGTGCCAATAAGTCGTTACCGGCCATCTCACAATTCGTTTCATCAAATTCACCAACTGATAGTCCGGCCATAGTAAGTAAAAGTGGTGGTAAGGAAACAAGAATAAGTCCTATGCTGGCGTATCCAGGGAGACGATTTAGTTTGAATGTCTGAACGATGAAGAAACATACGAGCACGAGGTAAAAGAGAATGTTTATGTAGTCGAGTGTGCTCCAAAAAAGCGCTACTGAGTAATAGTTGTCTGAGTGCCAGGTAACCAAATCACCAGCCAGCCATAATGAAAGCAATATTGTAAATGTTGCAAAGAGAACTGTACCAGCACTTCGTTTTGAGTTACGAAATACAAAATACCCGAGTGTAAGACTCACAAAGATCGGCAA
>CAZTWW010000004.1:49231-50355 GCA_964618165.1 uncultured Candidatus Saccharibacteria bacterium | reverse complement strand
AATGCTCGATACATATTTACCGGCTCATCAGGGTAAAGATTCTGAAGTGCGGCCGCTATTCGAGTAACTCTCGGCGCTGCAAAGGAAGTCCCCACACCATCAGACCCAACTTCAGAACCGCCATCTCGGGTTGATCTAATTAATTTTGGTGAGGTAATATCTTGTGTAGTTATATTTGGACGGTCGCCCTTCTCGCGCACATAGTCGCCAGCATATTCAACAACGTCAGGCTTTATCATTCCCCACAAACCCAACCCTGTTCTTGAAAATGAAGAAGGACTGTCTTTTTCCCCGAAAGATTCACGGGAGTCATCATCAAATTTATCGATACAGACCGAACCCACAGTAAGTGCAAAGGAACTTTGGGCAGGATTTCCAATCCTGCTTGATGGCTCAAGAAGAAATGCTGGGTAGTTTCTTCCAGCAATAACGTGGTCGACTATTCCGGGTCTATGGTCAGCGCCTTTGGTAGGGATATTACCTGCAGAGAGAACGAAAAGAACGTTTCTCTCGTACATTAGTTTATCAATTGATGCTGCCCACTGTGACATATGGACAACTTTGCATGCAATGAAGGAGTTAATGGACATATTAAATATCCGTGTGCGTTCAAATAAACTGACAACATCCTCCATTAATTTTGGAGGATACAAGTTTGCCGGCAAAATTGTTCTACCGCCATCTGCTGCCAATACTCTTGCATTCTGAATATAAAAAGGGAGCCTATAATCTCCTTCTATTGGTAGCTCGTGCGGATACAAGACGGCCCCGGCGACCTTAGTTCCATGTCCTCCACCGGAAGCAACATCTGCCGTACTTACATCTCCATCTATGAACGAATGAGAAGCGCCGACATCTATTGCTGCAGCCAATAGCCTATGCCCTTCTTGAATACCACTATCAATGACACAAACCTTAGGTGAGTTAGGTAAAGGAGGCAGAAGATTTGGATTAACCTGAGGCGTCTCACTTGAAGATCCTTCAGGTAGCGTCAGGGGATCATATTCAACCACCTCAAACAAAAATTGGTAGTTCAGTACAATATCCTTCAAAGCCTTCCCAGTAACCGTAATACGACAAGCAAAACTATCATCATAATCAACAAAGCTTCCTACCTCACCACC
>CAZTWW010000004.1:45699-49221 GCA_964618165.1 uncultured Candidatus Saccharibacteria bacterium | reverse complement strand
TCAAAGGCCCCTTGTCTTTCCAGTGCTGCTTCCTCACGCTCTTGTTCTTGTCTGTCTTTGCGGGCAGACCATTTTGCGACTCTCCTTGAATAAGATTGCTCCGTTTCTCCGGATTTCTTTTGCGGTAGTTCCGACACTTTTACATAGCAAGCAATACCAACATCAACTGTTACCACTTGATCGTCTGTAATAAGATCCCATTTTGTCTTTAATTCTTCAGAGAGAATCCGATCTACTCTCCATTGAGAGCCTTCGTTAATACCCCACAACTCCGATGCTTTATTTTTAAACGCGCCCTGCTGTGAAATGAAACTTTCAATTTTTGATCTCAAAGAGCGAAAATCGGTGCCTGATGCACCGATAATAAAGCCCCCTTCCTCTTCTGCAATAATTTCGATACCGAAACTCTTAAGCGATTCTACATCGAATTTAGTTGGATCTACCTGCAGAAAAACCGGTACAGTCTCTGGGTTAGGTAGCTCGGGCAAACCTTGCTGTTGTCTCCTTTCAAGGTTTTGTGACCAATCATTACTCAAGTTTCCAACACTACTTAAAAGAGCCGCTCCGTGACTATCGCGATTATCTAAATTAGATTGTGTACGAGGATCTAATCCCTTTGAACGACCCTGCTTAGGTTTATGTAGGCCGATTAATCGATTAGGCAGAGCCAGGTGCGGAAACTGAGACATAGTATTTATTTACCATGCTTGTGTGTTTCTTCCAAGGCTTCATACAAATGGGCTGGTCCGACCTTTTTTGCACCTTTGATAACTGCCATTTTTGCTGCATTTTTTGCAATCTGAACCACAATTGCTGCCGAGAGGCCTTCCATTTTTTCTGCCAAAGTTGTGTAATCAATTTTGGGGTCGGTGACCATTGATGAAAGAGATGCTTTTAGTAAACGTTGAATTTCCTCTTTGCCCGGCTTTGGAATTTCAATGATGTCATCGAATCTTCGAAATAGTGCCTGATCAAGCGCGCCTTCGAGATTTGTTGTAGCAATTAATAAACCAGGCGCTTCGTAATCCTCAAGAAGGTTGAGAAGTATATTAACCATTCGGTGCATTTCGCCTACATCATGCCCTGTTGACCTGGCCTTAGCAATAAAATCAAATTCATCCAAGAGTAAAACGCATGGGGTTTGCTTGGCTGTTTCAAAAAGACTCTTTAGATTACTGGCTGATTCCCCTAAATAAGAAGACATTATTGCTTCAAAGCGAACTTTAAGAAAAGGCAGTCCGATATTCCAAGCTATACGTTCGGCACCCATACTCTTGCCACAACCCGGAGAGCCATAAAAAAGTATTTTCTGTCTTGGTTTCAAACCAAAATGAGCCAGCCTTTCCCTTGCAACATATTCACTTTCAATTCTTTTGAAATTAGCTTCAACCTCCTGAGGCAGTATCATTTCATGCCTGAGGTTATTCCTATCAATACACGTAGCAAGCGGTATGTTGTGTCTCCGACTTGTCGGAATTAATGCACCCGGAGGTAGAATTGTTCTCAGTTCTTTTTTGAAACTTTGAGATTCTGCAGTGTTCGACTTCAAGATAGACTTTAGTCTACCTGCTAATTTTGTGTGACCTTTTGCCTCTTCATTATCAATGATTTTCTTAGCAACTTTAACAAGGTCATCCTTAGATTCCCCTTCAATAGAGCGAAATAGCCTAATCATTAAGTCTTGATTCATATAGCCATATTTATATAAAAAGTATACCATGATGTCTCCCTAAATCACTTTGCGCCGTCTATAAAACTGTAGTATGGAGTCACACCTTGAGTATGATTTCTAAATTATTCAATGTTAAATAATACGTATGGTCCATTTTCACTTACCGTAACATCTCGGGATTTCCTATGATTACTATAGTCATATGCTTTAGTTAAGTGATCTATTTGTGCTTTATCCTTTGCTACCAAACAATTGTAACTATTCTTAAGTACCAGTTGATTTACCTGCCTAACTTGGCTCTTACTAAACTCTATAAACGATTCCGCCTTTGTTTTATTACAGGGTTTTGTGCAGATACATAAATCAGGACGAAGCGGAAAGAATCCCATTGAATGCGGAGAAAGTTGACCATTCATGACTTTTGGGCCAATTGTGAAGTATGGATTGTCTGAAGTAACAAACGAAGTACCTTTCGGAGCAATAATAAAAACCCACTCTATTTCAAATAGTTCCTTTGCTTGTTCTCCAACTTTAAAGATACTCTTTGAATGGCCTTCATCAGTTACATGAATACGTGTGTCATTGCTATGTATCGTATCAAATACTATCTTTTGAATATCCTCATCAGACATCATCTTTACTTCTTCAAATAGACGCTCTTCCTCAGGACCATTAAGCCCCTCATTTAAGATATCCTCCTTCGTCATCTTAACTTCATTCACAGAAGAAATGTCCTTCCTCATAAAATGCTTTACGCTTGCTTCTATCAATTTGTTTGATTCTTCTCTGAATCGAGGTGTTCTTATGTACTGGAGTGCTAAATAAAATGCGAGGCAACTTCTGTCGTACCCATTAAGTTGGATTCTATTTTGGGTGTTTATTTTTCTTATGGCGCTAATACCTTTGCCGTCTATCTTCGAAGCCATTTCTTCAGGTATATATGTCTTAACACCGTTATCATAAAAAATATTATAGTCATTCCTCCAAAATATAGGTGACTTAGAATTTGCTTTATTATATTTGTTCTCAGAGACGAGATAAACATTTAAATGATTTTTTGTACCCTCTATTGCCCACTGAGCTAAATATTTATCTTGGACAATATGATGTTTGGCCATACAGGTCCATTTTACCACTTATTATTTATCTGTAGTTCTATTACTATTATGTGGTAAAAGTTAATCAAAAAACTGTTGCCGCATCTCGTATTATTAGTCCTTTAATCAGACGGTACGACCCGAATATGTAGCTTTCTATAAGGTTCCAA
This sequence comes from uncultured Candidatus Saccharibacteria bacterium, assembly GCA_964618165.1. Lineage (GTDB taxonomy): Bacteria > Patescibacteriota > Minisyncoccia > Phycocordibacterales > UBA918 > OLB19. Next base: position 46,282 of record CAZTWW010000004.1, on the reverse strand, counting down.
TCGTTTTTACTGATGTCCACTCGTAATAATATTAGCGCCTCTTGGCGCTTTTATTATTTGAGTGGAGATGGGAGTGAGTGACCTATGTCACTCACGTGAGAATCGAACCGCCGGAGACATGTCGCACGGAGCGTTAGCGAGTACGACAGTCGAGGCGTGTCCCGCGGCACCAGCTAGATTTGGAGTCGATAGACGAACAAATATAGCTTGGTGACCGTCAGGATTATTCTCCCATCTCCACCAAAACACAACCACCCTTCCGGGTGGATTTGTGTTTTAGGTGGAGATGGAGCAAGCAAACTGCTTTGCTTGCGTGGAGAATTGAAAGCCGCAAGCATGTTTCAATTTTCAAAATTGAAACAGCTGAGGCGGGGTCGCGAGTACTTAGATTTTTATGAGTGAAACGAAATAAAAAGCTTAGTAACTCGTGACAAATTCTCGATATCAACTCATAACATTATCGGCTCTTGATGCTTTATTGCTTGAGTAGATTATTGACTTTTGTGCTATTTAGTAGTATAAAATGTACAGACTTTACAGGGGGTTTACCTATGGAATACCTTGAACGCGTACCACTGGTGAC
>CAZTWW010000004.1:0-45689 GCA_964618165.1 uncultured Candidatus Saccharibacteria bacterium | reverse complement strand
GACAGCCTTGCCAGAGCGAAAGAAGGGCCCGAGTTGCTTCGGCAACTCATCCACTTTCAAGACACCGCAAGCGATGCGGAAATGCTTCGTCTTCACCCAATCCTCAAGGGTGAAATCGAGGCTGTCTCCACAGAAGAAGTGGAGACACCCGAAACGCTCGCCTTCGAGCAGCTGCGTATGAGCAGCGACGAGGAGAGCAACTGAACAAACGGCCGCGATACCTACCAGGTACGCGGCCGTCGTTTTTTGTAATGACGTTGACTAGAGCGGAATATCCTTCGCAAAGCCGCCAACGAGCGGCAGTGCCTCCTCCTTCCCTTTTACGACATTGACGATACCGACAATCGCAAGTACGAAGAGACCGAGGTTCAATATTGCAACAAATGGCGTGAGTAGCCAGATAAACATCGTCGCTACATAGCCCACGAACCAAATGATACAGAGGACCGCTCCCTGCTTAATGTGAAAGTGAACAAAGCTATCATCTTTGGCCATCAGGTACGGCACGACAATAAGTATCCCAAGATAGGCCAACACTCCCATGAGCGTACGGTTCTCGTTTGCTGCTTTTTCTGGAGCTGGCTCACTCGCAACTGGCGGTGTTGCTGGCGCAGCTGGTGCCGGGGCGGGAGTCGGCGTGGTTTGTTCTGTATCCATAGTACAAAATAATTACCTCAATAAAACATCCGTAAATTAATTGTACGCCTCTCACCCACGACTGCAAGGAGCACACGCTCTATCACGGTGTACAGGTGGCCCAGATGCCGCGATTCACCGAGATAGCCTCAGCTTCATACCGGACAAAATCATCGCTGTACCGGGTATTTGGTGGAATGGTAAGTGTACGAGCATACCCTTCCCGCACTAACACTTCATTCACCAACACATCTCCGACATACACATACCGAAGGAGTCTCTCATACTTATCCTTATCTTCGGTATCCGGCACCAAGGTTACCCTCTGTCCAGACACTAACCGCTCATTAAACTCAGTGGCCTCCATTGCCCCACAGGCTGGTTCACCATCGCGATATGGCTCGGGGGTATCAATCCCGATATATCGGACAGTCTCTTCTTTCCCACCCTCAACTGGCCGCACCCGAATCGTGTCACCATCAACGACAGTAGTCACGATGGCAGTAGTAGTCGCCAGTGAAGACACCGGGGCAATATCATTAAAAGAACCGACCCCTAAAAGACTGAGGAACAAAAATAAAAGGTATGAGAAAAATCCAGTTTCCATAGACACAGTATGGCATAATACTCATATAATATGGAACGCTTAACTGCCGGCAACATCATCCCCGCCACCTTAACTGCAAGTGCGATAATGGGCCTCCTCGCGTCGTTTGGCTTTTTTATGGTGGTCGCAACTCCCGTCAATCCAATTGCGGAAGTACAACTCTCTCCAGCCGCAGCGGTGGTTAACCTTGGCGGCACCTTTACGACCAGTCTCGCCCTCACCGCCAAAGAGCCAGTGAATGCATTCACTGGTCACATTAAATTCGATCCGGCAAAACTACGGGTTGAAAAAATCGACTACAATACCTCAATTGCTGACCTGTGGGCCGAAGCCCCGTGGTATCAAAATGGTGATGGGAGTATCCACTTTGCTGGAGGTACCACACAACCTGGTGGCTTTACCGGTACCGGGAATATTATGACCGTCACCTTCACTACTATTGGTGCCGGGAGTGCTGATGTGAGCCTTCATGATATCCAGGTACTTCGGCATGACGGACTCGGCACCGAGGCACCGCTGGCCACACCAATTGACGCCCTCTTCACCGTCACCGATGGTACAACTCAGGTAGAGACCTCACAACCACAAACCGCGGTTATTGTCCGTGACCCACGCCTCACCGCCGATCTCAATAGTGACGGCGTTGTATCAGTCACTGATGTCAGTATTTTCTTTGTCCATCTCACCACTAGTAATCCAGCCAGTGATTTTAATGGCGATGGACGCATCTCAACGAGTGACCTCAGTATCCTTATTAGCCAGATGTAGCACTGTATTAAAAGGTATCGGTGATACGAGCAAGCTCCTCGAGCTCAGCCGTCCGAATCACCGCGACAGTTACTGGAGCATCAGGTAGTGAAACAATACCGGACCGACCGACGAGATCGTCATTTCGTCCCTCATCAAGCGATACATTAAGCATGGAAAGATTTTCACAAAATAATTCTCGCATGCGCGAACTCCGCTCAACCGCAGTGGCTGTAAACACAACGGCATCAAGACCACCGAGTGCGACCGCGTACGCACCAAGTGTTTTTTGAAATTGGTAGACACACTGTCGGAAGGCCGCTGCAACAGCTTCGTCACCACGTTCAAGCCGAGCAAGCAAATGCCGAAAGTCTGCCTCACCCACCTGTCCCACAAAGCCTCCAGTTGACTGGAGATACTGCTGCATATCGACGATAGAGAGATTTTTTTGTCGCATTATTTCAAGCACAACTGCTGGCTCCACGTCCCCGGTGCGCGCCCCCATAAAGAGCCCACTCCCCGGGGCAAAGCCCATCGTCGTATCGAGACTCTGCCCAGCCTTGACTGCAGTCATACTCATCCCGCTCCCGATATGGCAGACCACCATCCGCTCTGGGAGACGTCCAAGCACCTGAGGAGACTGCCGTACCACCGACGACACCGAAAGACCATGGTACCCAAAGCGATAGAGGTCATAAGCTTCAGCATCTGCTCGAGACACCGAAAAGCGCTTGGCCTCATGGGGCATCGTTGTATGAAAAGCACTATCTGAGACACCAATGAGCAATGCCGTTGGTAAGGCGAGTCCTATGGCTTTTATATCTTCAATTATATGCGGTATATGGAGCGGAGCGACCGTGGTCACCGCACGAAGCCTTTGTATGTACTCATCGTCAATGATTCGGTGCTCGGTAAAGTACGTACCTGGTGCCACAATACGCACCCCGACCCGAGTAATGACACCCGCATCAGCAATACATTGTTTCTGAGTAGCGTCACCGATCACATGTGTCAGGGCCTGCTGGTACCCGAGCGCAGTCAGTGTCGACTTTGTCACCCGTCCGGTCGCTTCTTCGCACGATAATTCAAACCCACTCCCCACTCGCTCAAAGTAGTAGGTAACAAGTAAGCGCCCATCACGAAGGAGCGTATACTTTTTTGAGGAGGAACCCGGGTTTACAATTAACGTGACTGCCATGTCCAATTCGTAATATCGAGCGGATCATCTCCGTGTTCGATGATGTACGCCCGGTGGGCAGCGAGCTTGGCCTCGTAGGTTTCTTTCAAGTCCTTGGCCTCCTTAGCAGAAATCACACCCTCATCTTCAGCAATCGCAAACGCTTCCATCGCGAGGTGGTAACGGTCGACATGGTTGCGCACCATCATATCAAAGGCGGTAGTTGTCGAACCACTCTCCTCATACCCATGCACCCTAAATCGCCGGATGTCACCACCGTAATCAAAGAGTATCTGCTTAATAGTCTGCGGGTACCCATGGAAGTTAATGCGGACCTGCTTATCTTCGGTAAAGTAATCTGCAAACTCGTGTCGCAATACTCGATGTTCTGAGTGACCGAGCCCGCCACCAGAAAGTGCACTGATATTGACGTAGCGCATACGGAAAGCTGGTATTTCTTGGCGGACAATACTGATTGCCGCGAGCGTCTCCTGGGTCGGATAGTCACCTGCTGAAGCAAACACCATATGCGGATCCTCATCGGTCGCGAAGTCCCAAATGGCAATTCCCTTCTCAATATCACGAGCCGCTTCTTCGGTCGTGCGCCAGATAGGAAGTGGTCGCTTTTCACACACCATTACGTTTATCTCCCGCTCACTCTGAAGCATCCGGGCAAAAGCAGTTACGGCAAGATTGGCGTCCGCTGGAAAGTACACATTCGTGAAGTCACTCTGACGCTGGAGGACACCATCAATAAAGCCAGGGTTCTGGTGTGAGAAGCCATTATGCTCTTGACGCCAGCCGGTTGAGGTTAAAATGTAATTAAGGGACGCAATCGTACCCCGCCATGGGACCGAGCGAGCAATCTTTAAAAACTTGGCATACTGATCGGTCATACTCGCCACTATCTGGGCGAAGGCTTCGTAAGACACCAGAAGCCCGTGCCGACCGGTGAGCACATAGCCCTGAAGGAGGCCCTGGAGGGTATGCTCTGAGAGCATCTCAAGGACGCGACCGTCGCGCGCAATATCCTTATCCCATGGTCGCAGTGGCCACATAAACGCACGAGTGGTTGTTTCAAAGACAGCGTGAATTTTGTTTGAGTAGGTCTCATCAGGTGACATGAGGCGGATATTTCGAGCCTCTGCATTCTCCTTCATCACATCACGGAGATAGGCACCAATAGTCTCCATACTACTCACTTGCCCACAAATCGGGTCGTCGAGGTTACAGGTATTTGTACTCGTGTAGTGCGAGACGGCCGGGAGGGCGAGCGCTTTGTAGTGTGGTGCACCACCCAAGGTATGACGATTACTTCCCATACGACGATGGCGTGCCGGCACGAGTGATTCTATTTCACCAGCAAAGCGCTCACCATCAAACAGTTCTTCAAAACGATACGAACGGAGCCAGGCTTCAAGTGCTTCGCGATGGGTTTCATTCGTCTTAGCGAGCTCTGCTATTACCTGGTGTGATGCATGATTGTCCTCTATCCGCTTACCATCAAGCTCGGGAATACTATGCCAGCCCTTCGGTGTGCGGAGAATAATCATCGGCCACTTTGGTGGCTTCGTGAGTGTACCCTCGCGCGCGCAGTGCTGCGTGAAGCGAATGGCAGCCACCGCAGTATCAAGTGCTGTCATCATGTCACCATGTACGTCCTCACTCACATACGCGTCGACAATATGCGGCTCATACCCATAGCCGGTAAAGAGCGCAGTGAGCTCTTCGTCACTCATGCGCCCAGCGAAGGTCGGACCAGAAATCTTGTACCCATTGAGGTGAAGAATCGGGAGGACTGCTCCATTCGTAGCTGGGTCAATGAGCTTACTCGTGTGCCAAGCGGTCGCAGTTGGCCCGGTCTCAAATTCACCGTCACCAATCAAACACGTCGCAATGAGCTCAGGGTTATCAAGCACGGCGCCATAGGCGGTCGCGAGCGCGTACCCAAGCTCTCCACCTTCGAGAATAACACCCGGTGCCTCGGGGTTACTGTGGCTTGGGAAGCCGTACGGCCAACTAAACTGCCCTGCTACTTTCGCCATACCTTCTTTGGTACGAGGAAGTGTTGGGTAGAACTCACTCAAGGTCCCTTCAAGAAAGAGATTCGCCTGAATCGCCGGGAAGCCGTGACCTGGACCAAGCACAAAGAGCATCTCGAGGTCGTGTGCCTGAATCGCCCGATTGAGATGGGCGTAAGTAAAGTTGATACCAGGGCAAGTACCCCAGTGACCAAGGAGTCTCGTCTTGATATGTTCGGGCCGGAGTGGTTCCTCAAGGAGGAAGTTATCTTGCAAATAAATTTGGACTGCAGCCAAATAATCAGCCGCCCGAATGTATCGAGAAAGAGCTTCTTTCATATATGTACAGTATAACTCTCGCCTCACGGCATTTTACCAATCAGTGTTTACAATCGACAAGATGACGATTATGGCGGGTATGCTACAATCGACACCATTATGAAAAACAACCTCATCGTCAAACGTGGTACCCACGGACTTGGACTCTTCACCACCGAAGCTATCAAAAAAGGTGACCTTATCATTGAGTACACCGGCGAGCGAATCACGGCCGAGGAAGCCAACCGTCGTGGTGGCCAATACCTATTTGAGATTAATGACGACTTTACCATCGACGGCCGTGGTCGTGAGAATACTGCCCGCTACATCAATCACTCATGTCGACCAAACTGCTACCCGGAGATTGATGAGAGCGAGACACACATCTATATCTACGCGAAGCGAGCGATTAAGCCTGGCGAAGAACTCACCTACGACTACGGCAAAGAATTCTTCAATACGTACATTAAGCCAAAGCAGTGTCGGTGCGAAAAATGCACCGAGACACGGACTGCTACCGCCTAACAAAATGACTCCGCGTGCGGAGTCATTTTGTTAGGTACTCGATTCAGTAGTAGCGACCACTTCAGGCTCTTCATTGGTGGTTTCCGCCTCTTCACCATCTACCGCCTCAGTAGATGACGCGGTTTCATCAGTGGTAGTAGCGGTACTTGAGGCAGTCTCTGCTGGTACGGGCGGTGGTGTTGGTATGAGACTTGGATCTGCCGGAATCATACCGCCGTTGTCTCCTCCGGTCATGTTTTGGACTGGCACGGTCATTGTCGATTCACCTTCACGCACCTCACCACGACCGACTCGCTCATTACGCTCATTGACGACGGCTACCACATCAATCTGTCCACTGTCAGTCATCCCTATCGCCACACCACTCCCGGCAACAACTATAAAAAAGATACCGATCGCAACAAGTGCCCGATTGCCACGCTTGGCAGCCTTGCGCTCAGCCTGAATCGGGGTCGGAGCGCGACGCACTGGTTCTTCTGGAGTCGGCTCTGGTGCCAGCCGAGGTGCTACAGTACGCGGACGGCGAGCACGCGGCTTTGGTGTCACCACCTCGTCTGTCTCACCCTCTTCAACACGGGAAATACGCTTACGCGGAGCACGTTTTTTAGGCGCGACAACAACCGCTTCCTCATCGGTAGACACTGTGCGAGCCCGGGGCATGTGCTGTTATTCTAGCATCTGTTACACTATTACCATATGCTCACAACCCTTCTTATCAACATGTTGCTCTTTAGTACTATCGTGTTCTCAATTGTCACCATCGTATTTCTCATCGCCCAAATCAAACGAGACAATAGCGTCATGGATATTGCCTACGGACCGACCTTTGCGCTCGCCGCCATTGGCACGCTCCTTGTCAGCAACACGACTCCACCACTCGCGGTGCTTATTGCCACCCTCATCACCATCTGGGCCACGAGGCTCGGTGTCCGTATCTGGCGCAAGAATCATGGCAAGCCGGAAGACGCCCGCTATGCGGCTTGGCGCACTGCCTGGATGGAACGCGGTCACACGTATTTCCTCATTCGGAGCTATCTCCAGATTAACCTCTTTCAAGGACTCATCATTGTCTTGATTGCCCTCCCCTTCATCATTGCAATGAGTGCAGGTATGGTCATTGGAAGTATCTACACCGTCGCCGGTATCGGTATTATGCTCTTTGGTCTCGCCTATGAAACCATCGCTGACTGGCAACTCGATCGCTACCTCGCCCGCAAGCGAGCCGGTACTGAGGCTGCCCCAATTATGCGTAGCGGTCTCTTCCGCTACAGCCGCCGTCCCAACTACTTTGGCGAATCCCTCATCTGGACTGGACTCGCGGTCATTGCCTGGCCTCTTCCTTTTGGTTACATCGCAATCGTGAGCCCTCTCCTCATCACCTACATCGTAACCAGAGTCACCGGCCCGATGCTCGAGCGGATCTTTTTGGAGAAGTATCCAAGCGAATACCGCGAGTATATGCGCACGACGAGTTACTTCATTCCGTGGCGACCAAAGCCTTCTCAGGTATAAGAAAACCGCGCCCGAGTGGGCGCGGTTCAATTTCTATCAAGTTTTCCAAATCTTCAGTTCTGATGTAGCGAAGTTGCCAATCACGTTACCGAACTGATCAATCACAACATTGAGACCTTGCTTGTGATTCACCACGCGCCCGATTCTCCCATCGGGACAGGTGACATTGGTACTCGCCGGAAAAACCTTTTTCTGTACTGGAACCACCTTCGGCTGGGTAGCGTGATATTTCTGCATGATTTTTTCACGCCGAACTTTTTCCCAGTTCATGGTCATCGAAGCCCCCTTCTTTCACTGAATCAGTCAACAAAGTATCAGACTTTGTACTTTTAGCAATAACGACTCGCCTGCTGCCAGTATGCAAAGAAGCTTGGGAAGTACCCCCGCACCTGCGGGAAGAGCCAATCTGGCTCGGTTACTGTTACACCCTGCCAGGTCTGATTTGTCTGGTGCGCAAGCGCAGTTCGGCTCACTGCTTCGTGATAGCCAGGGATTGTTGCGACGTCACCGTACCAAACCTCAAGACCAGGTATCACGAGCCGTCCCTGCGCGATGATAAAATCACGCACCTTACCAGACACCGGGAACTCATCAAACCAGGCTGGATCAAACACGAGTATGTGACGGGTCGCAGTAGTATCATGATTAGGATTAAGGGTCCACGGCGTATAGAGCAGAACCCGCTCACGAGCGACACTACTCACACCATCATTACTCCCGTAATCCATCATGAGCGTAAATGGCTCTGCTTTAAGGAGTATGTCTGGACATGGTGTCTCAAGCATCGCTTCACGACGAAAGTTGAGTATCGAGTATGGCTGCTTCTTCGAACTCCAACTATTGATGAGCGATTGATCGACCGTGTATGGCTTACTCACCGACGTCCCAGCCACCCACTGCCACGAAAGGAAATTGGAAGCGAGGTCGCCATCAGCAAGGTGGGCGTACAGCCAGCGACCCATGGTGTACCAGTCTGCTCGCGCCAAATTAGTCGCGAGGCTCGCTACCCAGAGTCGGGCATGGTTATGCATATAGCCGGTCTCATATAAGTCCCGAACTGTAGCATCTATCGTCTCGACCCCCGTCTTCCCGGCGACAATCGCAGTCACGAGATCATGATGACGCCAATCGTCACGCGGAAACCGGAGATCAGAAAATATCGCATCACCCTTCGCCCACCAGACTCGCAGGAAGTACTCCCGCCACGCGAGTTCTTGAATAAACTTTTCGGCATCACGGACTGAAGCTCGAGTAAGAATACGGTCACGAATCTCTGGGAGTGTAATCACCCCGCGCGAGATATAGGGTGAGAGGCGCGAGACCGCCCCTTCGAGATGGTTGCGTGTCTTTGCATACGCCACCACATCAAGCCCATCAACTATCGCCCAGATTTCATCACGTGTTTTTGGTTGCATGCATCCATGGTAGCGAATCACCCACCAGTTTGCAAAACCATCGGTCATACCGCACTATATGAAGAGAAAAGCACTCGGGAGAGGTGATATGTCCAAATTGCCGATCGAGCATATGCTCTTGCATCCAGTCAACGAAACGAACATCGACAGCATTCTATTCAGTCACTTTCATGGAGCGTTTATAGCGTTTCAGAAAGATGATGATTCACTCGCTCACGACTTGATCATTTCGGTATTTGATGCGATGTGCTTGGGGTTATTTTACGAGTATGCCCGCCAACACCAATGGTCGAGAGAATGTATCAATGCTGCCGAGAAACTGAGCAACGAGCAACGAGCGGTACGTGGCTGGAGTCTTGCGCGCGAAGCCCGTGAGCTGGCGTGTGGACGACACTCATACACAGCTACTTCAGCAGTCTATATGTTGATTCAAAAAACATATGTTCACACTGAAGAAATCTTCGTCGAGAGTATCATCGCTGGGAAGTCAGCTACACAACGCCTCCTCCCCGCACCGAAGCCCTCACAAAAAAGGTCGCCCTAACTTAGGCGGCCTTTTTCCTACTTCCCCTGACGACAGCGGTCGCTACAATACACCACCGAATCCCACTGTCCACGCAGCTTCCAACTCTTCCGATTTGTAAATGGCTTCCCACAACGAATACAGAGTTTTGATTCTTTCATACTACTGCTTCATGATGAATGAAGAGTGACTTCCTTACCTTCTCTACCGCCAGCACGAACGCTTCATGATTATGCTTGATTTGCTTTGGGTTAATCGTGAAGCCTTTAGTGATATGGTCACGGAGGGTCTTTGTCGCCCACTGACGGAATTGTGTACCAGTCACAGAGTTAATCCGATACCCAACCGCAATCATCACGTCGAGGTTGTAGTACAACACGGTACGACGAACGGTACGATTTCCCTCAGTTTGAACTTGTTCAATTTTGGAACAAGTTGCTAACTCATCCAACTCAGCGTCATTGTATATATTTTTAATATGCTTAGTTATCGCTTGTGAATTAACACCAAACATCTGAGCCATGTCAGCCTGTGTCGCCCAAATTGTCTCACGGTCAAAATCACCGCGGAGCTTTACCTGCCCGTCTTTCGTGGTAAAGAACACTAACTCTTTTTGGATGATTGGCTTCTTCATAGTCATACTATAGCAGACGTCGCTTGAGGCGGTATATTACCCGATTGTGCTACACTACCACTCTATGCGATATCTACACACCATGGTGCGTGTCCATGATCTTGACGCCGCCTGCCACTTTTACGGGACCATTATGGGACTTCGCGAAGTCCGTCGCTATGAGAGTGAAAGTGGTCGCTTCACCAATATCTTCTTCGCAGCTCCGGGCGATTATGACGAAGCCAAAGCCAAGAACGCTCCGCTTATCGAGCTCACATACAACTGGCCACAGGAAGACGGCACAACTGAGACGTACACCGGCGGTCGCAACTTCGGACACCTCGCGTATGCGGTCGATAATATCTACGACTACTGCACTATGCTCGAGACACATGGCGTAATCATCAACCGCCCACCACGTGATGGACGGATGGCGTTTTTCAAATCACCGGAAGGTATCTCGATTGAAATCCTCCAAGCCGGCGACGCCCTCCCGCCGACCGAACCCTGGCAGAGTCGAGAAAATAGCGGCTCGTGGTAACAACACGACTATCCCCAGTTGACAATACTAGCTGAAGCGGGTATTCTCCACGGTCCTGCCACACACATCATAGTGGCAGAGAATCAAGAAAAGAAAGAGGTTAGCATGAATACGACCAGGCTCACGGCAACAGCAACGAACCCGCTCGCGCGGGCCATCGAGGCAGCCCGGCGGGCACCCTGGCTGACGGAGGGAATCACCTTCTTCCGTCGTCGTCGGACCGAAGAGCCCATGACACGGGCACAGCTCGTGCGGGAAATCACGAAAAATCGGTGCCACTGCGGTGGTACCTGCAGCAGCTGCCAACACATCATCAAAGACATGATTGGCGACTACCCCCACTAAGGTGGGCGCGACCGGGGTTCACCCTCGGTCGCTTTTCATATCTACAAAAAACTTCACCCACACCGGGTGAAGTTTTTGTATGTCTTTGTGACTAGAGTTCAAAAGTCGCTCGCACGGTCACCATCACCTCCTTATTTACACTCTGGGTATCGTAGGTACCATAATCACTGATATCAACTCCACCCGCTGGTAGTACCTGCACCACCCCACTAGACGCGTTCCTGAGCACACCTACCGATCGCCCAGACTCATTTGCAATTGCTTCCGCCCGTGCCTTGGCGTCTGCAATTGCTTGTCCGAGAAGCTTCACCCGCATCTCATCGAGCTTACTGTACGTGAGCTCGAGCGATTGTGAAGAGACGGTATACCCCTGCCCCATAAACGGTTCAATTGTATTTGCGAGTGTACTGATTTTTTCGATATCGCTACTCCTTATAATCACCTGCCGCATGACGGTGTAGCCGGTAAAGATAGGCTCACCGAATTGTGGGTAGGTGTAGTTTGGTGAGGTAGTAATCGCCGGCATCTCGTACTCACTAAAGCCCTGTGATTCGAGGTAGGTGCCAATCTGCTCGCTCGCTGCCTCGAGGCGAGCATAGCCAGCCTGCTGATCATTCACCCCCGTCTTCGTTTCAAGATTGAGAATCCACCGCGCCGCATCAGCCGTCACCGCCTCTTTGGCAGAGCCGGTCACCTCGACACTATCGCGCGAGAGCTTAATATCGTACATAGTGTACGCACCAATGAGTGCCACCCCAATCGCCCCAACGACCAAGACGGTTGCCGCAGCCACCAGCGGTACTGAATAATCAAATAATTTACGAACAGACATAGATGAAAAATTACACCGGATAATACCTAGTATACACCCGCAAAAGATAATCTGCCGAGACAAGAAAAATCCCCGGGACCAGTATTACGGTCCCGGGGGTAATCGTCACTTAGCTGACAGCCCTTCCTTCATGAGCCTCTGCCGCTCCCTCCGCTCGGCTTTCGTGAGGGTCGTTGTCATCCCCCACAGCTTGGCGACATGGACCCTGAGCATGATGGCAATCCCGAGCGGCAACTCCTTGCCATTGAGGAGGGTGACCTGCTCAACGATGTCGTACGGTGTACCAGCCTTCACATGCACCTGGAAGAGCAAGTTCGTGAATTCAAACAGGTGAATTCGCTGTTGCTCACCCCAGGGGACATTCGGCTGGTAGTTGACCGAGTACCGCCACACCAGTACCTCACCCCGATAGATTGAATCGAGAAGCGGACGGGCACCAACCGGCGCATTTTTTGGTATCCGAAGCCGGATTTGGAACTCCTCTCCGCCGACCACGAACGGACAGAAAGCGAACGCGCCACGCGGGTCGAGGAACGTCTTCTGCGGGACAAGGAGCGGATAATGTCGCGGAATGTACTTCTTCAGATACTCGACCAAACCAGTGAACTGGGCAGTCTGCTGCGAACTTTTCATGAGGAACCCCCTTCTGTTTCAGAAATACTATAACACGATTCTTAATTTTTGCAATATTTTAAAAAAATCAGTATGCCGTATCGCCCTCATCCCGATGTATAAGACTTAGAGGAGAATAAACAGAAAAACCTAAGGGTTCACTGGGAATCATCGGATGAGACTTGCATCATAGCGAGCTTCGGCGTACCGTAGTGGAAGACGGTGGCGACCTATACGCACACATGAGCACCTTAAAAACAAGGAGGGACACATGCCAACACCTGGGTATCAAATCTGCACGACCGGACAAAGTACGATTCTCCGGTACGTCAGCCCAACCGGAGAACGGGCAATTCGCCCATACTGCCTTGAGTCAGTACTGCGGTACGGACGACCGATGCTCCATATCGTCGATGGTGCCACTGGTGCACCGGCTTTTCCAGGATGCTACTTTGATGATATCGGTGGATTCCGTCATGGGTATGTACCAGTACTCTACCGGCGCAGACAGTTCCATATTGATAGTCGTGGTCGGGTCGCGTATCGGTGGCGCTTCCTCGATTGCGGACCAGTGAATGACCATGGCGAGGTGCGTGTCAGGCACCCGCGCGCGCGGGGATGGTCGGTATTTCATATCCCGATGGCTATGTTCGTCTCCAATCCCCCACGCCCAACTGAACACGTCAACTAACGGAGCCAGGCAATGTACAAGCAATGTCATAAGGACCCACTCTCACCCTGGGACGAGGGTGCTGACTATGATGAAATCTGTCACATACTTGATCTGCCGGTTGGGATGTACGTTATGATTGGGATTCGTACAATCGCGGGAAGACGGTATGCTTACCCACTTATCTGGGACGATGTAACTGGCAGGCTTCGTCGATATGACATCACCTATGGTGAAGACCTCATTACGCAACAAATCGAACTGCGAGCGAGCGAACATTTCAGAACACAGAGAGTGTATCTGATCTACTCAGGAGTGAGCAACCTGCCACATCGTCCACACACGAACGGCAACACCATTGTGACATTATAAATACCCCGCCCGGCATAACCGGACGGGGCTTTTTGTGTTGATTCAGGCTCAGTAGAATGCGATTGACGAGGCCATACCATTGACCGAGGTACCAACCTCGCCCCAACGCTCCGACCGAGGCTTTTTGTTGAGACGGGCCTTAAAGGCGACTAACAAGTCCTCGGCGGCGGTTTCGGGGAAGATGATGTTCGGATGTGTATCCCTGAACACTTTCCAGATGTCTTCTGGCGCCACCTGGTGAAACACCCCAAACCGACCAGCCTGCACACCGCGGAGTTCGATGCGAACGAAGTCGCCCTCAACAACCGCCAGGCTCCGCGACCATTCCGCGAGCGCCCGCGCCAGCGTGCCTGCGACCAGCGCAGGATTAGCCTGCCGCAGACCAGCTTCCAGGGCAGAGAACGAGGCCTTGCGACCGACCTCTTTCGACGGAGGTGCCTTTGACATGCCACCGATTTCTTCCGGAAAGGCGTTTGCTGCAATCAGCTGAAGGAACCTGATGGTGCTGTTTTCCATTGCTCTGTCTTCTCTCTTTTTGCTTTTGAACTTTGTGACCCGACGTCACGAGCTATTCTTTAACATATTTTATTGATTTTGTCAAAATAGCTGAGACAAAATAAAAGGCATCGCGGACCCTCATTATCACCTCGGTGATAATGAGGGTCCGCCTGATGCCATCAGGCTGCCCGCAACAGAATCGGGGCTTTGACCTCAGTCACATAGCGCCGACCACACTCTGCCATATGGACTAGCCGATGCTTACCTCTCCAGAAGAAGGTCGTGCCAACTGGGGTCTCGGCGAGCAGTTCACTGTACTTATCCAATTTCATTTGGTTCCCTCCACTTCTTTTTTGTGACGAGCATCTTGCCACAGAGCGCCGACTCACGCAAGTATATTGCAATCTATTTGCATATAGTTATTATCATAGTCATGTCATCTGTTCGCCAATGTATTACCCACCCGTGGTTTGAACGAATTGTTCTCTTTGTGATTGTGCTCAATGCAGTCACGCTCGGTCTTGAAACATATCCCGCAATTATGGGACAGTACGGTACTGTACTCCTCCGGATAGACTTGGTGTTTGTTATCTTTTTTGTGATTGAACTCACGCTCCGCCTTAGTGTCTTCCGACACGCCTTTTTTAAGAGTGGGTGGAATTGTTTTGATTTCGTCATTGTGCTTCTCACCCTCCTCCCCTTCTTAGGCATCAATGGACTTGGCAACCTCTCTGCCTTCCGCGCACTTCGACTCCTCCGGGTACTCAGCATCATTCCTTCATTCAAGCGAGTACTGTCCGGAATTGGTCGAGCGCTGGCGGGCAGTCTCGCGGTGATGTCGGTACTTACTATCCTTCTCTATGTCTACGCGGTAATTGCAGTAAAACTTTTTCGCGACGCGAGTCCGGAGCGTTTTGCTGATCTGGATACTGCCTTCTTTACGTTTTTCCAGATTATGACACTCGATGCCTGGAGTGATATCGTCCGTCCGATAATGGACACACACTGGTGGGCGGGATTATTTTTTATGAGCTTTATCATTACTGCGGTCTTCATTCTCCTTAGTATCATTATTGGTGTGGCAAGCAGTGCGATGCAGCACACAACAGACGACGACAAATCCTCATAACATCACACACCCTAAGTTGACACTCACTGAAACAGGTATAGAGTAATAAGATACCTTCATAGTTCTCCTTACCTGGAATAACGAGACGAGCGCTCGTGACGTTATTCCAGGTTGTGAGAACAGTCTGGAGGGAGTAACTGCCAACAAGGGGGCAATCATGGCAGATGCAAAAAAAGAAGAGACCGTCGATTTGAACAAGTCGACAAGCGTTCCCGCACCGCTTGGTCGCGATGCTGCGGTCGGATTTCGTCTCGGCAACTCGACCGAAGGTGGCGTCATCTGTCGCGGAACGAGTGTCCCGCAGCGCCGTCCGGGAGCGTACACGGTCGATTGATGTTCACGTTGACTTCGGGAGCCATTGGCTCCCTTTTTCTTACCTGCCTGTTTTAAACAAAGATACGCTATACTACGAACTATGGAAGCCACCCTCATCTACCCACACCAACTCTTTAAATTTGAAGTTCATCCTGCTCTTGCGCACGGGCGCCCGGTCTACCTGATTGAAGAACCCCTTCTCCTCACTCACAACCCCATACACCGAACGAAGCTCCTCTTCCATCGGATGAGTATGCAGACATATAAGACTCATCTTATCTCAGCTGGGTACCACGTCACCTATCTCGATATTAGAGAATACAAGACGACCAAGAGCATATTCAAAAAGCTGAAGCATGACGGTGTTACAACTATCCATGTAGTCGACACCACGGATGATTACCTCGAGCGCGCTCTTGGTGATAGTGGTCTCACCCGCATCACGTATGACTCTCCCCTCTTTATCTTGAGTAAAGCTGAGGCGATGGATCGCTACGTGAAGAGCAAGCGCTTCATGGCGAACTTTTATAAAAAGCTCCGCCAAGATACCGTCATCCTCATGGAAGATGGCGAGCCAATTGGTGGTGCGTTTAGCTTTGATGTCGAGAATCGCAACAAACTCCCAAAGGGTATCATCATCCCAGCTGATATTACTGATACCGATGAGAGCGACGCCGTGATTGAAGCGAAAGCCTGGCTCAATGATGTTGGTGGTGAATGTTATGGTGAGGTACGCCACTACCTCCCGACCACTCATGCCGCGGCAACGGTATGGCTGCGCGCTTTTCTTAAAGAACGCCTCAATGATTTTGGACCATATGAGGACGCGATGACAGAGTCCCATACGCGTGTCTACCACTCACTTCTCTCGCCACTGATGAATGTCGGGCTGTTAACCGCACGCGAAATAGTCGACGAGACACTCGCGTATCATAAGAAGCATCCCGTGCCTATTGCTTCACTTGAAGGCTTCATCCGGCAGATTATTGGCTGGCGGGAATTCATCCGTGCAAGCTACGAGGTCGATGGTCGCATGATGCGCACCAAGAACTTTTTTGGACACACGAGAAAACTCAGTGACCACTGGTGGAATGGTACAACCGGTCTTCTGCCCGCAGATATAAGTATCAACCGAGCCCTCTCGACCGGATACACCCACCATATCGAACGCCTCATGGTACTCGGGAATCTCATGCTCCTCGCGGAGATACACCCTGATGAGGTCTACCGCTGGTTTATGGGGATGTATGTCGATGCATATGATTGGGTGATGGTACCCAATGTCTACGGCATGAGCCAGTTTGCCGATGGTGGGAGCTTTGCCACGAAGCCCTATATCAGTGGGTCTTCATATATTAAGAAAATGAGTGATTATCCAAAAGGCGACTGGGAAGCCACCTGGACCGCCCTCTACTGGCACTTCATCGCTAAGAACGAGACCATCTTTCTTAAAAATCATCGCCTTGCGATGATGCCACGCCTCTGGGCCAAGATGTCTAGGGAAACTCGAAACGAACATTTACAACGCGCCCAAGCCTGGCTCAATCAAACGTCATAAAATGACGCCGAATCGAAATTGATTCGGCGTCTTTCTGTAGTCGCACCTGCATGTCACACTCCCACGCCACCGGTCATGTCTGCCTGGTAGGTATTCACTGTCACACCAGTCTGACTCGCATACCCGACCACGAGCGCCCACGGCTCATTATGAATCTTCTCACCCCAGACGAGATACTGCTGGCGAATACTCATGATTTCATGGTCGGTCATGGTGCGAATGAACGTCACTCGACCAGCCACCAGGTGACCCCAGGCCCAGTGTCCGTACTCGGGACGAACCGGGTTGTGCAAGGACCAAAGTGCCACCCCGTCACACGCTCGACTCGTAAAGAACTGCTTCTCCTTAGACATTATGTATCTCCATTGTCTGCCTAAACAAAACCCACCTTGCACGACTGCGAGGTGGGTTTTGGGCTCAAAAGAGTCATTACGATATCCGTGGAGCACACAACCAACCTCGCACTGAAGCGAGGAGAAGGACGACCACGAGGACGTTCATTCTAATTGGCTGTGTCTGCATATGTTTATAGTAGCAGTTCATTGGCAGGTTGCAACTAACGCCACAGACACACATTGCAAATTAAGGCTTTCATGGTATATTGGCCCTACGAATTGGTAGCCACTCTACTCCTACCCTGAAGTTTTATTTCTTAAGCCCAACCACTTTGCAAAACCAACAAAAAGACTCGTACACTCAAAAGGTAAAAACCCGCATTAATCAGGCTATTAAGGCGAAAGAGCTACGTGTCGTTGGTCCAGAAGGTGAAAACTTTGGCGTCCTCTCCGTCGCTGATGCTCTCAAGAAGGCCGACGAACTCAATCTCGACCTCATCGAGATTAGCCCGAATGCCAACCCACCCGTCGCCAAAATCATGGACTACGGTAAGTTCCGCTACGACACGGGCCGTAAGGCGAGCGAAATGAAGGCGAAGTCACACGTGACCGAAACGAAGAGTGTCCAGGTAAAAATCGGCACTGGTGAAAACGACCAGCTCCTTAAAGCCAGTCGTGTTGCTGAGTGGCTCGAGGAGGGACACCGCGTGAAGGTCGACCTCTTCCTCTGGGGTCGCTATAAGTACATGGACGCTGCCTTCCTCAAAGAGCGCCTCGAGCGATTTTTGAAGATTATCCCGACTGAATATAAAGTCGCAGACGAAATGAAAAAGAGCCCAAAAGGCTACACTACCACCCTCGAGCGTATGCCTGGCACGAAGGTCCAAAAGCTCAAAGATGCCGCGAAGCCCGTCATAGAAGAGAAAAAAGCGCCAGCAGCTCCCCAAAAGAACAAGAAAAAGGATCTCGACACCCTCCTTGAAGCCGGCCTTATCTAAAATCACTATAAAAACACCCATTATGGATAAACAGCCAAAATGGGTGTTTTTGGTCGAGACCTATTGATATTTATGCCGAAATGCGGTATATTTCTGCCACCTTGCCAAATCCCCTTTTGGCAACCCGATCAAAACACGCAACTGTATACCGAGGTATGAGACGCTTCATTTCTCCGTCTCTCCTTCCGGGAATCCAGTGACATCTTTATTCATCAAACTAGAATTGGCATGAAGACCAACAAATCATTCACCAAGCGCATCAAGGTGACCAAGAACGGCAAGCTTGTAGCGCGCAAGCCCGGACAAAACCACTTCAACGCTCGCCAGACCGGACAGCAGCGACTTCGCCGCAAGCGAACCCAGCTTCTTAACTTCAGTAAGCGTATCTCACGACGCTTCCTTCCAGGTATGGGTGCCAAGCCATTAGCAGAAACCAACGGCAATACTGCCAAGTAACCTTTAGTTTTCGTATGTCACGTGTTAAAGGAGGATTGATGGCCCAGAAGCGCCGTCGCAATATCCTCGACCAGGTAAAGGGCTACCGCCTCCAGCGCTCAAAGAAGAAGCGTGTCGCCAAGGAAGCCATCTACCACGCGCAGCTCCACGCTTTCGCGCACCGTAAGGACAAGAAGAATGACTTCCGTCGTCTCTGGACCGTACGTATCAATGCCGCTCTTGCTGCTTTTGATATCAAGTACAGTCGCTTCATCAATCTGATGAACGTGAAGGGTGTGAAGCTTGACCGTAAGGTCCTCGCTACCCTCGCGAAGGATCGTCCAGATGCCTTCAAGCGTGTTGTTGAGGCGGTAAAGTAATCGTCAAACAATCATCAAAAAGACCAGTCCCTAGGACTGGTCTTTTTGTATCTGCGACTACCTCTTAGAAGAGATAACGCACTATGAAGTATAGTGAAGCTACGATAAGTGGCGTAAACGTACACATCATCGCTACTATCCGAGTGATACTGACTGTTGTTTTTGGACTGCGAAATACAAACGCATGCAAGACTCGTCCAACGAGTATCATGGCACCAAAAAGATACAAATAGACCGTGGCGACTCCGGTCAGTTCCAGCAGTAAGAGTATGAACAGCGAGAGCGGAATATACTCATTAAAGTTCGCATGGGCTCTCATCGCTACTCGTAGCTCAGGGACATCACCGTCCCCAACAGAGACCCGGTGTCGTCCGCGAAGGCGGATCACCCGTGCCGCGAGATAGATATACAGAAGCGTCGCTATAGCTGCAAAGAGTGTCGTAATAATCATACTAGAAATCTATTTCTACTTCTTCATTCTGGTCTGGTGCCTTGGCATTTAGGCCGAGGTAGTCGCGGAGGCGTTGGGTCAAGAAAAGTGACGACCGCTCCTCCCCCATCACCACAAATACCTGCTTCGCCTTAGCACATCCCTCAGCGACGAGCCCGAGGAGCTGGTCTCTATCGGCATGACCAGAATAACCGGCAATACGTGCGACTGATGCTTTTACTTTCACCTCCTTCCCATCAATCCGCACTTTCTTGGCACCATCCTGGAGAATACGCCCGATACTCCCAGCCGCCTGGTATCCGACAAGGAGTACCGTTGTCTTTTTATCATCAAGGTAGTTCTGCTCATGACGCTGAATCCGTCCACCATGACTCATACCTGAGCCTGCTATGATAACCTTCGCCCCCTTCTCTTCATCGATTTCGTGGGACTCTTTTACCGTGCGGGTGAACTCAAGACCAGAAAAATCAAAGATATCATCCCCTGCTTTGATTTGTGCCTGAATCGCTGGCGCGAGGTAGGCCGTGTAGCGACGATAGATATCAGTTACGCTTATCGCCAGTGGTGAGTCGAGAAATACCGGCAGTGGCGCAAGTTGCTTGCTCTCAACGAGATTGTTAATCTCAAGGAGCATGCCTTGCGTTCGCTCAAGCGAGAAGGCCGGAATGATAAGCGTCCCCTGCTTTTGCCGGGTTACTTCAAGATAGTGCTGAAGCAGTGCAGTGCGTTCCTCGACCTGCTCATGGAGCCGGTCACCATAGACACTCTCCATGACGAGGTAGTCATAGTCCTTTGGTATCTCTGGAGGTGCCAAGAGTGGTTGCGGTACATTGCCAATATCACCAGTAAACACAATCTTCTTCCCGCTGCGTTCAAGGTGAACCATGCCTGAGCCAAGAATATGCCCCGCGTCAGTGTAGTGCGCAGTCACCCCATCTGGGAGCGTGAAGGTCTCATGATACGCCACTGTACGCCAGAGGGATAAAGCCTTATCGATATCAGCCAATTCATAGAGCACCTCATACCCATAGCGTTCATACTCATACTCCATCACCTTGAGTGCATCGCGGAGCATAACATTAGCCAAGTCTCTTGTTGGTTCGGTCGAGTAAATCACCCCCGCAAAGCCATCGCGGACAAGCTTTGGAATTCGCCCGATGTGATCGGCGTGCGCGTGGGTCACGAGGAGCACGTCGATATGAGTCGGATTATACACAAACGGAACAGCATTCTGCTCGGCAGCAAAGCGATCACCCTGGACCAACCCACAGTCAACAAGAAAGGCTGCCTTGCCGGTATCAAGCATGAAGTTTGCACCCGTCACACTCCCCACCCCACCATAAAACCCAAGGATACTTTTCATAGATACTTTTTTATACCATGCGCGTGAGTGCACGAACGAGCAAATACCCCAACACAATACCAATCACCCCACAGGCGATATCAAGTGTGGTATCACCAACAAACCCAGGCTTGATACCTTGGTAACGGTAGATACCAAAAAGTTCCCATCCGACTAGAGTCAGCGCGAGGCTCACCGGCAAACGCCAACCACTCACCAGATACTTGCCAACGACACGCATTTCAACCAAAGTACCAACAATCAACATAAGCAACATCCCACCAAAGACATGCATCGGGATATCAAGCCAGGGGTACCGCCAGTAGAGTGAAAGTTGTTCAGCCAGAATGTGGAGCACCGCAAATTGGACACCAAAGATGAGCGTAACAGCGTACGTGAGCTTCATGACACCATCGTACCACGACCGAACCCGATACGAAAAATCACCTCAAAGTGAGGTGATGCTTCGTGGGAACGACAGACGCATGCTCCTAGAAAAATTCTAGGTGGGTACCCTTTCTGAACACGGTCTGAAATCTCAAATGAATGAGTTCTCATTGGTGTTCACGACTGCAGGCAACCCTGCGTGTTATATAACCGGAACATACGTGATGTCGTTCCTTTGGTAGTATAGCAAAAACGGTACGACCTCTAAAGGGGTCGTGTCGTTTTTGCTGGTGATAGATTTAGTAACAGCCGATTTGTGTTCGCACAGCAGTACAAATTGCCGTACCAGTAAAATCACAACCTCTCGCAGTGTCACGTCCTGTCTGATAAACACATGACGGAATAGCGCCTGTATTGTTACCCCATGCGAGACCAGCTGTGCTACAGCGACCACTACAACCACCACCGCAAGATTGACTTGGGTAGGTTGACCAAGACTGAAATTGCTGCCAACCAGCTGGACAACTAGCAGCATTTAGACGACAGATCCTTTGACCATTTACCGTCAGTGGTGTCCCACCAAGCGCTGTACATTCAGCATCAGTACGACCTACAACAAGTGGTGGCGCAGCTGGCACGACTTGACACACAACCGATCCATCTGGATTGATCGCTCGAATGGCGGTTCCTTCAGGACAGCTAGTGATTATTCTCCCCTGTGGGGTATCAATACAATTGTAGCCAAGCGCATCACAATACCGGTCAGACCATATTGCCGAACGAGCTTGAATAGTGCTGGCATTAAAATTACCACTTTTTACCTGTGTCGTACTACCGGTGTTAATTGGAACATCGGCATTGTTATTTGGAGGTATCGCAGTTGGCGCACCCCAGGCAGCGCTCATAAACTGGAAGCCGAGGAGGACAAATACTGCTACAAATATACTGAGGAGCGTTCGGTAGGATTGCATGACATAAGTGTATCGTATCCGCAGTGCACATTACACAAAACTCCCCAATGGGGAGTTTTGTAGTATCAAGGACGGATTAATGATTACTCGTTTGAACCATCAAAGTTGACATCGTACATGATGCGTTCTTGCGCAGTCACGTAGTTCATCACTTCATCCTCACTCAGCCAGAGAGCAATTTCGCGCTCTGCCTCTTCAGGAGCGTCTGAACAGTGAATGAGATTTCGTACTGCACGGTCTTCGTAGGCTGAGTGAGCGTATGAGTCAATAGTGTAGTCACCACGAATGGTACCGACATCTGAGGTGGCTGGTTCAGTTGAACCAACAAGCTTCTTAATCACGGCGACTGCCTGGTTACCCTCCCACACCATTGCTACCACTGGAGCAGCACTCATGTACTTGGCATTTGCTCGGATGATATCCTTACCATACTCAATTGCCTCCTTCTCGACTGGCTTACCTGCGGCCTTGAGATTCTCGACGATACCGTTACCCTTCTTCAAAAACCAGGCTTCGTCCTTGTTGTAGTGTTGGAACAGACGCGCTTCATCAGCCACAAACATCTTCATCGCGGTGCACTTCAGTCCCGTCTGCTCAAAGCGACGAATCACCTCACCCATGAGTGAGCGCTGAACGGTATCAGGCTTAAGGATAACAAAGGTTCGTTCTTGGTGTGGGTGCTTCATGGTAAATATAAGTTACAAAATAACGTCGCTACAATAACACGAAATCTACAGAATTAAAAGTCGACGTCGCTTCTAGACCTTGGTCAAAATGAGTGGACCATCTTCGGTAATAGCAACCGTATGCTCAAAGTGAGCGCTCCAGGTGCCATCAGATGTATACACACTGTAGCCATCGCCTTCATCATCAAAATAGACGTCAGCCTTACCGAGATTGACTATCGGCTCAATAGCATAGACATGCCCGACCTCAATGAGAGGACCTTGACCCGCCTTACCGACATTTGGAATCATCGGCTCTTCATGCACCGCGTACCCCACCCCGTGACCACAGAGAACCTCAACTGGACTCATACCGCGACTTTTTACAAACTCCTCAATCGCGTGACTAATGTCCCCAATATGATTACCTGGCTTAGCCTCTTTAATCGCATGTGCGAGCGCCTCGCGGGTACAGGCAATGAGCGATGACGCCTCTTTACTAATCTCCCCCACCCCGACCGTAATACCAGAATCAACAATCATACCCTGGTAGCCAATCGACATATCGATATTCACCACATCACCCTCTGTAAGCACGATCTCATCTGAAGGGATGCCGTGCTGCACACAGTCATTGACCGAAATACAGACCGCGGCCGGGTACGGTGTCGGGGCAAAGGTTGGATGATAGCCAAGGAGTACCGGTTCAACACCATATTCAGCCACGAGCTCCATTGCGAGATCATCAAGATCAAGCGTAGTCACACCAGGCTTAGCTGCCTCACCAAGACGCTTTAAAATCGTCGCCAAAATGCGACCCGCTTCTTGGAGGACATTGATTTCTTCAGGAGACTTCTTTTTGATACCAGACATGGCACCTACTATAGGGGAAAAAGCACTGGATAGCAATGAATCTGGATGATTGTGCTCTCATCTTTTTAACACGGGGAGGTGAAGAGGTACACTCAACTCGCACAAAAACCTTTCAGTTAACTGAAAGGTTTTGTCATTTTTCTAGATTAATTTGCTTTCTTTTAGAACTAAGACAGACTTTAATCGAGGTTGAGTGCGGTCACAATGGCAGCATGTACCTCATCGATACCACCGGTCCCATCAAGGTCATGCACGAGCGTGTTCGGGCGACCGCGGTAATACTCAATCACCGGAAGGGTTTCGTCTCGATACCAACGGAGCCGCTCTTCGATAGAATCGCTCGTATCATCAAGACGTGCTCGACTCTCCATACGCTCACGCACCACCTCTTCAGGAGTGACAAGATTTACGATATCGAGACTTTGACGATCAAAAAACTTGAACGCATCTTCAAGGTCAGGAATTTGCTTTAAGGTGCGCGGGAAACCGTCAATGAGTAAGTGGCTTTTCTCATCGAGCTGATCAAGCATTGCTCGGCCCCACAACACAGTCGTGATGAAGTCTGGCTGGAGGATACCAGTATTAAGGGTCGCCGCAATCTTATCCTCAGCGTAGGTCTCCTGTGTCGCTGCAAGCGCACGAAAGCGTCGCCCGGTCTGAATATCGACGACCCGACGACGATCACGCTCTTCTAGCACTACCTTAAGGCGCTCAATCTGAGTACCCTTACCACTCCCCTGCGGTCCTATAAAAATGACAGTTTTGATATCCATATGCAAATACTAACGTTATTAAAGTTCCTACGATGATAAAACGTTAAAGATGTGCTGACGCACCTCTTCCGGAGACTGCGACCCATCGATATCAATAAGGGTCCCGCGTGACCGGAAAAATTCTATCGATTTTTCGGTATAGGTGTGATACTCCTCTAGACGCTTCTCGACTGACTTCGGGGTATCAACCACATCACGCGCGCGAGCAGCACTGCGATCGCGCACCTCGTCATCAGAAATCCGAAGATTAAAGACAATATACGGACGGTTAATCCAGGTATGAATCTCATCGAATAATTCTGCCTCATTTGGCTTCTTAGCCACCGCCTCAAAAATTACCCGCTCTTGTTCAAACTGACTTACGAGTGCGTGGGTCATCCAATATGATGCCACCCATTCTGGCATCAGGTACCCACCCTCATACATCTCTTTCATCTTCTTCCCAAACACCGTTGGTTGCTGTGCTACCTCACGTACTTTATTTCCATTTGAGTAGAGCACGCCGCCGAAGTGATCAAGGATATGAGTAGCTTGCGTCCCCTTGCCTGAAGCAATCTTACCCATGAGCACAATACTCTGATACTTGGTCGTATATGTCATAACTCCCCTACGCTACCAAGTTTCAAACTGAAACGCAAACAAATCTCGTGTTACTATTACCACAATGAAGCGTAATCACATCATTACTATCTCTGGTAAACCCGGAAGTGGTAAGTCATCGACAGCAGATATAGTGGCTGAGCTCCTTGGCTATACCCGCCATTCATCAGGTGACATGGTGCGACAGATTCTCGCCGAAAAAGGCATGTCCCTTGCCGAATATAATGAGCGAGCGAAGAGTGACCATGCGCTCGATGACGCAGTGGACGATCGTCTCCGTGCCCTTCGTACTAAGAAAGATATCGTGGTTGATTCACGGCTTGGCTTTTACTGGATTCCAGAATCCTTTAAGGTGTACCTCGATCTCGACATCGAGGTGGCGACGGTACGCATTTATAAAGATGCAGTGAGTAATGCCTCACGCAGTAATACTGGCGAGGGTATCAGTTCGCTCGCAGCAGTATCAAAACAAGTCCGGACACGCATGGAAGAAGAGCGGTCTCGATTCCGCAACCTCTACCATATCGACCCATACGATCTCGCTCACTTTGACCTGATCATCGATACCTCGCGTCACTCGCCCCAGACCGTAGCCCTCACCGTCTACGATACCTATCGTCGCTGGCTCGTGACTGAAGTCTGGAAACAGGAACGGAGTGCGATACCAGCTGGGTACTCCTTCAAAAATCAATACTAGAGTCCTTTATACCGTTCCAAGATGTACCCTAGAAAAGATGGTGGCTTGCTTTCTATCGCTCGCAATGACGAAGGGAGTGTAGTTCAAAATAACGGAAGAAGATTACTATTTAAAACACAAAAGACCCCGTACAGGGTCTTTTGTGTTTCTGCCACCTCCTGAAGTGAGTCTAAAATTGCTTTAAATACGCGGCGCGAGAAAATGATAGAATTGCTGCAGATACAAGGCGAACAAAGAAAAAGAGCCGAGCTGTACTTGATTGTACTGCGAGGCTCTTTTTCTGTAGTTCAACGACGTAGATGTAGTGATTCTACCGTTTTCTTTTAGTACTCGCGGAGTGATACTTGAGCGTCGAGACGTCGGATGAGATCCAACACTACCGACACCACAATCAGAATCGCTGTACCACCAATCGCAAGCGCTGCAATACCGGTAGCCACCTGGAGTCCAACCGGCAACACCGCAATGAGTGCCAGGAAGGTTGCGCCAACGAGCGTCAAGCGCGTAATCAAGTTGCCGAGATACTCGGCGGTATGTTCACCAGGTCGGATACCCGGAATAAACGCACCATTACGCTGGAGATTCTTCGAGATAGCATCAGGATCAAAGGTGACCGCTGTGTAGAAGAAGGTAAAGAGGAATACCAGAACGAAGTAGGTCACTCCGTAAAGGAGATAGTCATTCATGAAGCTTGTCACCGCCGCATTTGCTCCCGCTACCCACGGCAGATTGAACGCCGAGAGGATATTAAGAACCATCTGTGGGAAGAGCAAGATTGAGAGCGCGAAGATGATTGGAATCACGCCAGCCTGGTTGAGGCGAAGTGGCAAGTATGAATTGTTACCACGAGTCGAGAGCATAAGATTACCTCGACTCTGCTTCGCGTGAGTAACCGGGACTACACGCTCAGCTTCAGTCATCACTACTACCGCGTAGATAACACCAAGCGTCAGGAAGACGAAGCCAATGTAGAGTGGGAGCTGGGCGGCGTCAAAGTTGAAGATGAGCTGTGAAAGCGTGGCTGGAAGACCAGCAAGAATACCAGCAAAGATGATGATAGACACACCGTTACCAATACCGTACTCGGTCACGAGCTCACCGAGCCACATGAGGAGAACCGCACCGGCCACCACCAAGATGACATTGAGCGCGAAATCAAACATCGTGAGATGTTGGATAACACCCTGACTCTCAAGGAGCTTAAGGAACCCAAAGCCCTGGAGAATTGCGAGTGGGAGCGAAAGCATACGACTGTATTGCGTAAACTTCGCTCGTCCTGCCTCACCTTC
The DNA here is from genome assembly GCA_964618165.1 of uncultured Candidatus Saccharibacteria bacterium. Taxonomy (GTDB): domain Bacteria; phylum Patescibacteriota; class Minisyncoccia; order Phycocordibacterales; family UBA918; genus OLB19. Next base: position 18,527 of record CAZTWW010000004.1, on the reverse strand, counting down.
TTCAGTGTAGAGACTCTTCATCTTTGGCGACATCACCGTCAAAAGCTGCATGATGATGGAGGCCGTAATAAATGGACCCACACCAAGCATCACAATTGAGAGGTTGGCGAGCCCGCCACCAGAGAAGATATTGAGGAGACCGAGAAATTGGTTGTTCGCAAAGAATTGCTGCAACACAATCTGGTCAACCCCTGGAATTGGTACCGCCGCCAAGAAACGGAATACCACAAGCGCACCGAGTACGAAGAGGACTCGATTACGGATAGCTGAATCGGTAAAGATTATCTTGAGCTTTCGGAAAAAAGTTTGCATACCCAAGTAGTATACCGATTAAACTACCTTTCCACCAGCTGCCTCAATCTTAGTCTTTGCGGTTGCTGACACTTCACAGCCTTCGACCGTGAGAGCCTTCGTAATCTCACCAGTCGCGAGGATCTTCACCTGTGGAGCACGCTTGCGTACTGCACTGACAACACCAGCTGCGACGAGCGTCTTTGGAGAGACGGTATCCCCTGCCTTGAACGCAGTCTCAAGGACCGATACGTTCACGGCAATTGGGCGTACACGCTCCTCGTTTACGGTTCGTGAACGGTTGGTACCGTGACCACGGAGCTTTGGCAACTTCTTGATGAAGTCACGCATTTCAGGACGGGTACTGTTACCAGCACGGGCAGTCTGGCCCTTTCCACCGCGACCTGACGTCTTACCTCGCTTACCACCGCGACCAATGCGCTTGGCAGCCTTGCGGATAGTATCCCGCTTTAATTCATGGAGCTGCATATTATTTTGACTTCTTTAGAAGCTTGAGCGCCTCGACAGCAGCGCGAGCATTATTAAGCTTGTTCTTACTACGAGAGAAAATCTTCGCGGTAACATCCTTTACACCAGCGAGTTCAAGAACAGTACGGACTGATGAACCGGCTACAAGTCCACGACCTGGAGCTGGCATAATCATCACCTCACTTGAAGCGTACTTCGTGTGTACGTCGTGTGGAATGTGACTATCCTTGTTCATTGGGATGATAATCATGTTCTTCTTTGCATCGCGAACAGCCTTATCAATTGCAAGCTGAGTGTCACCGGCCTTGCCGATACCAACACCAACCTTACCCTTCTTATCACCCACGACCATAGCCACAGAAAAACTGAAGCGACGACCACCAGCCATCACACGCGTTACGCGACGGATACTGATAATCTTCTGATCAAATTCTGGGCGAGTGCGCTCGGGGCGACCGGCACCACCACGGCGTGGACGACGTCCACCACGATCACCTCCTCGTTCACCGCGGCGAGGGCGACGTTCAGTCGCTGCTTCACCAGCTGGTGCATCGGTTGCTGGCACCACTGGTGCCGCAGTCTCTGACTGTACGTCAGTTGTAGCTTCCTGCTGAGACATAATTAATGGTTATTGTAAGTAACTTCTTTTAGAAGGTAAGACCATTACCACGAGCACTATCAGCCAACGCCGCAATCATGCCCTGATACTTGAATCCACCACGGTCGAATACCACCGCAGTGATACCCTTTCCAGCCGCCTGCTTGGCTACATCGGCTCCAACAGCAACGGCACCTTCAGTCATCGTACCCTTGAACTTGCGAGAGTCAGACGATGCAATCGTTACGCCTGCCACATCATCGATGAGCTGCGCGTAGATAAAACGATTACTCTTAAAGACTGCAAGACGAGGTCGCTCAGCTGTGCCTGACACCTTAGCGCGAATACGATTGTGACGAGTAGCGCGCTTGGTCTGTTTGTATTGACTTTTTTCCATACTGAGACAGGGCTAGACAGCCTTCTTACCTTGCTTACGAATAATGAACTCTCCACGATAGCGAATACCCTTACCCTTGTATGGTTCTGGCTCACGTACCTTACGGACGTTTGCGGCAAACTGACCAAGGAGTTCAAGGTCGTGACTCGCAAGCGTGATAGCAGACTTCTCAACGGTCGCGGTAATACCTGCTGGAATCGCAAGTACCACTGGGTGTGAGTATCCCATACTGAGTGAAAGGTCTGTTCCCTTTACTTCAGCACGGTACCCGACTCCTTCAATATCGAGGATCTTTGTAAAACCAGTACTGACACCAGTGACCATATTGCGGAGATGTGCCGCATAGGTACCCCAGAGGGCTGGTGCGAGATCGGTCTTACCTGGAGCAAGCTTTACCTCACTTCCTTCAACGGTGATTTCTACATCAGGGCGCACGGCGCGCACCAATGTTCCCTTTGGACCTTTGACAGTCAATTGACCATCAGCCACGGTTACTTCTACTCCTGCTGGAATAGCAACCGGCAATTTTCCAAGACGACTCATATTACCAAATGATAAAGAGCTGCTCACCACCAACATTCTTCGCCTTAGCTTCCACGTTTGTGAGGATGCCGGCTGGTGTTGAGAGGATGAGATGACCCTTACCGAATTTTACTGGGTGGATAGTTTCGACCTTTGCGTAGAGACGGCGTCCTGGCTTACTGATGCGCTTTACACCAGTAATACGATGGGCTCCGTCTTCGTACTTGAGCGTTACCTCAAGTGTCTTCTGTGCCCCCTTGCCTGCTGGCGCTGCAGCTTCGATATATCCTGCCTCAACGAGCTTCGTTGCAATTGCATGACGGAGCTTTGAATACGGTGTTGATACGGTCTTGTGACCAACCACACCCGCATTTTTGAGACGGATGATGAAATCGCCAATTACGTCGCCTACCATGATGATTTCTTAATACCTGGGATAAGTCCTTCGTGGGCGAGCTCACGGAAGCAGATTCGACAAATGTCAAAATCACGCAAGTATCCGTGCTTTCGGCCACAGAGCTTGCAGCGTCGGACGACGCGTGAAGCATACTTCGGGGTACGCGCTGCGCGTACCTTGATTGATGTTCGAGCCACTGTGTTGTGAAATTATGAGGCCGTATCACTGAGAATTAGTGACGTGCCCCCTTGTAAATAAGCGCAGAAAAAGGTTATAGCGAGCCGATTCGTATGAACCACGATGACTCTACCCTCTTCGCACACCACGATACCGAGATTATCGATGAGATACTTGGTACCGCAGATGGCCATACAGTACCAGAAAATCAATAAATTGCAATGATTTTGACTACTGTCAAAGCGTCCGCTAATACTAGACAAATTATATAGTTAGGGTATAGTATTTTTAGTTAAGCACACCACGGAGGTTTATCGTGCAGCAAACAAAAACAACGATTCTTCACCACCTCAAAGAGACTAGTGTCCAGGCAATTGCAGTCGCAATTGCAGGCTGGCTCGTCGGTGCAGCGAGTTTTCTAGGTATTATTGGAGGTATAATGGTCACGAACCGTCCCCCCAATGAAATTGGAACTGGGTCAGTACTCGATCAGTTATCTTCTACACCCACGCTGATCACCATCTTTACCATGAGCACGCTTTGCCTCCTGTTCTCATTGTTCTCGATTCCAGTCTATGGTCTCCTTCAAAAGAAGGTGGAGGCTCTCGACTTCGAACGGATGTACCGTGAGCTGCCCGCACTGATGAAGGAGGCAATGTACCTGTATCAAGTAGAGCTGGCCAAGGACGTGGGCGATTACATCGCCTTCCATCGACTGATGGAGCGCTTGCGGAGTGACTACCCCAACATGAAGCAAGAACTGCTCACGCTAGCCGGGGAAATCAGCCGCTTGTCGACCACCGACTTTACACCGTTAACCGCCAAAATGAGTGAGCTCAAAAAGCTCATTGAGGCAGTGCAGGTCGAAGCAGAGCATGGTGGAAAAACGCTCGAGCAAGGACGTCAGACCGTCTCTGAACTTGGACCGCAGGTGCGGGACATTCAGAGTCATGCCCGGAGTCACACCATCATGGCAGACTATGTTCTCAAAGAGCTCGAGCGGATGACTGAAGCGGTACGACAAACACTTCCCGCTTCACCTGAACCAACGACCAATGTTGTCTCTATCCGTCCCGGAGAGTGACGACACGGCGGCCACACCAAGGGCCGCCTTTTCTTTACCAGACAAAAACCGACTCAGTTGAGTCGGTTTTTGTTATGCTATCTCGTTACTTACGCGAGTGGCAATCCAACGTGACGGAGGAATGCTTCTGCTTCAGCCTTAGTCTTCGCTGTAGTGACAATAGTCACTGCGAGTGAGAATGAATCCTTGAGTTCATCATCGCCACACTCTGGGAAGATAGTACTGTCCTTGATACCGATGGTGATATTACCCATATCATCGATAGCAGTTGCCTTCAGACCGCGGAAGTCACGAGTCTGTGGCAAGGCGATGTGTACCAACTTGTCCATGAAGTGCACCATATGCTTACCGCGGAGGGTAATCTGGTAGCCAATGATTTCACCAGCACGGAGCTTGAATGATGCAATTGACTGCTTGGCTGGACGTGGTGACGCCTTCTGACCAGTGATGAGTGAGAGACGATCACGGATGAGCGCTTCACGTTGCTTATCAGAAACGCGACCGGTACCCACTGATACGACGATTTTCTCAAGCTTTGGTGTCTGCATGACGTTGGTGTAACCAAACGTACCCTTGAGGGCCGCAAACGCTGAAGCGAGCTTTGTCTGTGTAGTTTCCATATGCGTTAGATTTTCTTACCACTTTTGCGAGATACGCGCACCTTGGTACGCTTCTCCCCTTCACCTTCAAAGATGTACCCAACACGCACTGGCTTGCCACCCTCGAGGAGTGCAACATTTGATGCATCAATTGGCATACTCTTCTCAATGATCTGACCCTGTGAACGTGTACGACGACTCTTCTGGTGCTTTGTCGCAACGTTAACGCCCTCGATAACGACCTGGTTCGTATCCTTCATTGTGCGAAGAATAGTACCTGTCTTCCCTTTATCCTTACCGGCAATAACTTGCACAGTGTCTCCTTTCTTGATTTTCATACAAATACAATACTTAGCGACTACACGACCTCAGGGGCGAGTGAGACGATTTTCTGATAACCAGCTTCTGCGAGTTCACGAGGAATTGGACCGAAGACGCGGTTCGCCTTTGGCTCCTTCTTTACCTTGTCAACGAGTACGACCGCATTGTCGTCAAAGCTTACGTACGAACCATCCTTACGACGGTACGGCTTAACCTGACGAACAACTACGCCGTAGACAACATCCTTCTTCTTGACGGCCTTGCGTGGCTCAGCAGTCTGGACTGCGAGCACCACCATTTCGCCAAGCTCAGCGTAACGCTTCTTTGAGCCGCCCAAGATCTTGAACACGCGTCCGATCTTGGCACCTGAGTTGTCCGTGATACGGACAATAGTCTGTGGTTGAATCATAAGCTATGCATTACTTGGTGATAAGCTCAAAGCACTTACGCTTTGAGAGTGGACGCGTCTCGCGGATGTCGACCACCTGTCCAACCACTGCTGTGTTACCAGCATCGTGAACAAGGTACTTCTTTGTACGACGCATGAACTTCTTGTACTTTGGATGCATCACGTACCGCTCTACGGCGACCGTAATGGTATCCTTCATCTTGGTGCCAACGACCGTCCCCCGAAGGACACGACCATTCTTGGTTGTAGATTCTGTTGCCATACCTGTTACTTGGTGTCACCCTGACGGCCACGAGCGTTGAGTTCAGTGAGTGCGCGTGCAATGGTGAGCTTAGCCTGACGGATAATTGATGCCTTCTTTGTGAAACGGTCCTTGAAGCGCTCACTGCGGAGTTCTTCGCGGGTAGTGGTGATGAGCTCCTCTAGTTCACCAGCACTCTTCTTTGCGATATCGATGTATTTCATAGTCGAGCTGATTACTTAAGAGTGGCGGCTTGCTGAGCCTTCGTGACCACCTTGGCTTTTAATGGAAGCTTGTTGACTGCCTTGCGGAGTGCCTTGCGAGCAATCTCCTCTGAGGTAGCCCCCTTTACTTCAAAGAGGATACGACCTGGTTCTACTTCAAAGACGTAGTGGTCAAGATCACCCTTACCCTTACCCATCGGTACCTCAGCTGCCTTCTTGGTGATTGGACGGTCTGGGAAGATACGGATGTAAATCTGACCAGTCTTACCAAGGGTACGTGAGATAACGCGACGTGCCGCTTCAATCTGATTTGATCGCACGCGTGATGGCGTGGTGGCCTGGAGTCCAATCTCACCAAATGAGATGGTAGTTCCACGAGTGGCTGGGCGCTGACGCTTCGCTTCACTCTTACGACCTGTCTGCCACTTTCGGTGCGCTACTTTCTTAGGAAACAACATAACGATTAACGGTTACGTGGTGCACGCTCCTTGGTAGCGGCAGCGCGTGGTGCTACTGCTTCTTGACCAGCCTTGCGGTCACCAAAGATATCACCCTTATAAATCCACACCTTGATACCAATCGCACCGTATGGCAAGCGAGCAGTAACGCGGGCAAAATCGATATCCGCTCGAAGTGTCTGGAGTGGAATACGACCTTTCTTGAGCTCTTCGATACGCGCCATATCAGCACCGCCGAGACGACCTGAGAGCTTGATACGAACACCCTGTACGTCACGATTGGCCATCACCTTTTCGATGGTCTGCTTCATAACGCGACGGAAGGTCATTCGCTTCTCAAGTCCTTCAGCAATCATCTGACCAACGATATTAGCACTACTCTCTGGAGAACGAACCTCCTCGATGTCGAGCTTAATCTCTGGCTTACTGATGAGCTTTGACTGACGGAAGAGCATATCGAGCTCTTGCTTGAGCTTGACGGCACCCTCACCACTACGACCGATAATCATACCTGGTCGAGCAGTCTTAATAATGATGCGTACCATCTTTTCGTTTCGCTCGATTTCTACCGTGTCTACCGACATACCCTTGAGACGCTTCTCGAGGAACTTGCGGATAGCGGCATCAACGCGAATGTACTCACGGTACTGCTTTGGGTCGGTGGTGAACCAGCGACTCTTCCAGTCGCGGATAATACCGACACGCTGTACATATGGATGTGCTACGTGTGTCATAAATTATTTGGTACCGAGTTCAATGGTAATGTGACTTGAACGCTTGTTGATGCGAGACGCTGAACCACGAGCTCGTGGCATGAAGCGCTTCTGGGTTGGTGCCTTATCAACTGATACGAACTTAACGATCAAGTGATCTGGATTAGCACCAGCCTGCTTCGCGTTTGCAACAGCAGAGAGGAGAAGCTTGTGGAACTGTGTCGCTGCACGCTTTTCAACGAATTGCAGAGCGTTGAGCGCAACCGCTACCTTCTTACCTCGGATAACATCAGCAACCAAACGCACTTTGCGTGGTGACTGACGGTAGTTTTTGAGAATTGCTTTCATAATACGAGGTTACTACTTCTTCTTAGCGGTTGGACCAGAAGCCTTAGCAGCCTTAGCAGCTGCGATTTCAGCTTCTTTCTTCTTCTGTTCAAGTTCCTTCTGCATCTTACCTCCGTGACGGTGGAATTTCTTCGTTGGTGAGAATTCACCAAGGCGGTGACCTACCATTTCTTCTGATACGGTAACTGGAATGTGCTCCTTACCATTATGAACGCCAAAGGTGAATCCGACCATTTCCGGCGCGATTTGACTATCGCGAGCCCAGGTCTTCACTACACCACCCTCTCCGGGTTTCTTTCCGGCGATCTTTTTGAGGAGCTTCTCGTCTACGTATGGTCCTTTATAGAGTGATCGTGACATAACTTGTATTTACGAATAAATCCGCACACTAAGGTGCGTTCTGTAGAGAACCCCTCAAAAAGACAGGTAACGGCCGGCCTCAAGAGGGGTTCCCACGCCTCAATGTTCTTCTTTTGACACTTCCTATGGTGATATATCGTATATCACCCGAGGTTGGAACGCCCAGAATACTACGGTAAAAGCCCCTAAAAGTCAACAAAATCGGACATTCTCTTCGACCTTTGCTATACTCGATACATATATATGATAACTCCCTCACACCTCATCTACAGCTGGGCGGTCGCAAAATCGACCGAGACTACCACCCCGCCAGCTGAGCAACGCCATCGCACCCTCGCCTTTATCCTTGGTGCCCTCCTGCCGGACACCCCGGTCTATATCTTTTTTATTGTAAATGGACTCATTCTCGGCTATAGCCACGAGCGACTTTGGGATGATATGTATTTTAACTCCGACTGGTCTATCCTCTTTACCTTGAGCCATTCCCTCCTCCTCTGGCCATTGTTAGCACTATTTGGACACCTCCTCAAGATTAAACTCCTCGTACCGCTCGCGCTATCTGCCCTTCTTCATATCGGCGTCGACTTCCTTGTTCATACCGAGGATGCGTACAAACACTTCTGGCCCCTCACCGACTGGCGATTTGTAAGTCCCGTCTCCTACTGGAACCGCGCTGAATACGGGCAGTATGTTGGGGTCTTAGACAGTCTCCTCATCCTTGGTCTCCTCACGTATCTGTTCACTCGCTACCAGACGACATGGTTCCGACTATTCATCAGTGTCCTTGGTACTCTTTACACCATTCGATTATTCGCTGAAGTCATCATTGCCTAGATATGCCCCGACCCCGTGGTAGCGAACACACTACTTTGACGGAGACCGCTGAGGAGGTGGTCAAGGTACTGAAAACCTTCCCGGCAATCAAAATGATTGCTCCAGGTATCATCGACCCAAAACGCTCCGGCAAGCGGTTTGTCACTATCGTTCATACAACCGGTGGTTTTACCTTGATTATCTCGGGGACTGGTGTCCAAAAGATTGCCGTACATCTCACTGACATCAGTAAGCGACACGAGGTAGTGAAAGCCCTCGTCACCCACAAACGCCTCACCGCCTTTCGCTTTAACGAGCGAGATAAGCAGCTAACCTAGATTAGGCCGCCTTCCGTTCATATACTACCGGTACAAATGGATGCTTCGTATGTGCAGTGTACGCTGCGATGAAGTCTTCGATATCTCCGTCCAGTTCTACTTTACACTCAGTACGCAAGGTCTCGCGAATCACCGACCCAAGATTACCGAGCATCGTCGCGTAATCAAATCGTCCACTCTCCGTGTAACCATGAGCATGATGGTAAGTTTCGATATAATCTGCAATCGCTTTACCAAGCGACTCACTCTTAAACTGCACATAATCGGCTGCTTCAAGCGGAGACAGCTGACGCAATCCTTCATTCATCTTTATTACTTCAGACATATGTATTATTGTAACAGTTAACTGACAATCAACTCTTTGAAATCTTACTAATCGTTCGGATCAACTTTTGCTTCTTCAAAGGTTACCGCTGGCATCGAATTGGCATCCTCAGCAAAACGGACAATCGGTGGATGCTCAACACCTTCCGGATACACCGGGGCTTCATGAACAATTATTTCAGAACTTGATGCTGTTACCATATCTGGCATCGGTGGTATAACTGGCATAGCCTTCATTTGATACCAGGCTATCGCGAGCACGCTTGCTACCAATATGAAGGTGGCGATTGCTCCAATAATGAGGGCCTGCTTGGTCATACTAGCGACAGTAGAGTGACATAATCATCACATTGCGAGCTGAGGCTCCACCCCAGGCCCAGGTACCACTCGCGGTCAGGTAGTGCATGCCGTTATCACCGGGAGAGCTGTACGAGTGCGTCGAGCTCCAAACCGGCCTACTGCCCGGCAAAAAGTAGTTACACACCCACTCCCGCTCGGCTGTACCATGATACACACCGGACACGTTCCATGAACGGAACCCGGGGACACCATCAGTTTGAAGCTCATACGAGAGCGCGTGTCCACCCACAATCCAAATACCCATATTAGTTCCTGGTACAAAGTCCTCAACGCCGTAACTAAGCGCTTTTCCTTCTTGCGCTAACTGCGTGATTGACTTACCAGTACAGTTACCTGCCCAATTTTCTGTATAAAAGGTGCCATCGAGACGGTAAATCTTATAGGTGCTACCGGCCGGACCATAGTAGTACGCATAGCCATTATTGTATGGCAGGTACCCGCCGCGATAGACATTAGTCACGCCGTTTGTTTCGTTACAAATAATTGAATCTGGCCAATCTTGTACCTGGGTACGGAGCTTTTCTGGATCACCCCCCTGTGCTGCTAGATCAATACAATTGGCACCAAGTGAATCACAATATCGATCTGAGCGAACTTCGGTGGTCGCACCAAGGATTGGTGCTAGTAAATTACCGAGCTTTGTTTGTGTTGTTGAGCCAATATTGATCGGAGCGGTAACATTGCCTCCAGGCGGAGTTGAGGTCGGCGCCGTCCAAGTTGCTTCAATAAAACTATAGCTTGTGAGGAGACCGGCTGCAATTACTAATACAAGGACACTGAGAACATTCTTCATGCATATATTATATATGTATGTAGCTATGGTGCGAGTGGGTCAGGTGTATTAGTCTCAGTAGTGCTTGGAGTAGTTGGTGATGGCTCAGGCACTGATTCCTGTACCGGCTCGGTAGTTGAACTTTGATCACCTGGCACCTCTGGCACCGGTTCAGGTTCTGGTGCTGATGGAGGTGGTATTGGTGTAGATGTATTACTACTATTTGAGGCGCCAACAGTACCACAACCCCACACACCGCTGTTGGATACCAATGTCTGACCGTGCCACGTGCAGGCAACAGTTATTTCCAGCTTCATCACAGTATTCAGCCGACCACATATGATTTGTAGCTGCTACAATATTAGCAGCAAAGTTCCCTGCCTTAGCCTGGGCACTTGAACTGACATCAATGGGAGCAGGAACATTGCTATTTGGCGGTGTATCAAGCGATGGCGTCCACGAAGCCGGCAAAAAGTTATAAGTCACGAGTATAATCTCTGCACATAACAACAATAATAATATGAGGGGTCGAACGCTTAAACACTAAAGAGTATTTCATACAATGACTATAACAACATGCCGTCGTTTAAAATAAACAAGTGCATACGACGTACTATGGACAATTTGGTATTGGTGGCACTGCTGCGTTACAGATATTAGTCATCGCCCAGGTACCATTTGCCTGACAGGTCATGATACCTACGTTTGGACTGAGTGGTTGGTTAAAACCAGTAAAACAACCAGTCTGGGCCGTCCGACACTGATACCCAGTACTGTATGACAGTCCTTTATATAGACATGGAGCATGGGACGGTACTGCTTGACAAGTCACCGAGCCATCACTATTTACGAGACGTATTGCTTGTCCAGCTGGACAGGTACCACTAACCCGTTGCTGTACAATTGATGTACTAGCGCTAATAGTTCCAGCACTTGTGATCGTAGTAGGGTTCAATGCTATACCATATCCTCCGGTGAGTGAGGTTATACCTGATCCACCCCCAGATCCAGGCGCAGCACAATTATTACCAAGGGCGTCACAATAGAGATTTGAGCGCATCTGATGCGTGGCAGCAAAAATTGTAGCCATAATACTACCAGACTTAGTTTGCGTTGAAGTGCCTATGTTAATCGGCTCTAGGGCATTATTATTAGTCGGTACTCCAGATGGTGGTGACCAGACTGCATAGAGTATAGTAAATGATACCAGCAGAATACCAGCTGCTAATCCAAGACTAAAAAAATATGTAATATATCGTAAACTATTCATAGTACTTTTCATAAAATTACGGACAAACCATTTCTGGTGGCGGCTGAGCGACACAGCCTGTAGCAGATGGTGCCCATGTGCCGTCTGCCTGACAGGTAATCATAGAAGTCGAGGATCCTGAAGAAAAGCCGAGAGAACACGTAGACCGAGCAGTCCGACAACGAAAGCCTTGGCTATATGTTAATCCATTAAGTGTACAAGTACCTGCTAGTCCCATGGCTGCCTGGCAAACTACCGTACCATCAACATTAATAGATCGAAGCACTTGCCCTGCTGGACAAACGCCTGAAATACGCCGCTGAACATAATTAACATCCAAACTAATACTACCTGTACTGGTAATCGTAGAAGGATTTAAAACGATACCAGGACCAGCAGTAAGACTAGTTATGCCACCCCCACTTAATGGAACAGAGGGGGCACAATTATCACCTAGCGCATCGCAATAAAGGTTTGAACGCATTTGATTTGATGCAGTAAATATAGTAGCCATAATCTCACCAGCTTTTTCTTGCATCAATGGCAACCTAGTGAGCGGTGCAGGCACATTTTGACCAGGAGCTGGTGAGGCGGGTGCCGTCCACGCTGCCGACAAAAAGCTATATCCAACCAGTGTAATGACCCCAAAAAAAATCAGGGTAACTGGAATGGCAAATAAAAAAGTTCTTCTCATTACAAGTATCATAGCATCTCCAACCACCCTGAGTACGATATAAGTAACTCACAATGCTTGACGAGAACGCAAACGCCACGACTGTCGTCGAAAACTATTGACCACCTCGGAGGCTGACTATGGTGTTCCCTCAGTCATTGTACCACTAGTCTCAGAGATTAACTCTGTAGCGCCACCTTGCGCTTCATTCGTGTTTTCGGGAACAGTATTTTCTACTTCAGGTATCGGTTCGGGCAATTCGCCATCAAGCAGAGATTCTGGTTCAGGTGCAGGTGTCGGTACGATATTTTGTGCTGGAGCTTGTGCGTTTTGAAGGAGTGCATTGAGCTGATTACGATCGATACACGTCTCTCCCCCAGCGTCTACGACACAGATTTCATTCGTACGAAGTCCCGCGACGGTGAGCACTCCATCGACGAAGTTGCGTGCCAACGTGACAAGGCGACCCCAAATAGTATTAGTATCGAGACTGAGTGCGTTCTCATCACCAAGCGAGGCAAGGTCGAGCTTAAGCGCGGTGTGGTAACTCACATACACTCGGATAGTACCTGTCGCAGCGTCGCCTGAGAACGATTCGAGCGCATACGCCACTGCTCGGTCACCAAAATTAGCACGCATACCGACTCCAGCGGTTGTAGACGAGATAGTAATTGAATCACCAACCTTAATTGGGCCATTATCAGCGTTGACCATGAGCGGCACCTGTCCGATGAGCGACACGAGCGCATTATCTTTAGCATACTCAGCGTCACAGTTATTGTCTCGCGCCCGACAAATAGGACCGTTACCTATAAATCCAGGATTGGTGGTAATAATACCAAATGGCACCTGTCCGGGCTCTGCGCGCTTTACCCCCTTCTCATAGTCAGCATCAAGCATAACGATTTCTCCCGCCGTCGGCATCTCCTCACCATCATCAACTGGGAAGTACTCAGCGAGGTCGGCTGCAGTCGTGGTATACGCTACCGCACTGGCACCACCTTGAATCTTTCCCGCAACAGTACCATCGCCAGTTGAGAACCCTACGAAGTAGTTACCGGCGTTACGAGAAGCGTTAGCAATTGCCAACGAGATAAGGAGTCCATCGGCACTGGTCGATGAATTAGTGTTGCTAATACGAGCCACATACCCTGACACCTGATCATCAACTACTTGGAGGCGGTGTGTCGGTGACGTCGTACCGATCCCAACAAAACCACTCGCATCAATATTAAGCCGACGATTACCCGATCCGTCAGCAAGGATAATATTATTTGAGAGTGTTGCTGAGAGTCCAGTGACACCCGCACCGATAATGGTGTTACCAGTACCAGTGGTAATCCCTCGGCCTGTATTATGTCCAATCAAGGTATTAGCACCGGTTGAGGTAGCGCTCGTAATATCGTACCCAGCACGGAAGCCGATAATGGTACTTGATGCGCCACTGACATTAGAGAAGAATGCGTCCGAACCGATGATGGTGTTTTCAAATCCATTTCGAGTTGAGTAGCCAGCATTCACTCCGATGGCAACTGAATCATATCCCGTCGTCAAGAGTCTCATCGCATTGACGCCGAGTGCAGTGTTTTCGTAGCCGCTCGTTTGTGAAACGAGTGAATACCAACCAACGGCAGTATTGTAGCTACTTGATGTTGCATTGGAGAGCGCTGTCGAACCAATCGCCGTATTGTAGAAACCAGTTATATTGCTGCCGAGGGCTGAATCACCTATTGCGGTATTATCAAATCCAGTAGTATTGGCATCAAGCGACAGGTATCCGATAGCGATATTGCCAGTACCCGTCGAGTTGTTTGCCAGCGCCCCTTCACCGAGTGCGAAGTTCTGGCTACCGGTAGTGTTCGCATTTAGGGCAAAGTTACCAATGGCCACGTTCTGAGTTCCCGTACTGTTATTCTGCAAAGCATATGCACCAATCGCCACATTACGATTACCCGTAGTATTGAAATACATTGCTCCGTGACCCACCACGACATTTTGATATCCCGTAGTATTTGAAAACATTGTTTCTGATCCAATGGACACGTTTCTATACCCGCTCGTATTTGAATATTGTGACCAGGTACCAATTGCCACGTTGTCATACGCAGCGGAGGTAGCGGTGTACATCGATTGAAAACCGATGGCAATATTATCGACCGATGAAGAAGACACTAATCGACCTGCTTCAAGACCAACAAAGGTGGTGCGGTCACTCGAAGATGCATACAAAGCTCGGATATTACCAATTTCAAGACCAGATAATGGATTAGCAATGTTTACCGTTCCATTGACGGTCAAGAGGTCGGTTGGTGTACTCGTTCCAATACCCACATTACCCGCATCTGAGAGGAGCATCACGAGCGATGGCGCACTACCAGACGTCGTATTTTGCTTGGTATAAAAGCCCATCGAACCACGAGAATTACCACCGGTGCGCTGGAAGACTATAGCACCGCCAACATTCGTATCATTAGAGGTGACGGTAAAGCCGATACCAGTACTCGAACCAACGCCTGAACCAACGTTATTACGGAGCCCAAGTGCGTAACTACTCATGTTTGCTAAGTTTTCATTGAGCGGATCCCACACCTCTGTTGCACTATGGTTAATTTGTAGTCGTGACGACTCAAACGTATCACCGATTGCCATAGTGCCGCCGAAGTAGTTTCTGGTAGTGGCCCCTCGTGCGTAGACACTATAATTACTACTTGTCCCAGCTGTTTGTGGCTCAATATACAATCCATACGCAGTACCAATCGCGCCAGCACCAGTATCATTAATCGTATCGAGGTAGAGACCCCAAACCGCGTTAACGTTTCCGATACCTGTATGATTGACCTCAATTTCAAGTCCTGAGATACCAGATTGCGTTGAAGTAGCGCCGTTCGTCACTGTTACAATACCTCCCCAGATGTTTCCACCAGCACTCGTGGTAGTTCCAAAGTTGTTTACCAGCGACTTAAATCCGTAAATTTCACCAACTGTGCCGTAATTTTGTGCGAGACTGTTAACCCCAACCTGATCACCACCAGACACTAGTCCGTAATTATTAGCTAATGCTGAGAATCCATCAAATACCGTTGTTGTACCAAAATTGTCCGGTCTCGTTCGTACACCATAGAGAAATGTGGTAGAGCCACTATTAGATACGTCAGCAAGCAGGGCGCCAGCACTTACGACCTGAGATAAGCTGTTAAAGGTCGCACTCATACGATTAGCATAACCACGCTGTACGAGCCCAGTACCACTCAAAGTTACAGAATTGTAATTACCGGTCACCTCAGTAAACGTCGACGACGTTGTGCTCGGTACATCCATAATGGCATCAAGCGCAGTAGCAGCGAGCAAAGTTGAAGTGGTGCTTGGCCGTAATGTTACCCGTGCCTCAATGCCACTGAGGTAACTTGCTAGGAAATCAGCGTTCGTAGTGAAATCCTCATCGACGCTCAACATCGTCCGGTAGGTTGATGTGGTACTCAGTGATGGTGCATTATCACCAACCGACACTCGACCGACAAAGCGACCATTCCCCACTAAAGTGAGTCGATCAGTTGGTGTCGTAGTGCCAATACCAATATTACCGGTATCCGTAATACGGAGACGTTCAAGTGCATTCGTTGAAAATCCAAGCTGTTCAGCACCAGGAGTAAACATTCCTGACCCAAAACTGTCAACAAACGAATACGCGGGAGTGCTACTAACACCAGCATTATTAGCTGAAATAAATACCGCATCCCAGTAATCAGGGTTTAATTCACCAAAGTATTCACTATAAAAACCTATTTCAGAAAAAGTAAATGAATTTACACCGTTATTCACTATACTAATAAGACCGCTCGGACTATTTTGATCTGATACAAATCCAGTATCTACGTCGTTTACAAATGCGTACGAGAGTGTACCTGAAGCAATATCACCCTGACTCGCAAAAATTTGCCCCCGAGCATTGATTGTGGTGCTACCGTTTACTATGAGACTGCCACTCATACTGGTAGTCGCGAGACTGGTCGTCCCCACGACCGTGAGGAGACTGCTTGGTGAGGTGGTGCCAAGACCAAAGTTGCCATTGGCAGTAAGGGTGAGGAGGTTACTACCAGTTGATGAGGCGATACTGAGGAGACTGTCTGATGATGAAGCGATGCCTTGGATCGTAAGTGAAGCCCGATTGGTGGTAGTACCAATGTTGAGAGCGGTACTGAATGTTTGAATACCCTGGAAGAGGTTATTGGTTAGAAGTGCGTTACTGTAAATTGTGCCAGAGTAAGTAACTGATGTACCGGAACCACTTACAGATACAAACCGGCCATTACCGTAAGTAATAGCAAAATTAGGATAAAGAACTGTACCAGTAGTCCTCACCGTCCAGTTGATGCCGTCTGGTGAAGTCATGAGTCTGTCACCTAAAGAACTCACCGCCACAAAGAGACCGTTGCCGTAGGTAACACTATTCCAACTATCATTATTTCCGGCCGCACTGCGTGCGGTCCAATTGATACCATCAGGAGATGTCATGACGCGGTCGCCTGTGTCTCCAACTGCCACGAAGAGACCGTTGCCGTAGGTAACACTATTCCAACGATCATCATTCCCAGCTGCTGTAGTCGTAGCCCAATTGATACCATCAGGTGAGGTCATGACACGGTCATCAGCAAAACCATAAACCGCGCTACTCACTGCCACAAAGCGGCCATTGCCATAGGTGACCGCACTCCATTCATCATTATTACCTGCCGCACTCCGTGCAGTCCAATTGATACCATCAGGTGAGGTCATGACTACATCATCTGGCGTTCCTGCAGTACTGCCCACTGCCACAAAGCGGCCATTGCCATAGGTGACCGCTCTCCATTCATCATCAGAGTCAATTACACCCGCATCCAGTCGAGGTGTCCAGTTGATACCATCAGGTGAGGTCATGACACGGTCACCAGAGGTTGCAAATGCATATGCCACAGCCACAAAGAGACCGTTGCCGTAGGTAACACTATCCCAACTATCATTATTCCCAGCTGCTGTAGTCGTGGCCCAATTGATACCATCAGGTGAGGTCATGACACGGTCACCAGAAATTGACACTGCGACAAACAACCCGTTACCGTATGTAATATCTCGCCACGAATCATTATCCCCGGCCGCCGACGTAGTCGCCCACGTCACCCCCCGATCAATGAGTTGTCCCGTGATTTCGGTGTTACCTGAGGCAAGGGCACGGAGGATAGGAGTACCCGTTGATGAAGCAACGGTAAGTACATCGTCACCGCCAGCAATACCTTGAACGGCTAAACGTGAGAGGAGCGTTGAGGTCCCAATCCCCACTCGTCCACTGAAGGTTGAGGTACCGGTAAAGGTAGAAGTCCCTGTCACATTGAAGTTAAGGGTCGAGAGGCGTGAACCATCAAAGGCGAAGTTCGTACTATCGGTCAGGCGGCCACCAGTGGTGATGAATGGAACACGGCCACTGGTGAGACTAGAGATAGCGAGGTTGGTGGTCGTGGCACTCGTGATGGTGGCGTTGGTGCCGGTGAAGTCTCCGAGAGTCGCTAGACCAGACACGGTGAGTGTACCGGTGGCGGTGAAGTTGCCGCCGATGAAGGTGTTACCGGAGACCGTGAGGCGTGAGGTTGGTGAAGAAGAGCCGATGCCGATGTTACCCGTACCCATAGCAGTGGTACTACCGAGCCCCGTACCGAAAATGAGGTTACCGATATTGAGTTGGTTTGAGCCAGTAGTGGCAATACCGAGTTGTGGCGTGTACCCAATGACAATGTTGTTGGTACCACTGGCCATTGGACGACCGGCGTCGTAGCCGATAGCGATGTTATATGAGCCGGTGGTGATGGTACGTCCAGAGCGATCACCGATACCAATATTGTATGAGCCAGTGGTTGATGAGAGAGATGACCGACCGAGGGCGTTGTTGCCGATCCCGGATTGATTATTTTCAAGTGCAGACAGACCCACTGCATTGTTATTACTTCCCGTGGTGTTATTGCGTAGAGCAAAGCCACCGAAGGCGTTATTTTGTAAACCCGAGGTATTTGCATACAGTGCAAGGGTACCGAATGCGTTGTTTCTAAATCCACTCTCGTTCATATACAACGCATGCACTCCAAAGGCATTGTTACTACTACCGGTACTATTTACGTAGAGTGCACCGACACCGAACGCACTGTTAGAATTTCCAGTATCAGTGGATCTGAGTGCCGAATCACCATACGCAGTATTCTTCACTCCGGTCGTAATACCCTGTCCTGAACGTACACCAAAAAACTGATTGTTTGTGGCGTAATTTTTAACACCTCCAGTTGCAAGTATCGGCCGACCTTCAATATCGGTGATAGTGAGAGCCGAGTCCACATTTGGCACCAGG
>CAZTWW010000003.1:0-56757 GCA_964618165.1 uncultured Candidatus Saccharibacteria bacterium | reverse complement strand
TTTATGGATGAGTTTCCAGAGTTTGAACGGCGAAGCATTGATGCGCTTCGCCAACCACTCGAGGACAGGGTGGTGAGTATCTCACGCGTCCAGGGTACCATGACATTCCCCGCTGATATCATCCTCGTTGCAGCAATGAATCCGTATCGAGGGAGCGAGGATGGTACCACTGACCTTGCGCGCGCCATGCGCGAAACCTACAAGGACAAAGTTTCTGGTCCAATACTTGATAGAATTGATCTTTGGATAGAAGTACCCCATGTGTCATACGAGACACTTGATATGAAGACAGTAGCTGGAGAAACGGAGGTGGCGAGAACTATGATAACAAAAGCGCGTCAGACACAACAGAAGCGACTCGCTCAATACGGCATCACCACGAACGCCCGAATGACTAGTCGCGATATCGAAACCACCATAATACTTGAGCCATCAGTACAAGAACTCCTCCGCACGGCAGCCACTCGACTAAATCTCTCCCCGCGGAGCTACCATCGTCTCATTAAAGTTGCTAGGACAATTGCTGATATCGAAAACGAAGAACAGGTTACTACCACACACGTCCTTGAAGCTTTACAATATCGAGTACCTCTTTAGTAAAAGCCTCGGAACAAATTGTTCCGAGGCTTTTACTATCTTCTCTCACTAGAATGGATTTCGTGCACCACGAACTTCAAAGTGGAGATGCGGACCGGTCGACTTACCGGTATTACCCATCGCACCAATCACCTGACCAGCCTCGACATACGCACCGACACCAACATTGTTAGCCGAGAGGTGAGCATAGAGTGTCTGACTGCCATTTGGATGACGGACCACAATGTATTGACCATACCCACCATTCCAACCTGACGACTTTGAAACAATCACCTCGCCACCAGCAGCAGCGCGAATAGCAGTACCAACCGCACCGGCAAAGTCTACTGCGTTATAGCCATGAATACCCTGTGTCTTAATGGTACCAGGAGCCGGATGAGAGAAACCGCCGCCGCCAGAGGACTTCGTACCACTACCACCCTTTGTTGACGCAGTTACCTTCGCTGGCGCACTATGGAGCGCACCACCTGGCACAATCACGGTTGCGCCGACTGACAAATCAACACCAGCCTCAAGCTGATTATATGAAAGTATCTCGTCAGCATTACCTTCGTACTTCTTTGCGATAGAAGCAATCGTATCCCCAGATTTAACCACGTGGCGAATACCAGCCACAGGAAGAATGACCAGTGTTTGCCCCGGTTTAATAGCCTTAGCATTCGGGAGATCGTTTGCCCACAGAATAGTATTGGTGGTCACATCAAACATCTCAGCAATCATTGAGAGGGAATCGCCCTCACGTACGGTATAAACACTAATTTCACCACCCTGCTGCTTACCAGCATCTAGTTCATCTTTACCAAGCGGTCCAGCCGAGACCAAGGCACCATCCTGAATGAGCAGATCGGCTCCACCACGAGAGCTACTTGGGTCTGGATTCATCGCCGCCACCAAGACTGGTGTATCAAGCACTAAATCTGTTTCAATTACCTCTGGGACAATTGGGGTAGTGTCTGCAGCGGTAAAGAGGTCAAGTACGCCTGCATGTACAGACAAAGGCACTACCACCAGTAAAAGCCCGGCTACCACTTCAACGAAACGGCCAAGGGCCGAAGGAGAGGAATATGTCATCCTGCGAGCTAGCTTGCCAGAGACAGCCGCGGACTCGTAAATAAAACGTTGAATACGTAAATGCTTATGGACTCACCGCCAGACAACCACTACGGAAAATTTCGGAACTAATTACTTCTCTGTAATTAGAGGGCACCAAGCAAGGGATGCACGTGATGAACATTTTACTAGAGACGAGAGCAGTCACAATTGACGTGGAGATAAATGTGGGGTTTTCTCAAAATCGGTCATTTGAGCCTGAGATACCAACGTATAATTGCCATTGACTAAAAATCATAATAATTTTCTAATTTAAATCACGGCTATGGTATAGTATCCGCACTATGACCGATAGACCATACCTGGCGAAGCTAAACCCTGCCCAACGAGAAGCAGTGGTGACGATTACCGGCCCTCTCCTCGTCCTCGCCGGCGCTGGTTCAGGCAAAACCCGCGTCATTACGCACCGTATTGTCCATCTCATTCACGAAGGAGTAGCGCCCCACAATATCCTTGCGGTTACGTTTACTAACAAAGCGGCCGGAGAAATGCGCGAACGTGTTGAATCGCTCATTCACCAGTATCCACCAAGCGATCGCGCTGCCATTGATTCACTCCCAACCGTCACCACCTTCCACGCACTCGGGGTACGGATCCTCCGTGAACACCACGACACCCTTGGTTTGCGCCGCTATTTCACCATTTACGACCGAAGCGATACGCTGCGAGCAATGAAAATGGCAGTTGAGCGTGCCAATTATAATCCAAAGGAGTTTGAGCCACGAAAGTTACTTGGAAAGATTTCTCGCGCCAAAGGTGACGCAGTAACCCCGCAAGAGTTTAAAAATAACGCGAGCTCGTACCCTGACCGCGTAGCGGCTGATGTCTGGCTCCACTATGAGACAATATTAACCGAGGAACAAGCGCTTGATTTTGATGACCTTCTTGTTAAGACACTCCACCTCCTTCGCGAGTATCCCCACGTGCGCGAAACACTCACGAGGCGCTACCAATACGTCCATATTGATGAGTACCAAGACACTAATAAGGTGCAGTTTGAGATTGCTCGCCTGCTTGCCGGCACTACCACTAATATATGTGTGGTGGGGGATATCGACCAAAACATTTATTCCTGGCGTGGCGCTGACATTAAGAATGTCCTTCAATTTGAACGTTTCTTCCCAAACGCTAAGACTGTTCTCCTCGAAGAAAATTACCGTTCAACCAAAACGATTGTGGCTGCGGCCAACGATGTTATTGCGAAGAACCGCAATCGAGTCGAGAAAAATGTCTTCACCAGTAATGATGATGGGGAGAAAATAACCCTCTACGCTGCCATGAATGGTGGGGAGGAGGCAGAGTATATCGCCCGAACCGCCAAGCATTTAGTGGCAGACGGAATCGCACCATCAAGTATTGCCGTCCTCTATCGTACCAACTTCCAGTCTCGTTCGCTCGAGGAAGCCTTTTTGAACTACGGTGTCAGTTACCAACTCCTCGGTACTAAGTTCTACGAACGAAAAGAAATCAAGGATGTGCTCGCCTATCTAAGACTTGCCCTCAATCCTGGGAGCACTGCCGACCTTGCGCGGATTATAAATGAGCCAGCCCGTGGCATTGGCAAAGTAACCATGCTCAAGGTGATAGAAGGGAAACGTTCAGAGTTAAAAGGCGCAACATTGGAAAAAGTCCAACGATTTGACGATATCATGATGGATATTGCGGCCGAGGCTCGGACGAAACCGCTCTCGGAAACCCTCAAGTTTATTATTAAGCGTACCGGAATGGAAGCTGAACTGAAGAAGCTCGGTACCGACGAAGATCTGTCTCGACTAGAAAACCTTCGGGAACTCGTCACCCTCGGCACCCGCTACGACGAGCTCGGGACTGAAGCGGGCGTTGAAGCATTCCTCGAGACAGCAGCACTCCAGAGCGACCAAGACGAACTGAAAGACAAGACCGAACAAGATGCGGTGCGCCTCATGACCGTCCATGCCGCCAAAGGACTGGAGTTTCCGTATGTGTTTATTTGCGGCCTTGAGGAAGGACTGTTTCCGCATGAACGACTCGATGACACCGGGATTGACCACGAGGAAGAGCGACGCCTCTTCTATGTTGCACTCACTCGGGCCGAGAAAAAGCTCTATCTTACCTATGCACACATGCGAATGATTTATGGTAGCCAGCGCATTAACGTTCCATCAACGTTTCTTAATGATATCAGTAAAGAGTATGTCGAATCTGGTAACCCGCGTGGCTGGGGCAATACGAGTTCAGGCTACGAAACAACAGTATTTCTTGATTAGTCGCGCTTGCGCTTAGTGGTGATTATCGCTATGCTCAACTGACCTATGAAGGCATACGGACACAATACCACCCCTGACACAAGTGACTTTGTGCACAAAAAATCACTCGGCCAGAACTTTCTCACGAGTGACTATGTGCCAAATATTATGTGTGACGCTGGAGAGGTGACGCCAGGCGATACGGTAATTGAAATTGGTCCAGGGACAGGCGCTCTCACCAAGGTCCTCCTCGAGCGGGGAGCGGTAGTAACCGCAATTGAAACAGACGAGCGAGCACTGACGATACTCAGCGAATCTTTTGTCGAGGAAATCAAGGGGGGTCAATTACACCTCATTCATGGTGATATGCGTGAGTTTATCCTCAGTGAAATCACCAACAACTGGTCATCCTATAAAGTAATAGCTAATATTCCGTACTATTTATCCGGTTTTCTCCTTCGAACCATCCTCGAGTTGCCGCAGCCGCCAACTGACCTAGTATTTTTAATGCAAAAAGAAGTAGTACATCGCATTTGCCGTGATAAAAAATCTTCGCTCCTTGGGTTGTCGGTACGAGTATATGGTGAACCAATATATGTAAAAACGATTGGCAAGGGTCATTTTAACCCTCCACCAAAAGTGGATTCGGCTATTCTACTCGTCAAAAATATTACCCATAAGCACCTCAAAGACCAGACTGAACGCGACACCTTCTTCACACTGCTTCATGTTGGTCTCGGCAGTAAACGAAAACAGCTCCGCGGTCTCCTCCGTCAGCATTATCATGAAAACGTGGTGACGAGCGTTTTTGCAGAGCTTAACCTCAACGAAACAGTCCGCGGTGAAGACTTACCACTCACTACTTGGCTCGAGCTCGCCCGCGCCCTCACTAAAACACGGTAGTGCACACACGAGCAGTCATTTCATCATAAATTAAGCTCCGAGACTGCTATACTTTTAAGGTATGCAGCCCATGACTATTGAACAACGACGGATCGCTGGCGCGAGCTTGGTTGGTGTCGCCCTTATTCTCGGTGCGCTCGTCATTAAAAACTTCGGTGGGGGCGGGAGTCAATACCCAACTACCGCAGCAGTAACCACCAAGACCATGCCGACCACCATTCCCGAGCGTGATTTTATTACAGTTACCGACAGCAACGGTGACGGGGTAGAGGACTGGCGTGAAGAATTCGTCATGCAAGCTCCAATCGAACTCCCAGCAGGGACAAGCTCTGTTGCTTTTACGATGCCTACAACAGTGACCGATCAAGTGGGTATCCAGCTCTTCGAGACATTGATTAGATCAAAGGCAAATAACATTCCCACCCAATCAAACGAGGATATTGCTATAAGAACTGCAGGGAAAATTCAGGGTCTCGCACAAGACACCCTCTATACTACAAGTGACGTCACAGTAATTTCGACCGACCCTGTTTCAATTAGACGATACGGAAACACCATGGGACAGAGCATGATAAACCACAACGTAAAAAGTGAAGGTGAGCTTGAAATTATGTATCAAGCTGTCCAGACAAACGACGCTGAGGCAATTAAAAAGCTCGAACCGCTCGCAGAAATGTACAAAAAACTCCGCGACGACGCACTTGCTACCCCGGTACCTGACCGCTTTGTTGCCGAACATGTCCTCCTTATCAACGCCTACCATGCAATGTATCGGAACTTAAGTGATTTCCAGCTCGTATTTGATGACCCGATTGTGGCGCTTCTCCGTATCAAACGCTACCAAGATGATGCTACTGCTCTGGGTATTGCGCTCAACCGCATGTATCGCAACGCCGCACCATTTGCCACCTTATTCCGTGAAGATGATCCCGCCATGATCTTTACCGCGTTTAGTAACAATATATGAAATCACTAGTATTTTGGTCACATCGTGTCATCGCCGGACTCCTCGTTCTCTGCCTATTTACCGTGGCGATTCCGTATCACCATGTCCTGGCTGGCGGTGGCCCGACTGGTAATGCAACTGAGGCAACACAACAGCGCGTTGCACAGAATGCTCAAATTTCAGCCATTAATGAATCTGTCTCTGCTGGCGCGAACACCTTGACCTCAATTGCTACCGGAAACATGTTTATCAAGGAAAATCTCCTTGACGGTATCGCCTGGGCGATTGCAAAGCAGATGGTGAGTAACCTCACTCGCAGTCTTATCAACTGGATTAACTCTGGCTTTCAGGGGAGTCCGGCCTATATTGGTGATTTTAATCAGCTCCTCCTTGATAGTGTTGATCAAGTAGCAGGCGAGTATATTCGCAGCCTCGGTGGTATTGGGGAATTTATCTGTTCTCCGTTCCAACTTGATGTGCAAGCAGCACTTAATATCGGTTATGCCGACGCACGTAGCGGCATGCCTGGCGGAGCTAGCGAAAATCAGTGTACTTTGACCGGTATTGTTAGTAACGTTGAAAACTTCCTCCAGGGGACTATGGATAACTGGGGTGACTGGATGGAGGTCACGAGCAATCCGGTCAACACACCCTACGGGGCATATCTAGAAGCGGAAGCAAAACTTAATGTCCGTCTTCGTAATGAAGCTGGGCAAGAAATTGAAATAGCAAGCTGGGGTGACGGCTTTCTCTCAAAAAAAATCTGCCAAGCGATCGAAGGCACGGAGCGTGAAGACTGCCGTATCACCACTCCTGGCCAGGTTATTAGCGAGGCCCTTACCTTCCAACTCTCAACCGGACCTCGTTCACTCATTGAAGCCGATGAAATCAACGAGCTTATCGGGGCCCTCCTCAACCAAATTGTCCTTCAGGCCGTCCAAGGGCTCACCGGACTCCTTGGTCTCAGTGAAAGTGGCTATGGCGGCGGAAGCGGATCATACCTCGATGCAATGGTAGAAGAAGGTGGGGCATTAATTGACTACTCTCAATATCGTCGAGAAATGCAACAAGCCTACGATCGTGAACTTGCTTTCTTTAACCTCATTGAGCGAACGATTGTCGCCGCTTCAAGTACTGGTAGACGCACTGCCGGGACATCAACCCCAACTTATGACGCCGAAACAACGAGACTCCTCAGCGAGGCCAGGACCCTGCGTACCCAAGTCTCAAGCAACCTCGGCCTCCTCAGTGCCCTCATTGCGCGCTACGATGGTGCCTCAAGTACGGTAGCCACTTCAACAACCGGCACCACCACACCGCGTACCGCCACCTCAACCGCAAATGCAATTAATGCGGCGCGTCAGGATGTCGTTCTCGACTTTATCGAACTCCGTAGTAGTGGTGTCCTCTCAACAGATATGACAATTGAAGAGAATCGGGTCAGATGGCAAAATGTCATCTACCCATACGGAGGACAGCAACTCTAACATCACCAGACCACACAAAGAGACCTAACATGGGTCTCTTTTTGTTCGTAATCACCAGCTTTTATAATAATTACATAGCGACTCATAGAAAAGGGGTGGTATGATACTCATATGTTGGAGGGCGTATCGCCATTATTCTTACGCGTGATTAAACTAATGCTCATATGCTTGTTTTTGTTTTCGGTGTTTTTTACATACACGGGCACTATTTTTGCACAAAATGTAACTCCGACACCAGGAGGTGGTGCCATAATCACGCCAGGAGGTGGCACACCAATCATTGTTCCTCCATCAGGACCATCTTTTGAAAATGGTGGACGTGGCGGTTCACCCGCTCCCGCCACCCCAAGCAACCCAGGTGGTGGCGGAGGTGGTGATGATGCTGGTCAAGCTGCAGAACCAGCATCAGCTACTGAAGAAGTACCTCTGGTGCAGGTCGGCTACTACGCCGACGCCAGTTGGTATCAAGTGCTTTTTGATCTCGTCGTAGCTGGGTTTGGGTGGCTTGTCGCACAGCTCGGACTATTTCTAGACTACGCGATTAATAATTTTATTGTCGGTTTTGGTGAAAAATACCGAGACTCAGGCCTTGGTTTTACGATAGATAATCTCTGGGGGACAGTTCGTGATATCTTTAATCTCACGTTTATTTTCGGTCTCGTCTATATTGGTTTCCAGATTATCCTCGGCACCAACGAATCACAAGCCAAGCGAACGATTCCACTCCTTATTCTTGCCGCACTCCTGGTAAATTTTAGCCTCTATATCACAAAACTTGTCGTAGACTTTACCAATCTAGCCGCTACGCAGATATTTTATTTATTCCAAACCGGAGAGACAGGGGCGGGCGGCGTACCCGAAGCAGCCTCAATCTCTATTGGTATAGCAAAACTCCTCGGTATTAGTGAAATATTCAGATATACCCCGGATTATGGTGGCGGCACCCTTGTCTACCTGTTTGGGATGATGATTGTCCTCCTTGTGCTGGCATATGTGTTTTTAGCAGGGGCTATCCTTATCACTATCCGCTTTGTAGCATTGAATATCTATATGGTATTTTCACCAGTTATGTTCCTTGGCTGGGTGTTCCCGGGCCTTAGTTCATACACGCGCAAATTCTGGTCAGGCTTCCTCGGACAAGCTTTCTTCGCGCCCGCATTCTTATTTATGCTCTACCTCTCCTTCATGGTAGTTGATAACTACAATGATGGGGTATCAAAGTACTTCGCTGACGTGCTTGGTACGGCGACAGATTTAGGACTCAGTAATGGTGAAACCATGCAAAACATACAAGCATCTGGCCTTGGTAGTGCTGGTTCGGCGATACCATTCTTTGCCATGACTATTGTGTTCTTAATTGCCTCAATGGTGGTAGCTAGAAAGATGGGAGCAGTTGGGGCCGATACAGTGATATCAGTAGGGGACAAGCTTCGTGGCTCAGCACAAGGAATGTTGTACCGAAATACCGCTGGACTAGCTCTTGCAGGTGGAGTACGTGGCATTGATGCGCTTGATAGAGCAGCCGAGCGTGGTGGAGCGCGTGGCATTGGGGCAAAAGTAATTCGTGGTGCTATTGGCGGTGAAGCAACTAGAAAAATGCTTGATAAGGGCGCAAACTATGGTGCTGGTGGCTATGGCCGAGAAGATGTTGAAAAGATGAATAAAGAACGAAAGATACGTGCCACAGGGAAGATGAGTGAGCAAAAAATTTCTGATGCAATTGCGGCAGGTACAGTAAGCGGCGCAAGTAATGAATCGAAAATCGCAATGGAAAGAACACTGCAAAATGCTCAACAAGCGCAAATCATCGATGCGCTCCGAGATAGCGCAAAAGATCCAGAGCGTTTCAAGCGTGTCGTAGGCGCACTTTCTACTAGTCAAGTAAATAAACTCCTTGAGTCAAAAGAGGACGAGTTTACCTCTAAAGAAAAAGAAAAATTACGCTCAACGCGCGTACAGAGCCTTGAAGATCGCTTTACAACCGTTGGGGGTACGCTTGAGAAGGGAATCAGTAAGGCAAGTGCAGATGATCTAGCTGCGTATGGTTTTTCACAACTCCAGCCTTATGCTGAGTACATTCCAGCAGGCAAAATGGATGACCTAAAGAACAAACTTACTCCAACCGAGTATAGTGAACTTGAGTCAAGTCGAACCACACAGCTTAAAAATAGATTTAATATTAGACCATTCGAAGTCTTCGCAGGTAAAAAGGATAATGAGATTGCACGTCTACCAAAAGACATTTTGGTTGATCCAAGAGCAGTTCAATTCCTTAATCAGCGTGTGCTTGAAATTATTCTTCGGGAGAATTACTTAGAGTCTGGTGACAGAAAGACTGTGCGTACAAATATAACTACTATGCAAGGTCCTAATGCTCCGATGTCAGAGTATTTAACAGTAAACCCACTTGGTAAAGGTTTTTAATAATATATGGAAATCACATCTGAAACCAGACTAGATATCTATCGCCATGCAACTGACAAAGTACAGTACTTCTTTGGATCATCAAATACTACAGACTTCCTCACCAGTGTAATTAAGAGATATTTTGTAGAAAATTTAGAAGCACAAAATATACTTGCGACAACTGTTGGTGATATCATTCTTGGCTTCTACAAAATGGAGGACACGATTCCACTCCTTGAACAGGAATTAGGACTAGATAGCGCAACCGCGGAAAAGCTCGGGCAAGAAGTCTTGGCGTTTTTAGCGCCCCTCAATGACCCAAATTGGGAACCACCAGTAGAAGAGGACACCGATGAAGATGGGGCTATAGAAAGTCTCGCAGGGGAGAGTAGCAGTACTATGACCTTTGCTAATAGTGAAGCGGTATCTATCCCAATTCAGTCAACTCGTATTCCAATTAAGGCACCAGCGATTACCGCGCCACAGCCACTTCATACCTACGCTCATGACATGGAGGTTGTTCGGCATCCTGAAGCGTTTGAAGACGTTGTACCTGTACCGACAACACCTGAACCTACAGTGCCAGCAATACCAGCAACACCTGTCGAGGTACCAGTAGCTCAGACACCGAGCACACCACTCCCGTCATTCATACACACAGCACCAACCCCAGTGTCTACCCCGGCACCTACTATCAGTACTCCAACAAGTACTCCAGAACCAATGACTGCGCGTGTACCACTGGAACCGCTCCCATCATACACCCCACCAGCAGTACCCATCATTACTCCACCAACTACCGCCGCACCCGCACCTGATAGACCACGCTGGAGTACTGATATCTAACAAGTTGTGTTATACACGAGACATTTGACACCACCGTGTATAATAGGGAAGTATGCAGTTTGAGGTACCACAATTCATTGAAATTGAAGATAAAATCTTTGGTCCACTCACCTGGCGCCAATTTCTCTATGTAGGCGGGGGTGGACTCATGTCAGTGGTGTTATTTTTGACCACACCCCTCATTATCTTTATCTTATTTGGTGTACCAATTGCGGCACTCTCATTTGCACTCGCGTTTTATCCAGTGAATAACCGACCGTTTTCTCACCTCCTTGAAGCGATATGGGTATTTTTTAGTCGCTCACGGGTGTATCATTGGCGACGTAAGCAAGAAGTAGTGTACAAAGAATATGGCGACCCAATGTCCACTATTCGCAATCCGCGGCTTGAAGATTCGCTTGTCACCAAAAAAGATATCGCCTCCTTGGCCCGCCGCTTAGAACTCGACGCGATGCAGAAAAAATAAATCACTATGGCTACCACTAACGCAACACAAGACTTTGTTCCAATCCGTGATGTACGGGATGATGTTGTCATACTCAAAAACGGCCAGATGTGTAAGATTCTCTTGGCCTCATCAATTAACTTTGCCCTTAAATCACGCGATGAGCAGCAGGCGATACTGTTTCAGTTTCAGAACTTCCTTAATACCCTTGATTTTTCATTGCAGATCTACGTCCAGTCACGCCGTCTTAATATTGAACCTTATATAGCAACGCTTAAGGCACTTGAACCGATTCAGTATAACGACCTCATGAAAGTCCAGCTCCGTGAATATATCGAATTCATTCGAACATTCACCACTGAGGTTGACGTCATGAGTAAAAACTTCTTTGTGGTAGTACCATACACGCCACCAAAGCTCGATTTCAAAAAAAGCTTCACTTCAATCTTGTCCCAAGGGAAGGTGATAGAGACGAACACCTTTGAAGAGCAACGCCTCCAGCTCGAACAACGTCAATCGGTGGTAGAACAAGGACTCAACCGTATTGGCGTCCGTACCATTCCTCTTAAAGATGATGAGCTCGTTGAACTCTTTTACCACATATACAACCCCGGCGATATTACTGGCTCAGCACCTACGGTACAATAAAACGATAGTATGGGTATCCTTGATAATCTCAAACCAAAAGCAAACGACAACAATATTCTGCCCGCAGGGGAGAATCTCCTTACCATTAATGACGTCGTGGCGCCATCAGGTGTTGCTATTAGTCCGCGGAGTATCAATATCAGTGGCACTATGGCCCGGGTGTTCTATGCAGTATCCTACCCACGCTATCTCACTGATGGATGGTTAGAGCCAGTCCTTAACATGGAGAAAGAGCTTGATGTTTCAATCGTGATTCATCCTATCAACACTGCGGAGACACTCAAGAAGTTTCAAAAGAAAGTGGCTGAAGTACAAAGCCAGATTAATATGCGCGCCTCGCGCGGTGAAGTACGTGATCCTCAGCTCGAAGCAGCGTATCGTAACCTCGAAGAGCTACGAGATAAGCTCCAGCAAGCTGAAGAAAAACTATTTGATGTTGGTCTCTATATTGCCATTTATGGAGATGACGAAACCAAACTCAATAAAGTAGAAAACGAGATTAAAGGCAGTCTTGACTCTCGCCTCATCTACATCAAGCCGGCTCTCTTTAAGCAAGAGCAGGGGATGCACAGTATCGTCCCAACCGCGACCGATGAGCTCCTCGTGCACAGCAAGTTTAATTCTTCACCCCTCTCAAGCTTCTTCCCATTTACCTCGTTTGATCTCACGTCTGATAACGGCATTCTCTATGGCATCAACCGCCACAACTCGAGTCTCGTCCTCTTTGACCGCTTCAGTCTCACGAACTACAACTCCGTCACCTTTGCCACCTCCGGAGCCGGGAAGTCCTATAGTATTAAGCTTGAAATCCTCCGGTCACTTATGTTCGGGGCTGAGGTTATTGTGATTGACCCAGAACGTGAGTATGAGTACCTCGCCGAATCTACTGGTGGACGTTTTTTCAACATCTCACTCTCTTCATCACACCATATCAACCCGTTTGACCTCCCGCCACCAGGAGATGACGAAAATCCAGCGGATGTCCTTCGATCACAGGTCGTTCATCTCATCGGACTCTTCCGACTGATGCTCGGTGGCCTGACGCCAGAAGAGGAAACCATCATCGACCTCGCGATTCGTGAGACGTATGCGCTCAAGGATATTACTGAACATGCTAATTTTGCTGATCTTGAACCGCCACTCTTATCTGATTTTGAAATGGTGTTAGCCGGTATGAGTGGGAGCACCTCACTCATTAGCCGTCTCCAAAAATACACCTCAGGCACCTGGTCTGGCTTCATGAATCAACCAACAAACGTGGATATTAACCAAAAGTTTGTTGTCTTTTCACTCCGCGACATGGAGGACGAGCTGAAGACCATTGCTATGTTCATCATTACGAACTACATCTGGTCTGCCATTCGTCGCCGCCTCGTGAAGCGACTCCTTGTCATTGATGAGGCGTGGTGGATGATGAAGTCTGAAGATACCGCCTCATTCCTTTTTAGTCTCGCTAAGCGCGGTCGTAAGTACTACCTCGGTATCGCCACCATTACCCAGGACGTTGACGATTTCCTTCGCTCACCATATGGAGTCCCGATGATTACCAACTCATCCCTCCAGTTCTTGATGAAGCAGTCGCCAACGGCCATTGACAACATTCAGCGCACCTTCAACCTCACCGATGAAGAAAAATTCCTCCTCCTCGAATCTGATGTTGGGGAAGGACTCTTCTTTGTCGGCTTAAAGCACGTCGCTATTAAGGTCATTGCTTCATACACAGAAGACCAGATTATTACCTCAGACCCATCACAAATCCTCCGCATCCAAAACGCGAGACGTGAACTACGTGAACGCGAGGTGTAGTATACTAAGTCGCATACTATGGCGACCAAGCAGTATACAGACTATGGAAACGTGGACCAAAACCTTGGTGGAGTTGCTGGTGATTTTGTTGCGACACAACAATCTCGATTAAACCGTGGCGTACAAAATGCAAAGGCGAGCGTAGGTAATACGCTCACTGAATCTGGTAACCGCCTGGCGTCTCAAGGAAAAGAAATCGAAGCAAGAGGACGGTTACGGCGAAGTGAGCGACGCGGACGAATGGCGGACGTCGCTGCTGCCGCAGAGGAAAACATCGGGAAGCAAATGACTCGACTCGGTAAATACGGTCGCGTCGGGGGTCGTGCTATCCTCACCGGTCGTGGCACCACTCGGAGTTTGCAAAAAGTAAACGCAAAGGTACAAGCGGCAATTATTTTTACCTGGACCGGATTTTTATGGAGTATTCAGGGTCTTTTAGCGAGCTTCTCACTTATTGGACTGGGTGGTGCATTTGTGTTTAATGAATCTGGGTTTGTTGGAGAAATGGTGAATGGAGTTTTGCAGTGGGTCACTGAAATTTATCTTGGGTTCAAAATGGTCGACCTCCAAGTTATGTTTATGATTCCGTACTTTTTAATCATCTTGATTGGCTTTCTTTCGTTTGCTTTTGCAGCACTACAATTTAAACTCGCTGGTATTCACCCTTTTTTTGGAGAAACAGGAGCAGGTTGGAAACAGACTGCCGCAATCATTGCCTTTTTTGGTTACTTCATCCCGGGTATAAATTTTTTACCCTTAGTCTGGCTATGGGTCTGGGCTGTCCGCACATATCCCAACTGATGTCAGTCAAGCACCGGTCTTATTTGCTACAATAACACTATGAATAGATTCTTTGTGCTCTTCACATTGCTCACTAGTGTTGTGACATTCACCCCACCAGTTCATGCTCAATTCTCGTTAGATGGAATGGCTGGCATGGTTACCGAATCAACCATTACCATATCACCAGAGTTTCCCTCTCCTGGAGAAGTGGTGACAGCGAGCATTGACGACTACGCAAGTGGTATCCTTGGTGGTGAAATCAAGTGGTTTGTTAATGGCGTCTACGCAACCGGCACTGAGAACAGTCGTACCATAGAGGTGCCGACAAACGAACTTGGAACACCTACTATTATTAAGGCTGATATTGTCTATGGTGGTACTACTAAATCCATCACAAAAACCATCCGTTCTCAATATGTCGACATAATTATAGAACCTCAGACGTACACCCCACAGCTCTACAAAGGCAGAGCGTTACCGGTTATTGGGAGCATTGTACGCGCTACAGCTATTTTACATGAAGGAATCACCCCGGTAGATACCAGCAACCTCATTTATGTATGGAAAGTTAACGGCACCGCCATCGATGGTGGTGGTACGCTTGGTAAATTCCAAACCAATTACACTGTACCAATGGGACGAAACCACACACTCACCATTGAAATCTACAACCGAAATAACGAGCTTCTCGCCAAACGCAACGTTAATGTACCTGTGAAAGAAGTAGACGTACGCTTATATGAAGTGAGTCCACTCTACGGCCTCTCTTACACCATGCGTAATCCGCATAATTTTGTCGGAAACAGCATCACGTTACGAGCAGTACCGTACAATCTTGATGTTCGTGCAATTAATAGCAACTTGTTTACCGAGTGGCGTATAAACGACCGTCCGCGTCAGCCGGGGAACAGCGACCCCTTTACTATCACCCTTGAACGAACAGGCAGCGGTGTAACACCAATAACTTTTAAGGTTCGTAATCGGGAATCGCTCCTTCAAGGAGACGAGGCTGGTGTAATGTTACAATTTTAGGTATGAAGCGTGTTTATATTTTAGTTGGAGTTGGAACCATAGTCACGCTCTTAATTGCATTTTGGGTATATAGTTTTCTCTATGGGTCGCCAAACAATACAGGTGATTCTCTCTTCACCAACCTCGGTATTTTTGGAGAAAGCACTCCAGCTGAATTGCCACCACCTGTCATTGAAGAAATACCAATGGTTGATGTTGCCACGGCTCAACTACGCCAGTTAACCACCAAGCCAGTCCTTGACGCCATCTACCGCATGAGTGGCAATACCACACTGATGCGCTATATTGAAGCTGGTACCGGACATGTTTTTGACATCGACCTCGTGACCGGTGCCGAGAATCGTGTCTCACAAATCTCGGTTCCACTTGCTAGTGAAGCGACACTCAGTCCGTCTGGTGATTATGCAGCAATTCGATCAGGATCAGGTAACCAAAACTCGGTTACTCTCATCGATCTCAGCACCAGTCCAAACCCAACCGAACGCACATTACCGTACCAAATTGAGGAAATGTCTTTCTCATACAACAATAATTTTCTCTTCACCGAAATTAATGGGGGACAAATCGATATCAAAGAACTTGTCCTCGGTAATGGTGAATTAAAGCGTATTGGATCCGCACCATTTGTGGCCGCGACCATGAGCTGGAGCCAGAGCAGTACCGCACCACATGTGATTGCTGTTAAACCAGATGCTGGCCTTATCGGCTACGCCTACGAAGTACGTGCAGGTGGTCTTCAACGGCTACCAATCGGTGGGAATGGGCTGAGTATTACACACACCAACACAGGCTACCTCTACTCAGTGATTGTGAATAATGAGATTACCAGTATTTCACTCATTAATCGTACCAGTCGAGTACCGCTACGACTTCCACTAATTCCTGAAAAATGCGTCAGTGCACGACAATCTGGAGCCATCTTCTGCGGAGCGCAGATTGATACAACCACCAACAACCTCGACAACTGGCGTAAAGGCTCCTACCAATACAACGATAGTTTGTGGGTAGTGACACAAGATTCGGCTTCACAACTCGTGAATCCACTTGATTCTGTAGGTAGACAAATTGATATTGATAACATTGAGATCAGTCCGAATGGAAGAATGGTATACTTCATCAATAAAATCGACAAATCGCTTTGGATCTATGAACTGTAAACCCCTTCTTTTTGCCACATTGCTTTTTGTCACACCAGCAGTCACTCTCGCTGGGGGAAGTGGAAATTTTGTCCCATTAGTCGGCGTGCCTGGTCTGTCAGGGGGTGACGCTGGCTTCGGTACCTATATTAACGCTCTCTATGGACTTGCCATAAGTCTCGCTGCAATTATTGCAGTTATCAAGATTATTATTGCCGGTGCCAAGTACATGTTGAGTGACATCGTTACTCATAAAAGCGACGCGAAGGAAGATATTAAAAATTCTCTCATCGGCCTCCTTATAATCATAGGTGCGGTGATTATCTTAAGCACCATCAATACTGACATCACCGAAAACGCCATCAATGCCGACGCTCTTACCATCGACAATACAATTGAGCAAACGACTGGCGCATTGTCTAATTATAGTGATTTTTGCCGGTTAGGAGCGGAGAATAATACTTCGTGCGGAAGAATTGACTGTGTTGATATTGTAGCTCCAGCAATCATGGGTCGTGCTACTGACACCCGAACCTGTGAACAAATTTGTGAGCAAGTATTTAACGGGCGAGTTGACTATACACTTGGTAACGAATGTTTTTACCTACAATCAAACGCTGACGCATGTAATCCACAAGCAGACCGGGCTTGTTGCACGAGTGTTCATGGTGGCACTTGGACCAATAACGCCTGTGGCGGACTCGAAAACGCTCTAGAAAATCGAATCGCTTCCTGCTATGAGATTACAGGCACAGGCGTCACAGGAACATGGGATGAAGCTGCTGGCACATGTCGACCAACTCGCTGCGATCGTAATACTGACCAACGCTGTTGCGAAATCACCTATCAAGGAACTTGGTCAAACGGATCATGTGCAATCGATGCTGTCGGTGAAGCCATTACCGCTGAAGCGGCTTGTCGCAATCAACCAAATAGAGTTTGGGATATAGATAATCAGCGTTGTATGAATACGAGTCAATATAATTTTGCAGCTGTTCCAAATCCCGACCTTCTTCCGGACAACCCTCAATTAGAGGATTATCGTATGGCATGTGGAACACTCGATGGTGCCTGGCAGTACGACCCAGTATCGAGACAATGTATAAGTTACAATACAACAAATTAAGGAAAACAGCATCCATTCTAGGATGCTGTTATTGTTAAACAATCCTTACCGATGCTTGCGAACGAGGAGTTCTTGGATGATTTGGGTGAGGTTACTCACGACAAAGTAAAGCGCAATAGCTGCTGAGAAGGCATAGGCTACAAAGACCATGATGACGGGCATAACGTACTTCATCTGGACCTGCATATTGCGCATAAAGTCTTCTTTCATATCAGGAGCGGCGTTCGGGTCACGTGGCGCGAGCTTCGGGAGCGAGAGGGATGTGCTCACGAACTGCGTTGCGCCAGCAAGGAGCGCGAGGAAGAGACTTGACGCAGCAATATCAAAGTGACCCAAGAAAAGCATTGATACTGATTCCGGCATTGGTACAAAACTGTAGAGCACCTCAGGGTTAATATTCGGCAACTTGATACCACCACTGCCGTACACCGCCACAATACCAAGCGCGATAATAATTGGGAGCTGAATAAAAAGTACAAGAATACTCGCAAACGGATTCATGCCCGCTTCTTTGTATACTTCCATCATAGCGCGTGCCTGGGCTTCACGATTATCTTTATGTTCCTCCTTGAGTGCCTTAAGTTTCGGCTCAATCTCACGCATTATTTTTTGCGTTTTAACTGCCTTAATTGAAAGTGGGAAGAGTACCACCTTGATAACGACCACAGTCGCAATAATGGCGAGTCCCATGTCGCCACCAGGAATCGTATCAAGGAAGAAAACGAGGAGATTATAGACTGGATCAAAGAAAAATGTGTGCCAAATATAACTAAACATAGTGCGGCTATTCTACCGCGAGTCACTGATTTGTGCGAGGAGGGCTTCGAGTTCGACTTGCACCGTTAAACGAGAGAGTCGTAAGGCACCAGGTTTGTACTGCACAACCACCACACCAATAAACTGAGACTGCTGGAGCCATCGCTCAATCACCCCATAGGCGCGACGACGAAGTCTGTTTCTATCAACAGCACGCTTTGCCACCTTTTTACTCACCACCACTGAGACCTTAAGCGTTGGAGAAGGGGAGACTGTTACGGTAAGAGCTACCCCGGCGTACCGTTTACCGCGGAGGTAGTTCATAAACTCAGCCCTTGAGATACGGTTATCTTGAGCAATCATACGCTTAGTATACAAACAAAAAAGCTCTTATCGAGCTTTTTTGACAGTGAGCTTGGCGCGACCTTTGCGACGACGGGCCTGGATTACCTTGCGGCCTGAGGTAGTAGCGGTGCGGACGAGAAAGCCGTGGGTGGTTGCTCGCTTGCGCTTACTTGGCTGATACGTTCGTTTACTCATACGGATTTGTTATAGGTCCCAACTATACAGGAAAGTTAAAAAATAGCAACCCTAACCACTTCGACCACAGTTTTATACACAGGTTATACACAGTTGCATATCAGGACTGTTTATTGAGGGGTACTTTTACCTTGCTCAATTGCAAAAACGTTTACAGGGATATCACCTCAGGTATAATGCTTGGTACGTTAGGAGACTGTCATGCAACCAACTTCACACCCCACAGCTACAAGCAGTATTGTCCGCACTGAACAAATTGATGTGAAGCAATTATGGGATGACGCGCTCGTAAAAATTGAGCTTGGTATAACACCAGCCAATTTCAAAACCTGGTTCCGCGATACCCATATTGTCTCACTTGAGGACGGCACCCTCACTATTGGTGTACCGAGTGTATTTGTGCGCGATTGGCTGCAGGATAAGTTCCAGTCAATGATTCTAAAGACGCTCCGTGAACTCACTCCGTACGTACGAAGTATTGAGTATGCGGTGGTGCAACGAAGTGACCGCCGTGGGGAAGCGAGTAAGACACAAACTATCAATGCAGCCCTACCACTTGAAGACTACTACATCAACAAGAGTGATAACCTCAACCCAAAGTACTCATTTGAGACCTTTGTGGTTGGACCATATAACGCACTGGCTCACGCCGCTGCCAAAACCGTAGCTGATAAACCGGGAATTGCGTATAATCCACTCTTTATTTACGGTAAAACCGGTCACGGTAAGACTCACCTCATCCAGGCGGTCGGGAACCAAATTAAGCGTACCGGCAAGAAGGTGTTTTATGTCACCAGTGAGCGTTTTGCAGTTGATTACTTCAACTCACTTCAAAGTGGGAGCGCTAATACCTTTAAAGACAAGTACCGCCAATACGACGTGCTTATCATGGATGACGTCCAGTTCTTAGCTACCAAAGAGAAGACGCAGGAGGAACTCTTTCACCTTTTTAACGCACTTCATGATACCAACAAGCAGATTGTATTCTCAAGTGATATGCATCCTGCTCTCCTTGCTGGACTAGAAGAACGTCTCCGTTCACGCTTTGGACAAGGAATGATTGTTGATATTCCAGCTCCTGATACTGAATCACGAGCCGCTATTCTCCGTGCCAAAGCAGCTCAGAACAGTATTACCCTCCATGATGACGTAGTCGAACACCTCGCCAACACCATTGAGGGTAATATCCGTGAGCTTGAAGGTGCTCTTAACACTATCATGTGTCAATCACAACTCCTTGGGCGCACCCTCACGATTGAGGAAGTGAAAGCTATTATTAAAAACAGCTCACGACCGCGTAAAACTCTTGCGGTCGGGGATGTGGTTGATAAAGTAGCTCGTTTTTACGATATTGATTCAACAAGTATCTACGAAAAAACACGTCGCAAAGAAGTTGTGAAGCCAAGACAGGTAATTATGTATATTCTCCGTGAAGACTTTCAGGTTTCGTACCCAGCTATCGGTAAAAAACTCGGCGGTCGTGATCATACGACAGTGATTCACTCATGTGAAAAAATCAAGAACGATTTAAAGACTGATGGGGAACTCGAGGAGGAAATTACCCAAATCAGACTCCTGCTTAAGTAGTTGTTAAAAGGCACCGAATTCGGTGCCTTTTAACAACTACTCAAGTATGGGTATAAACCTGAGGAAAAATAAGCTTATAAGTCAATAAATTCCTGTCTGTAAAATACCAACAACAAGTGTTATGATGCTTCGTATGTGGGGAGAGTGGTGCGGATAAATCTATCACTGTCCACACTACGGTTATAACCCGCTTGTTTATACCCAACCTATCCCGCTACAACCAAAGAAAATCCCCAGAAGACAAATCTTGATTGTGGACGCAGCAACAAGCAACTGAGCCATATTTTAGGGTTATGCACACATCCACACCCCTAATAAGAGGTCATAAAATAGTTTTTAAAAATGAATATACACATCAACCAACAGGTACTCATCAACACCCTCGAACTGATTAATCGGGTGAGTACAAAACATGTCACGCTCCCAGTTCTGCAATGTGTACTCATTCAAGCTGAAGGTACTACGGTAACCTTCAGTGCAACCAACCTCGAAATCAGTGTTGAGGTAACCAAGGAAGCAGAGGTTGTAACTCCCGGTGTCGTGGCAGTGTCGGCCTCAACATTGCTCTCCTCGATTCAATTTGTTACCAAAAAAGATATTGTACTTGAGGTGCTTGATGGGGTCTTGGTGGTTAAGAGTGGTAATGGAGTGACAAAAATTAATGCCATGCCTCATGATGAGTTTCCAAAACTGACTCGAGTCGAGGGTGCGGGAGCGGTCATTAAGCGTCAGTTTTTTGCGCTCGGAATAAAGACAGTAGCTTTTGCTGCTTCTGTCTCCTCAATTAAGCCTGAACTCGGAAGTGTGTATATACAACAAAAGAAAGAACATTCTCTTACGTTTGTGGCCACCGACTCGTTTCGCTTGATGGAAAAGACGGTTCCACAGCAGGGGTATGTCTTGCCACAAAATCTACTTATTCCACAAAAAAATGCAGCTGAATTGGCGCGCATATGTGATTCGCTTGAATCTGATCCTGAGCTCGTTATTAACGAAAATCAGTGCGCACTTCGTTTTGCTGAGGGTGTGTACGTAACATCTCGCCTAGTGGCTGGTAGTTTTCCTGACTACGAGCAAATTATTCCGAAAGAATATGTAACACATGTGACGGTTTTAAAGCAGGATCTTGTTCAGTTATTTAAGAAGAGTCAGGTGTTTTTGAATAAGTTTCATCAAGTAACACTCTCAATTACACCAGGAACACTCACGATCTCGTCTCAAAACGGTGAGGTGGGAGCTACTACTGACTCAGTCACCGCGTCGGTTGAGGGGAGTGATTTGACGCTTAATTTTAATCAGCAATATGTACTCGATCCACTCTCAGCAATTGGAGACGAGAGTGTTTTACTTCACTTTGCTGGCATTGGGCGTCCGCTTGTGATGCAGGGGTTATCTGATGTGTCACTCCGGTATCTCGTGATGCCGATGAATAAGTAATTGTGTTATGAAGCGACATCGAGAGCTCGTTAAAGCTTCAGATCTGTTTGCTCACTACCGTAACAATCTCAAAGCCCCTCAGCAGTCGGTTATTACTGAGGTGGTAGCAGTTATCTATGAAGTGACTGGTTTTGAGATTTCACCCAAACAGTGCTCATATACGGTCGCTACTCGCACTGTTTCGCTCCAGGTACCCTCACTCTTGAAGCAAGAATTAAAAACGCACCATGAGGCAATCATGGCGCGTTTACGAGAAGAATTAGGGGAGCGAAGTGTACCGCTTATTGTTCTTTAGTTGTTGTTACGACGATTTCGAGATGGTCGTTCGTTTGTGTCTGCTTCTGATTCCTCTACAGTCTCTTCAGTAGTGGTGGCATTTAAGATACTGCCGTATGTTTCGTTCTTCCAGGCTTGTACTGCAAACTCCCAGTTGTAATACTGTGGGTCGTTAGCAGGGTTACTTGGATACGGTCCGCGTGGATTTCCTCGGTCAATAAAATGTAATTCAGAGTGGATACCACCAAGAACACTACTTACATCAACGTTTTCGGTACTACTACCACTGAGTTGCTCAAGGAGGATTGAGCCGTCGATGTAATCGCCGCGAATAATTGGTTTGACACCACTGAGATCAATTTGGGCTTGAGCAAACTTTTCATCGGGGAGTTTCTCAAGAGCAATATCAAAGAATTCACGCCACATTGGGGTAACGATAAGTCCAGAGAGACCGCCACCCATCGGACTATTATCGTTATTACCAACCCAGGCACCAACTACAAGGTTTGGGCTGTAGCCCATGAGCCAGGCGTCACGGAGATTGTTGGTACTACCAGTTTTTGAGGCAACTGAGCGGGTGCGGAAATTGACCAGCGAGTTAGCTCCCCAGAGTGGGGTACGAGCGACGTTGTCACTCAACACATCGCTAATCATAAGAGCTGCATTTCTATCAAGGACCGGCTTTGTTTCAACTTTTGATTCAAAGACAATATTACCCCGAGCGTCTTCAATTTTAAGTATACTTCGTGGTGTGGCTCGCGTACCCTCGTTTGCAAACACACCATAGGCATTAGTCATATCAAGGAGGGTTACTTCACCTCCACCGAGCACGAGCGTGAGTCCGTAGCGGTCTGGATCGTTTAAGGTTGTGATGCCCATATCAGCGGCGAGTTTGAGTGAATCTTTAACTCCAGCAAGATAGAGGGTTTTTACCGCTGGAATATTAAGAGACTGCGCAAGCGCATCGCGCATGCTGACTGGACCTTTAAACTTACCGTTGTAATTGTTTGGTGAGTAACATGGTGACTCTGAGCTCCAGCTGGTTGGTTCACATTGTGGTGAGAATTGGGTTTTTACGTCAAAGAGTATGGTGTTTGGAAGATAACCTTTGGAGAAAGCTGCTGCATAGATGAATGGCTTAATCGCTGACCCTGGCTGACGCTTCGCAAGCGCGACGTTAAAATTACCATCAATTTCTTCACTAAAGTAATCGCGTGAACCCACCATGACGAGCAAGTCTCCGTTCTTGGGGTCGGTAGCAACAAGACCTGCGTTATCAGCTTTAAAACGTTCAACGTTAGCAGCACCTTTTTCAGCGACAATACGCTCAGCTTCTTGTTGGAGGGTGTAATCGAGAGTGGTAATAACTCGAAATCCTCGCTCAGCTAAAGCTTCTTCACCATATTGAGCGACAAGTTGTTCACGAACATACATGACAAAATGTGGGGCTCGAATCCCAGTCACAGCTTGAGGAAGGAAGGTTACTTCAGTATTTTTGGCTTCATCAAACTCTTCTTGAGTCACCATGCCGTTGGCGAGCATTTTATCGAGTACGATATTTTTGCGAGCATCAAGATCGTCTCGGTTGTTGCCGTATGGTGAGAGGAAGGTTGGCGCCTGTGGAAGTGAGGCGATGTACGCTGATTCTGCAAGGGAGAGTTCGCTCGCTTTTTTACCAAAAAACGACTGCGCAGCTTCCTCAACACCGTAAATAGTCCCTCCGTATGGGACTTCGTTAAGATAAACCTCAAGAATCTGGTCTTTGGTGAGGGTTCGTTCCAGTTTGATGGCGAGAATTGCTTCTTTCACCTTGCGAGAAAGTTTTTTGTCTCGCTCAAGGACTGAGTTCTTAATTACCTGTTGAGTCAGGGTTGATCCACCTTGTCCGCCAAGGAGGTCGCCTTGGGTGGTGTTGACGACAAAGGCTCGGGTGATGGCTTTGAGATCGATGCCAAAGTGGCTATAAAAACGCTCGTCTTCAATAGCAACAGTTGCGTTTTTGAGGTGGCGGGAGATTTCTTCAAAGGGAACGATGGTGCGTTTGACGTCTTGGTGGAGGTCATAGAGGAGAATTTCGCCGGTACGATCGTAGATTTTGGTAGACTGGAGAATACGTCGGTCTTCAAATGATGAAAGATCGGGTATTTCAAGGGTGGATACCCAGATGAGAAGGGCGCTGACGCCCAAAATACCAACAACAAAAAAGGCAATTAACCCGTCAATTAAGACATCTTTATAATGTGTTTTCCACCACGATCGCCGAAACATAGCTATACTTTAACCCCTATAATAAGGCTCATAGTACCACAAATTGTCTAGTTACGGCGTTTGGTGCCTGTGCTACAGTATCAAGTATGAAATTATCAGATGAGCTCATTGAGCGAGGTTTTGTTTACCAGTGTTCAGCTGAATCAGTGGCGGCCATTTTTGATGGCGAAAAGCAGACAGTATACCTTGGTATTGATCCGACGGCTGATGCTATACATATCGGTAATTTGGTGCCATTCATGATGCTCAATCACATCATGAATGCCGGCCATCGGGTTATCTTACTCCTTGGTGGTGGGACAGCCCTTATTGGCGATCCTTCTGGACGAGATACGGAACGTGAACTAGTTTCGGTAGAAAAAATTAAAGAACAAGCACGAGTCATGGAGGCTGGAGTGAAAAAGCTGAGTACTGGCGAGATTACCTTTGTTAATAATTTCGACTGGCTTTCAAAATTGAGTGCGATTGATTTTATGCGCGATGTGGGGAAGCATTTTACCGTTAATGCACTCGTGAAGCGTGACTCCGTCTCACGGCGGATGGAGAGCGAGTCAGGGATTTCGTACACGGAGTTCTCGTACTCACTCTTGCAGGCATATGACTACCTCCATTTACATCAGACTGAGGGGGTGACGGTACAGATCGGGGGTTCAGATCAGTGGGGTAATTTGGTAGCGGGTATTGATTTGGTTCGGCGGGTAACTGGGAATACGGTTCACGCCCTTACTATGC
Organism: uncultured Candidatus Saccharibacteria bacterium; assembly: GCA_964618165.1. Lineage (GTDB taxonomy): Bacteria > Patescibacteriota > Minisyncoccia > Phycocordibacterales > UBA918 > OLB19. The sequence goes on along the minus strand of CAZTWW010000003.1, from coordinate 31,665 downwards.
CTCTCATTGTTGATAAAGCGTCTGGTAAAAAGTTTGGGAAGAGTATGGGCAATGCGGTATGGTTGTCGTCTCATAAAACTAGTCCGTATGAGTTGTATCAGTTCTGGCTTCAGACAAGTGATGAAAGTGTTATTGATTACTTAAAGTTGTTTACGTTTATCCCGTTGTCTGAAATTGCAACGATTGCCGCCGAGCACGCCATAGCTCCTGAGCGTCGATTGGCACAAAAGCGACTAGCTGAGGCGGTGATTACCTTTGTGCATGGCGCAAAAGCGCTTGAGATGAGTCAGACTATCACGGATCTATTATTTGGCGAACGCACATTAGCTGAGCTTGATAATGAAACATTGGCTGCTGTTACACCAAATGCGCCGGTGACAGCCATCATTTCCGGTACTCCACTCATTGATGTGTTGCTTACCTCTGGACTGGCATCAAGTAAGCGTGAAGCACGAGAGTTTTTGAGTGCTGGAGCAATTGCGATTAATGAGACTACATTCACAAATGAAAGCGAGGAGGTAACTGAGTCTCGTTTTGGTAGACTCGCCATTCTCCGTCGAGGTAAAAAACAGCGAGTGTTTATTACTCTTAACTAAGAGTGCTCCAATAACCACAAAAAACCGCCACTGATAGTGGCGGTTTTTTGTGGTTATTGCTTACATCTCGTCAACGTCATCGAAGCGGTCGAAGTCTACATCTTCAGCGTCTTCCTCAAGGGTTTCGTCACCCTCAAGATCATCTTCGTTTTCATCTTCTTCCTCATCGTCATCGGCTGCGTCGTCCGGAAGAATACCAAAACCTTCCATTAAGTCATCATCAGCTTCGGTATCGTCACCACTTACTTCATCAAGAAGATCGTCATCAAGGGTGGCTTCATCGTCACCCATATCAAGTTCCTCATCTTCTAATTCATCATCATCGTGTGTGACAAGATTATTCAACATAATTCATTACAATTAAGTGCCTCCGTTATACCAAACGTAGAAGAGTTTGCAAGGGGGTGTTTTTAGCTTCTGCCAGCTTGAGCGAGGGCGGTAATCGCCACTGCAATCGCATCGTATTCATCATCACGAGCATTTGGCGGGACGTTGCGTACCAGGCGTTGTACCATCGCATAAACAGCGGTCTTGTCGCTGCTTCCATAGCCGGTGACAGCCACCTTCACCTCCTGTGGCCCATACTCATAGATGGTGAGGTTATGTTTCTTAGCGAGATAGATGATGATGCCACGCGCTTCAGCTACGCCAATACCGGTTGTGATGTTTTTATTGAAATAAAGGGTTTCAATAGCGAGGCAGTTTGGCTTTTCGGTTACAATGACGGTCTCGACCGCTTCGCCAATATGATAGAGTCGGTCGGGAAGCGGGGTGTTCCGTTTAGTTTCGATACATTGAGAAAAGGCGAGTGTCTCACGACCTCCAATATACTCCATTACTGCCACTCCACAACGGTCATATCCCGGGTCGATACCAAGTACGCGCATGGGATTTAGAGGTTACTCTCAACGTCATCGGCGGTTGTAAAAACGTCCTGCACATCATCGTGATCTTCAAGTTTTTGGATGAGTTCAGAGAGCATTTCGCCATCAGTATCACTCAGTTCGATTGGTGTATGTGGGCGGTAACCATCACTGGTTTTGGTAAATGCCCACATCGCGGTACCAGGGGCACCGAGGCTGTAACCGGCTTTGGTGAAGATGTGTCGAATTTCTGGAGCGGTGCGGTTGTTATTGTCGGTAACCGCAACAATAATCACGCCAACACCACCTGGACCAAATGCTTCAAAGACCACTTCTTCAAGAGCGTCGGCACCAACGCCAGTACCTTTAGCGACGGCTCGTTCGATATTTTCTTTTGGCATGGAGTCTTTCTTTGCGCGTTCAATCGCTGCGAGGAGGCTTGGTGCAGTCAGGTTACCGTTTGCACGACGCGACTCCATGGTAATCATGAGGGCGTGTTTACTAAAGAGCTTGCTCTTTTGGGCGTCGGTAGCAGCCTTCTTATGCTTGATTTTAGACCATTTGTTATGTCCACTCATACAATCAATAGTTAACTTCTCTGTAAATGGCTATAGGCTTCAGGACTCGCGGTACGTCCGCGTGGTGTACGCTCGATAAGACCTTGGCGAATGAGGTATGGCTCAATAACATCCTCTATTGTTGATTGCTCTTCACCCGTAGCAGCTGCGATGGTATTAAGTCCGACGGGGCCGCCACCAAACTTATGAATAATCGCTTCAAGAACTGCTCGGTCAGGTCTCGTGAGTCCAAGAGAGTCAATTTCAAGGAGGGTGAAGGTGCGATTAATAATCTCTTCGCTGAGGTCGCCTTTCTCGAGTTGGGCAAGGTCGCGACAGCGTTTTAATAGATAGTTCGCAGTACGGGGAGTGGCGCGACAGCGTTTGGCAATTTGGGTAAGGAGGGTAAACGAGCTCGTAACGCCAAGGAGGGAGGCTGAGCGCTCGAGGATGTGGGTGATTTCATCGTCGGTATAGAACTCGAGACGAAACGTTCCGCCAGAGAATCGTGAGCGCAAGGGGGCAGATAAGAGCGACATCCGGGTGGTGGCAGCAACAAGGGTAAACGGTGGTAGTTCGAGCTGCACTGTCCGTGCTGACGGACCCTTTCCGATGATGATATCAAGGACGCCTGATTCCATGGCCGGATAGAGCACCTCCTCAATACTCTTACTAAGGCGGTGGATTTCATCAATAAAGAGCACGTCACCCGGCGAGAGGTTGGTTAAAATTGCCGCTAAATCTGCGACTCGCTCAATCGCTGGGCCTGAGGTGGTACGCATATTAGTGCCAAGCGTTTTGGCGACAAGGTGGGCGAGGGTAGTTTTACCGAGGCCTGGTGGCCCGTAAAGCAATATATGTTCCGCAGAGTGGCCACGCTCTCTGGCGGCAGTGAGGAGAATACGCAGATTTTCTTTGATTTTTGCTTGCCCGACATATTCCTCCCAGCTCTGTGGACGAAGGGTTTGGTCGAGGTGTCCGGCGTCGTCACGGGTAATTGGTCGTGGGGTAGTCATATATAACTAGTATACCAGAAATAGCAACACCCCTCTGTAGCTTGACAATAAACATATCCTATGCTAAGATACAAGACGTACGAAGCTCTTCAGATTCTCGGCATTCGACGAAGCCCTGAACCGATCTCTCTCAACTCATTGGTATCGCACTTAGTACGTGCGTTTTTTCAGTCGAAATCAAAACTCTCTAAGCAACATGAGTACGTTGCGAGGATGCTTGGGGCCCCACTCTTGAAGTGGATCGCTCTGTCTCTCCTTAGCGCGGTATTCACTTTCAATGCGGAAGTTTGCTTAGAGAGTCTTGCCTTCGACTTATATTGTAGAGACCAAACCTTTCTATAAAGGACTATAGCGCATCAGTATTTCTTTGACTATATTGACCGCGTGAAATTTTCTACATGAGATAAAGTCAACTCGTCAAAGAGTATTTTTATGCTCTGCTTTTTATACGATGTGTGACAAAAAAGCACTGTGATCAGATTCGCTGTATCCGTCATCAGGGAGTTGGTTGACGGTTGTGCGGTTGCGCTTCAGGTGAGCAAGATCGACGACGCGCTCCACTTCTTCGATGGTGGTGAGCCCATCGAGTACTTTCATGAGTCCATCTTGAGCCATTGACGGAATCCGCTGTGATTTAGCAGCTTCAAGAATCATAATCTCACGCGGGTCACGAATGACGACCTCCTCGACGGTGTCATCAATCATAATCGCTTCAAACACACCAACTCGACCCTTAAAGCCAGTACCGCCACACGCATCGCAGCCGACACTAACCGGCACCTCAAGTGAGTCGGGAATAGTAACAGGTTCCGGGTAGTCTCGGAGATTGTTCCGCAGGAGCTCAAGCTCTTTTTCGGTTGCTTGACGCTTGGTGCTGCAGGTCGGACAGAGGACACGCACGAGTCGTTGCCCAAGCATGATATTAACTGCACTTCCGATAATGCGCGGGTCAACACCAAGATCGATGAGGCGGGGAAATCCTCCAGCAGCACTATTAGTGTGGAGGGTAGAGAATACAAGGTGGCCAGTCTGGGCTGCGTGAATCGCAGTTTCAGCTACTTCTCGGTCACGGATTTCTCCCACCATAATGATGTCTGGGTCCTGACGCAAGATAGCGCGGAGACCAGATGAGAATGAGTAGTCAGGTCCAATTTGGGTTTGGACGATACCAGTCAATTTATACTCGACTGGATTTTCAATCGTGATAATCTTTTTTTCGCTATCGTGAACAGCACGAAGAAAGGCGTAGAGGGCAGTGGTTTTTCCAGAGCCGGTTGGGCCAGTGGTGATAATGAGACCATTCGGACGCTTCAGTTCACGCTCCATGACGGCTTTGAGGTAGGGGTTGAGGTTGAGCTTATCAATACTAAAACTCGCGACACCGGGATCAAGGAGACGCATTACCATCGACTCGCCACCAGCACCAGGAATGATTGAGGCACGTACTTCAATCTCGCGCTCACCAAACCGAAACTGGAAACGGCCATCCTGCGCTTCCTTTTTCTCATTTAAGGTCATACCCGCGAGGAGCTTTAAGCGTGACATAAGTCGACCATAGAGGTGGGCGTCTATATCGCTCACATCAAGGAGAACACCATCTAAGCGGTAGCGGAGTCGAATCCCAAGCTCAGCTGGTTCAATGTGAATATCGGAAGCCTTGAGCGCCAGGGCGCCTGCAAACATAAGCTCAAGTGTCTCTGAGATGCGTCGAGGACTATTGATAGTTGAGATTTTGTTAATCGACTCGTGAACATCCGCAATAGTCTTAATGGTGGCGGTTTGTTTGTAGATATCATCAGTATTGATATCGAGAACACCTTTTTTGGTGGCGGTAGTTAACTTTTGGTCAGCATAGCGTGCCAAACCGTGTTCGAGACTGGTGGTGGAACAGAGATGGAGGGTAACTTGGTAGCCACTTTTAATAAGCTCGTCAATGAGGCGGTTGGTCTCTTCGTCTTGCGGTCGATTTGTGGCGACCGAGAGGCTGTTGCGGAGGAGAGCGAAGGCGACGAGGTTTGCCTTGCGAGCGCGTGCTTCAGGAATCTTCGTGAGTGCTTCAGGATTAATGGTGACACCATGAAGGTCGATATACGCTAGTCCATACTGAGGAGCAAGGGTTTTCATTAAATCCTCCTCACCACGCTTGCGCAGTTCTTCGAGGCGGACCTTAGTGCCGTCATCATGAAATTGAGCCATAAAAGTATTGTATCACTACTCCATCGACACTGGTCGGACTCCGTGGTCAAGTCTGTGTAGGACCTGGGTATTATAGGTGGCAATGCTAGAATGGTGATATGGAGCAAGTGTTTAAAACACAGTCACTGACTGAGCTTGAAGCAGTAGCGGAGGAGATTATCAAGGTGGCACGGGCGTTACCGAGAGGAGTAGCCGCCGTGGTTACCTTATCTGGTGATCTGGGGGCTGGGAAGACTGCGCTTACAAAAGTTATCGCGAGTCAGCTCGGTGTCACTGAGACAGTTGGTAGCCCAACTTTTGTTGTGATGCGTGCGTACGACACTACCGATACAGACTTTACTCGCTTGTATCACATGGATGCCTATCGAATCGAATCGGAGACTGAGCTCATACCGCTTCGGTTTCATGAGCTTCTCGGAGAGTCTGGTGTACTTATCTGTATCGAGTGGCCAGAGCACATAGCGAGCGTGATACCGTCACCACATATTTTGGTCTCGGCGGTACTCTTACCAGACATGACGCACCAATTTACCATTTCCGATCATGGCTAAGCGTCCAACCACTGAAACAGAGACACTGGTCCTCCTTGATGCTCATGCTATTTTGCATCGAGCGTATCATGCGTTACCTGATTTTATGTCACCAAATGGTGAGCCAACGGGTGCGCTGTATGGGGTAGTAACAATGGTGCTCGGTATTATTGAACAATTTAAACCGACCTATATTGCTGCCTGCTTTGATTTACCGGAGCCAACGTATCGGCATACCGCCTATGCCGCGTATAAAGGTACTCGGAGTGAAACTGATGATGCCTTGGTGATGCAAATTAAACGCTCGTACGATTTGTTTGCGGCGTTTGGTATTAAGGTATTTGAAGTGCCGGGCTTTGAAGCTGATGATATGCTCGGTACGATTGCGTACCAGGCTAAAGCGCATAAAAACCTTTCGGTAATTATAGCCTCTGGCGATATGGACACACTCCAGTGTATTGATGGTGAACGAGTCAAGGTCTTTACCTTGAAGAAGGGTATTAAGGATACGGTGCTGTATGACGAAGCGGCAGTGATTGAACGATTTGGTTTTGGACCAGCGCTTGTTCCTGATTATAAAGGGTTGCGCGGCGATACCTCAGATAATATTCCTGGTATTAAGGGTATTGGTGAAAAAACCGCCACCGAACTCATTCGAAATTTTGGTAGTCTTGAAGCAATCTATGATCAATTGAAAGCTGATAAAAGTGTCTTTAAGGCAGCGGGTGTGACCGATAGAATGGTTGGTCTTCTTGAAGCTGGGGAAGAGGAGGCGATGTTTTCAAAAATGCTCGCCACGATTCGAATTGATGCTCCGGTCACCCTTGAGCTGCCAAAGCTCGCGTGGCGAACCGAGCTTGATGGTGAACGGATTATGGCGCTATTTAGTGAGCTTGGGTTTCGTACCCTGGGTGCCCGGGTGAAAAATATCGTTGGCGACGTATTGCAGTCTTTACCTGCGCCGACACATGTATCACCAGAAATGCTAACGCGGGCACAGCTCTATCTCTGGCTGCTTGAAAGCGAGCGCACCAATGCGAGTCTTGAGGATATCATTGATTACGGCCGCGCTTATTTCGAGACGGTTGATATTGCGGTGATTGTCGATAAGCTTGAGGCAAAGTTAAAAGCCGATGGCGTCTGGTCAGTCTACGAAGAGATTGAAGCGCCGCTCGTTGCGGTCTTGTCACATATGCATGAGAACGGTATTTTGCTCGACGTGGCGTATCTTAAAGAGCAGTCAGTCGTGATGCATGAAGAGCTTAAACAGCTCGAGGCGGATATTTACGCTCATGCTGGAGTTACCTTTAATATTAACTCACCAAAGCAGCTCGGTGATGTGTTGTTTGATACCCTTGGCCTGAAGCCTAAGAATCAAAAGAAAACTGCTGGTGGCCAGCGTTCAACCAAAGAATCAGAACTTGAAAAAATGCGGGACGATCACCCGATTATTCCGGCCATCATGCGATATCGTGAGCTCGCGAAGCTGGTATCAACGTATGTTGATGCACTCCCGACCTTTGTTGGTGCTGATGGGCGCGTCCATACCACCTTCATTCAGACTGGCGCTGCTACCGGGCGTATGGCCTCACAAAATCCTGGGTTGCAGAATATTCCCGTCCGTACCGAAGAGAGTCGAGCAATTAGACGGGCCTTTGTGGCAGCGCCAGGATACAAGCTCGTTTCAATTGATTACTCCCAGATTGAGCTTCGGGTAGCGGCGTTCTTATCGCAAGATGAAAAACTCATGGACATCTTTGCGCGGGGAGAAGATGTTCATACGGGGGTTGCGATGCGTGTCTTTGGGGTGACTGAAGCGGAGGTAACCAAAGAGATGCGTCGCAAAGCCAAGGTGATTAACTTTGGGATTCTGTATGGCATGGGAGTTACTGCCCTCCGGGGTAACTTGGGCGAAGGCACTTCAAGAGAAGAGGCGCAGCAATTTTATACTGCCTATTTTAATACTTTTACGCGACTGGCTGAATACCTTGAAGAGACAAAAGCCTTTGCGCGAACGCATGGGTATACCGTCACCCATTTTGGACGCTGTCGACATTTCCCGGGGATTACCTCCGGTGCCCCGTTTATTCGCGCCATGGCTGAGCGGATGGCGATTAATGCTCCGGTCCAGGGAACGGCGGCGGATATGATGCGTATCGCGATGAACCGTATCTATACTCGACTGGTGAGAGAGCAAAAGACTACTGACGTAAAAATGCTTCTCCAAGTACATGATGAATTAGTGTTTGAAATCAAGGCTGATATGGTTGCTACTGAATTACCACGTCTCCTCACAGATATGGAGCAGGTGATGACGTCAGATGAAACAGCTGGTGTACCTATCAAAGCTGAAGCAGCAGTGGGGAATAATTGGGGAGAGTTAGTGTCATGGCAGGAGTAGGTTGAGACGAGAAAGGCCGGCAACTATTACATTGCCGGCCAATTCTTATGCACACCGTTGCTTGTGGGTCTCAGGTTCGCCCTCAATCCAGTTACGGATGAAGTCATGCTCATTTTCTTTGCTGTGATTACAGAAGACAGCAAATTTGAAGAAAGCTCGGAGACTGGTAGGGATGTACCAGTCGGTGATGCCCCCATCGGGTGTGGTGATCGTCACGACGTGAGAGTCGTGACGAACCATTGTCGGAGTATTGCTGTTGTTCATGATGAATTTCAGCAGTTCATGACCGTTTGTCGTATCAATCACTGCGTCGATGATGATGTAATCGAAGTCTTCTCTGGTGAGGAATTCGATTGCTTCGTCATAGCCGCTTGCGGTCTGTACTTGGTGACCAGTGATTGATGTTGTGGGAAAGCTACCCACGACAAGGATTTTGTGCGCCATGCTGTGCGCCTCCGATTGTTACTGTCCGTCGCACACTGTAGTCGTTTTACTAGAGGCTGTCAACCCGTGTCGGGTGTGTTTCATTTGCTACAATAGAAGCCATGTTAGAACTCTACTTTGGCACGGATACTACTGCAGTTCGTGGAGCATCGATGGCTGCGGTAGCACGACTGGTTTCTACCGGAGCTCGACTTGAACGCCTCGAACCAGAACGATGGTCGGTCGGCACACTCGCTGAAATCATTGGTTCAACGTCGCTTTTCGGTGAGGTAACGGTGTATGTCGTTGATACACCATCGAGTGATGAAGTTTGGAATAGTATCTTTGTGAAAGCGCTTAAAGAATTAGCTGTGAGCGCAAATCCAGTCGTTGTGATTGAAGGTGGACTACTCGCGGCTGAGAAGAAGCGCTACGAAGCCGTAGCTACGCGCATGGAGGAGTTCCAAAAAGTAGCCACCGACACTCGTTTTGATCCATTCATACTTGCTGAAGCCTTAACAATAAAAGATAAAAAGACGCTTTGGATACTGCTCCAAAAGGCATTTGCTTCTGGCTTGAGTGCTGAGGAAATTATTGGAACGCTCTGGTGGCAGTTAAAAACCATTCGACTCACGATGGTAACAAGGACTGCTGCCGAAGCGGGAGTAAAAGACTATCCCTATAATAAAGCGAAGCGGGCGCTCACTGTCTATAAACCAGAAGATATCGTGCTTGTGTCTCGACGCTTGCTGACGGTGTACCATGAGGGGCATGCTGGCATTAAAGATATCTCGATTGGGCTTGAGGAATGGGTACTAAGTCTCTAGTGTGATAACGAAAAATCAGTCACCAAGGTGACTGATTTTTCTTTGTCCGCCCACCAGGGCTCGAACCTGGGACCATCTCCTTAAAAGGGAGCCGCTCTACCGGCTGAGCTATGGGCGGAGATAGTCCGCACTATACCACATTAGATTGGTAAATCAAACGCAAGGACGCCAGCTCCCGTGATGAATAAGGTTACGCTGACACCGATAAGGAGAAAGAGTGTCTGTGGGGTGGGGAATGATTGATGAGTAAAGTATGAGCGAAATAGCAAAAACTTAAGCGCAATAACAAGCGCGAGGGCAGCTGCCACTTGTGTAAAGAGGCCAATAATGAATAGTGTACCGACGAGTATCTCAGTAAAGATGAGAACTGTAATTGCGCCCGTACCAGGAATAAATGGTCGATTGAGTTCAGTTGAAAGTTCTTGTCGATGCCGCCAGTGTGAGCGAGCAAGCGAGAGGAAGACGAGTCCTACGGTGAGGCGAAGTATGAAATATGCTAAAAGTGCCAAAAACTGTATCGGGACTAGATTCAACATAGGTACTCTGCTAGCATAGCATAGTATGTTTTCTGTCCTCTTATGTGATGTGCGAAGTGGTCACAATGTTGGGGCAATATTTAGGACTGCTGATGCAGTAGGGGTAGAGACACTCTATCTTGGTGGCATTACCCCACACCCTATCGATCGCTTTGGTCGACCGGTCCCGGCTATCCTGAAGACGGCGCTTGGTGCGACTGAGTCGGTTTCCTGGAAAGGGGTTGCCGATGTTACAAGCTTTCTCAAGGAGCAGAAAGTGAGTGGTGTAGCAATTGTGGTTGTCGAGCTGACGCTAGAAAGTGTGCCGCTTTCAACGTATGTACCACCACAGCAGGTCTGTTACGTGTTTGGTAATGAGGTCACTGGTGTCCCAAGTGAGGTAGTAGCCTTGGCTGATACGGTGGTGGCGTTACCTATGCGGGGTATAAAAGAGTCGCTCAATGTTGCGGTGACGGCTGGTATTGTCATGTATTACCATACCTGGCGTGTATCATAGTGGTATGAAATTGCTCAAACAGTACAAACACGTACTCGGATTCATTGCTGCTGGCTTGTTATGGGGCCTTGGCATTATTTTACCATTTGGATGGTTACTCGTGATTATCGGCGTCGCTCTCTATTTTAATGCGCTGATACAGACAACGACTTACCGGCAGCTGTTTTGGGGAAGTTATGGAGCGTTTGTAATCAAATATGTGTTTGCACTCTGGTGGTTCACTACCACCTACCCGCTTGAATGGCTCGGGTTACCTCCCGGGTGGTACCAATATCTCCTCATCGGTATCTACCTTATTCCAGCCGCACTTACATTGGGCACAGCTGGTGTATGGGTGGCGTTTTGGTACGCATTCTTACGTCAGCGATTTGTAGAGCGGTATCGTGGTCTTCTCCTTGTACCACTCTTTGTTATAGCGGAATATATTGGTGCCTTTGTTTTTGCGCTTTATACCTATGGTCCCGGCGCTTCGCTTGGTCCAAACTTCACCTTTGGTTTTGTTGGATATACCGCCGCCGCCCATAAACTTCTCCTCAGTTTTGTACCATACGGTGGATTATTAACTTTATCAGTTGCTGTTATTGCAATAGGTTATATGGTTGCTATCTTGTATAAGCAACGACGATTCTCCATTCTATTCTTAATATTCCTTGCTCTACTGGTTTCGAGTCAGCTTTCATTCCTTCCTTCATACATACCGACAGCAGATAATCGGGTTGTCACGATGCAGATGTTGTGGCCGCGTGGTACACCAGCTGAAAACACAGAACTGATGTTACAAAAGGCGCAGCAGGTCGAGGCTGCGCTTACGACTGCAAGTAAGCTCGCTCCTACACATGTAATCTTGCCTGAAGATGCTCGAGCAGCAGCCGGTACATCAACCGAAGAGTTTACCCGTAACATGAAGACACTATTCCCGACGGCGATTATCATTGATAGTGGTCGAGTTGAGGATGCTCTTTATGGTACGGTATTGCGCGCAGCTATATACAACAATATCACCGACACCATGTCGAGTTTTGATAAACAATACCTGGTCCCACAAGGTGAATATGTTCCCTTTGTCTATAAGCAGGTGATTAATCTTTTGCCACTCAAGCCAGAGACAAAGACGACGATAGGGGGCACGAGTTATCGGAGTGGAATCAAGAGTAAAGATGTGGTGGTTCCCGCCGGTACTCCAGCGGTACTGTTTTGTTTTGAAAGCGTGACCCCGTGGGGGGTGCGGAGTACACTTCGTAACCGCACCGATGTACCGTTTGTAGCACATGTGGTGTCTCATGGATGGTTCCAATCGACACCTGTGCAACTTTGGCATCAACTCGATCTGATGCTTATGGTACAAGCGGTATCGTCCGGATTACCCATCGTTCAGTCAGCTAATGCGGCGCCAGCTAAAGTTTACTATCCAGATGGCACCATTTTTTACCCACCACTCCAACCAGTGGCACCCGGGGTAGCGATTAGTCTCATAAACATTTAGTCCTTCGTATGTCTACGTACATCCTCCATCGTGTTATAACCGTGCTTGCATTTGCCGGTCTGGTTGGTGTTATTGGGCTGCTGCCCGATGGTGTTGCTGGCTGGTGGTGGCTCTTAGCGGTTGTGACAGTGTTTGGGTATTTACATTACTTGGTTGGTGGTCTGTATCAATACCGCCAACTCAAACGTGATCCCGCTTCAAGGCAGTACGGTTTTGTTGCGTTACTTATGACAGTCTTTTCGTTTGGTCTTGTTGTAATGTTCCTTATAACAAATACTTTCTATCTCTTGTCATTTTTTGTCATCATGTACTTTCTTTGGCATGGGTATGAAAATGAGATTACATTGTTTGAGCGACAAACTGGTATAACAGCAAGACGAGATACTGTCGGTGCGCTTGTATTAACCACACTCTCACTCGCACTCTTTGGGGTGGGGCATGCGTCCTGGTACTTCACGCCGTGGTATGAGTTTGTAGCGACCACACCCGTCATGTATGAGCTATTGCCAGGCGGAAGTTTGTTACCAGTCGTAGCATTTTGGTTTGGGAGTATCTCCGCTGTGATTGCGGTAGGGTTAGCCCTCCATGCTTTCATATTTGGTAGAGCTCGATTATTTCATGGTTTTTTTCTCGGGAGTATTGTGGGAGTTTTAGTGCTAGGGTTGCTGTTTGTGCCACTTCATTATGTAGTGATACTTGGAGGTTTGTTGTTCTATCACTTTATGGTGTGGTTCTTATTTTACGAAGAACGCTTTCGGCAACGAAATAGACGTGAATGGTTATCATATAGTGGTATTCACGCAGTTATATTGCTTCCATTTCTACTGGCACTCTTATTGGATTGGCAGTCGTTTCTCACCCTTGCCCTTAACTCGTACGTCTTTTTATCATTAACCCTCATCCATATTTCACTCTCATTTTTAAATGAGCCGTGGGTACGTAGGTGGATTACTCGGTGATGTCTGGCAGGTGAGCGAGTTCTTCTTGTACAACCGCTGCGTCACTCCAAGGTTCGCGGGTATTGTTTGGCCCCATGATGTACGGGTCGGTCCCTTTGCCGCTGATGAGTACATAGCCACCTTGTGGGGCACGAGTAAGCGCAGTTTTAATTGCTTCTCGTCGATCCATGATGATTGAGAGCTTGCTTTTGTCTTCGATACCAGCAGCCATTTCGTCGACAATTTTTCTCGGATCTTCATCGTATGGATCTTCGTTAGTGAGAATAATTTCCTCACAGTAGCGCTCGGCAATGTGACCCATTTCTGGTCGTTTCCAAGTGTCTCGTCCGCCACCAGTGTTGCCAAGAATGCAGATTTTATGCACCTCAGGGAATGCTTGATAGAACTGCTCGAGTGAATCAGGTGTGTGGGCGTAGTCAACGACCGCTGTCACTCGCTTTTTATTTGCTTCACTCACAAAGTGTTCAACTCGTCCTTTGACTGGTGGGAGTGAGCGGAATGCACGCTCGATGGTGGCAAGTGGTACGCCAAGATTGCGAGTGAGTGTGATAGCAGCCAGCGCATTATAGACATTAAAGAGTCCGACGAGCGGGACACGAATTGTTTGTCCATCAATGACAAGTGTCACACTATCCTTATGGAGTGAGTAGAGTGAGACGTCATGAAGACTGTAGGGGAGAGGTTGCTCAATTGGGTAGCTAAGAAAATCCTGACCATGTTCATTATCGATATTGGCCACAATCATGCGTGGTCGTTTGCTTGAGGTGGCGACCGCCTCAGCAAGCATGAGTTTGGCGTTCTTATAGTTTTGAAATGAACCATGTGATTCGATGTGTTCCGGGGTGAGGTTGGTGAATACAAGCGCATCAAAATCAATAAACCGGTGACGTGACTGAACCGCCCCCTCAGACGTCATCTCAAGGACGGCATACCGACACCCCGCAGTCACTGCGTGACGTAAAAAACGCTGGACAAAAAATCGGCCGGGGGTAGTCATCTTGAAGAGGTTCCGCTCGGTATTGTCACCGATGCAAAATTGAATCGTTGAGAGTGAAGCGACATTTTCGCCGTGGGTACGTAATATATGAGCAATAATCTCGGTTACGGTTGATTTACCTTTCGTGCCCGTTACGGCGATGACGCGGATATCTTTGCTCGGATGTCCGTAGCGGAGATTGCCAATGTACGCCAAGCCTAAATGATAGAGCGGTCGAATGTGTCTGAGGACTGACTTCGGAATAAAGCGTTTAAGGGTATACAGTACCGTTTCCATACAATTTAGTATACGCGACCCTTATGGGCTTTGCCACTTCTTTAAGTTATACTGAGATTTAGCAGTTATTACCTTTTTAAATTGTTACAATAATATGTAATTTAAAGAAAGTTTTAATAAATAACAATCGAGCATATGGAGCCAGATAATAGTAATGAAGGACATATACTGAGTGATCGACGTATTTGGTCTGTCAAACCAGAGAAACTGGTGGGAATTTCTTTTTTGATTACTGCTGTAGTAGCTGGACTGGTTTTTTTCTCCTTGTCATACATATCTCAGTCAAGACAAGTGACAGAGGTGTCTCTTAATGTAGAGCAATTGCAGGCGCAGAATGATGCCAACCCACCACAGTTTGCTTTTACGATAGTTCCAGATTTGTTGGATAGATTTTCGGTCCCAAATCTTGCATCGAGCACCGCTCAAGATGTACTACTCACTGAGTTTCTTATCGCACAACAAAATCTGGTAATGCATTCAAAAAATGAAGCAGATGCTCCAACTGTGTACAACATGCCGGTTAATGATATGTTACTGTCCGAGTACATAGTCACCCTACCTCCTGACCTACAGTCAATGTTTTTTCAGATGATAGTTGAACTTCGTGCAATTACCGCACATTTGAACCGACAACTGCCACAAGAAACACTTGCGTCACGGGTCGGTAAACCGGATGAATTGGTGTATCCAAGTGGAGCCGAAGACGTGTATGGGCAACCATCAGTCTATCCAAGCCTTCGTGTTGTTGAAGCTCATTTTATTGGCGAGTTTTTAGCGAGTCGCTTTCCTACTCAGGCAACGTATTATAAAGACTACACACGTCAGTTTATTTATGATGGTGTTGGGTATGGGTACTACACTATTGCTGAAGCTGATGAAGCGCAGGGTTTGGTAGATGCGTACCTAGAACGTGCACGTTTACAGAATGAAGTTATGGCTATGTTACAAAGCGTCGAATAAACATGTTTATTATGAAAATATATCCAATCAATTATTCCAACCAGATACTACTCGGTCTTTTTTTCTTCTGCACTATCTTCTTTTTGGTGGCGACCACGGTCTTTGCTGGAGGTGGTGGTGGAGGTGGTGGTGGAGGTGGAGGTGGTGGTGGAGGTGGAGGTAGTCCGCGTCCAACAGGATGTACAAATTGTGTAACAAGAACAGTGCTCGGTAACACGAGAATTGGTGGACAAGAATATACAATCAGTCAGTACAGTAATCGTATTGGTCCCTCACTCGACCCAGTTGTTCGAGATTCTGGCGGTGGCGGCGGTAATAATAATCGAGGTGGTGGGGCGCCTACACCTCCGCCTCCTCCGCCCTGCACCGGCAATCCAAACCTCATCGTTTCAGACGTCTTCTTCGTCCCCGCAACCGGCCCAGCTACCGCAGCCGCTGCTGTTACACCACAAGCTGGCCAGCAGTACCGTCCGATAGCAGTGGTTACTAATAACCGCTGCCGTGCCACGAGTGCTGCCGGCCAATTCGTGAGTGAAGGTCTTATTGGCAGCAACGGTTCGTTCCCAGTTCGTCTCCGCTTAGACTTTGGACGTAACAACAACTATGACTACACCGAATATCTTGGCAACCAAGGGCCACTGGCTGGCAATCGAGCCACCACCGTCGTCTTCCCAGCCGTCACTATTTCTGCGGCTGGATCACACAGTATGGAAGGTCGTGTTGATGCTCCAGTGAGCGAGGCGCCAGGGCAGGGTTGTTCACCAGCGACGGGCTGTATTACCGAATCATCTGAAACTGATAACACTCGCACCGAAACTTTCACCGTTACTGGTAACAACAACCTTCCACTTGATGTTGACGTAAACGACATCACCGTAATCGTGGGAAGTGCTCTTAATCGAGTGCCCTTCAATGTTGAGAATGACAGTGATCAAACTATTAATCGTGTCTACTACTCAATTGAGATTAACAATCTCGTCGTGGGTGATAGCTCGCAAGCCGTGGTTATGGCACCAGATCAGGAGCAAAATATTAATGGTATGGTCTCATACACTGCGCCAAGTACGCCAACTACACTCCCACTTCGTGTCTGTGCGCAGGCTGATCCTTCCTCAAATCCAAATTGTGATACGGCTCAACTCCGGGTTATCACCACTCAGTGTGCCGACCGAGCAGACAACGATACTGATACCTTCGTAGATAGACGTGACGTTGGTTGTCTCACTGATCCGCTTGATCCAAACTCATACAATCCAAACGACAACAACGAGAACGATATTGCCACGAGTACTGCGATGATACGGATCGAATTCGGACCAGCTTCACCACTCGTTCGCTATAACGAAGGTACGAACCTCGAGTACACTATCCAGGCACCACGCGCCCTGACCTGTACCGTGAGCGGGGGAGGAATGAATCAGGTTATCTCGTATCCAGGTGGTGCACCGGTAACCAACTTTGTCCCTTCAGGTAATCTCCAGAATACCCAATCGTTTACGATGAAGTGTGACGCATCTATCCAGGGCTATACCATTTCAAACGAACGGAGTACGAGTGTGGAGGTGATACCACAAGCTCAGGAAGTCTAAAACAGAAGACAACAAACCACCCGAGAGGGTGGTTTTTGGTTAAGGTAATCAAGCAATGGAAAAGAGGGACGGGGTGAGGCCGTCCCTCTTCATCTCATTCGCTCGTCGTGACCGGATCGATCGATGGGCCGATCCGGTAGGCGTACTGGCTGACGACATACTCCTTGCCGTCGATGGTCATGGTGCCGAAGACCTGCTTCGGTTCACAGCTTGCCGGAGTGAACACCGGCACCACCATACCATCGACTTCCATCAGGGCAGTCAGTTCGTAGGTATGAACCATCGTGTCAGAGTAGGGGTTTGAGGGGTTCTCTGGTCGGGCCATTTCCACGCAGGAACCGACACCCGGTATCGGTTGAGCCAGCGTGGCGGTGGTGGGGATGGTCAGAATGGCGAGTGCGAACCAGCCATATTTGAAAGAACACTTCATTCCAGGCTCCTTTTTAATTAAAGAGGCTTTTATAATGAATAAGGTAATCAATTTTGTCAATAATTTCCGCACATTAGTGTTTCTGTGTATAACTCTGTGCATAAAAGCGGTTCTTTCACTTTACACACCGTACACTTATGAGTAAGACACATATATTACCGGTTAGATTCGTGTCATCTAAATATTATGAATCCTTATAATCCAGATACCAATGACGGCGTCATTATGTCTGAACACAAAATTGTGCCAATAACATTTTATCGTCGGATCGGGATTGGATTCCTGGTTATTACAACTTTTATTGGTTTTTGTTGGGTGACGGTGTACTACTATGTTGCTCCGCAACAGTACATAGCTGAACTAGATCGTCGATCAGAAGCTGAAATTGCAGAATTAAAAGCTAATGATCCAGGAACTCAGTTTTTGTTTGTGGTAGATCCTACATCCTTACCGCTCCTAAGTGTGATTCAGAATCAAACAGTCGAAATGTTACGATCTGATTACACAATGGCACAAGAAAATATAACTCGAGGTGATGATGGGCAGCCCGTGAGGGAGGATATCTGGTCAGTGGGTGTTAATAACATTGCTTATGGAGAATTCATTAATCTACTTTCAGCAGATTTGCAAATTTCTCTTTCGCAGATGCACGATGAAGTGCGTGAGGCGGCTCGAGTGATGGCAGATAATCACCAAACACCATCGCTGGCAGCTCGTATTGGTGAAACAAATTTACTGTACCCCGATCTAGCCGTGCCTCGTGTTAATAAAAATCCTGCTTTTTACCCCAACCCCTTCACTCTTGAGGCCTATCTCGTGACCGGTCTTCTTGCTCGAGTCCTTCCAGATCAAGCTCAGTACTACGAACAGCGAGCTGAAGAAATTGCTATGGCAGGAGTTGCCTACGGACACTATAGTATTGCTGAAAAAGATGTAATGAAAGCATACATTGCTTGGTATCTCTCAGAGGCTGAAAAAAATCCTGCCTTCCCAACACTCATTACAAGTATGCAAGCCATTGCTAATCAAACAGTACAATGAAAAAACTAACAATTCTTACCTCGGTATTCTTTTGTGTGCTACTAGCTATGCCGGTGGCATGGGTTGAGGCAGGTGGCGGTGGCGGTGGGAGAGGAGGCGGAGGCGGAGGCGGAGGCGGTGGTTTATTTGGCGGCTTGTTTGGAGGAGGTGGTGGTTTATTTGGCGGTGGCGGTGGTGGCGGAGGTCGTTGTAATAATGACTGTGGTACCACAATGAATGGTGCAATTAGAAACGCCCAACAACGCTTTCCTGGTGCTGATGGTTTCAATCTCAGACAAAGACCGGATGGTTACTGGCAAGCCTCTCCAACTTATGATGGTAATGGCGGTGGGAGAGGTGGCGGTGGCGGTGGCGGTGGCGCCCCTGCCTGCACCGGCAATCCAAACCTCATCGTTTCAGACGTCTTCTTCGTCCCCGCAACCGGCCCAGCTACCGCAGCCGCTGCTGTTACACCACAAGCTGGCCAGCAGTACCGTCCGATAGCAGTGGTTACTAATAACCGCTGCCGTGCCACGAGTGCTGCCGGCCAATTCGTGAGTGAAGGTCTTATTGGCAGCAACGGTTCGTTCCCAGTTCGTCTCCGCTTAGACTTTGGACGTAACAACAACTATGACTACACCGAATATCTTGGCAACCAAGGGCCACTGGCTGGCAATCGAGCCACCACCGTCGTCTTCCCAGCCGTCACTATTTCTGCGGCTGGATCACACAGTATGGAAGGTCGTGTTGATGCTCCAGTGAGCGAGGCGCCAGGGCAGGGTTGTTCACCAGCGACGGGCTGTATTACCGAATCATCTGAAACTGATAACACTCGCACCGAAACTTTCACCGTTACTGGTAACAACAACCTTCCACTTGATGTTGACGTAAACGACATCACCGTAATCGTGGGAAGTGCTCTTAATCGAGTGCCCTTCAATGTTGAGAATGACAGTGATCAAACTATTAATCGTGTCTACTACTCAATTGAGATTAACAATCTCGTCGTGGGTGATAGCTCGCAAGCCGTGGTTATGGCACCAGATCAGGAGCAAAATATTAATGGTATGGTCTCATACACTGCGCCAAGTACGCCAACTACACTCCCACTTCGTGTCTGTGCGCAGGCTGATCCTTCCTCAAATCCAAATTGTGATACGGCTCAACTCCGGGTTATCACCACTCAGTGTGCCGACCGAGCAGACAACGATACTGATACCTTCGTAGATAGACGTGACGTTGGTTGTCTCACTGATCCGCTTGATCCAAACTCATACAATCCAAACGACAACAACGAGAACGATATTGCCACGAGTACTGCGATGATACGGATCGAATTCGGACCAGCTTCACCACTCGTTCGCTATAACGAAGGTACGAACCTCGAGTACACTATCCAGGCACCACGCGCCCTGACCTGTACCGTGAGCGGGGGAGGAATGAATCAGGTTATCTCGTATCCAGGTGGTGCACCGGTAACCAACTTTGTCCCTTCAGGTAATCTCCAGAATACCCAATCGTTTACGATGAAGTGTGACGCATCTATCCAGGGCTATACCATTTCAAACGAACGGAGTACGAGTGTGGAGGTGATACCACAAGCTCAGGAAGTCTAAAACAGAAGACAACAAACCACCCGAGAGGGTGGTTTTTGGTTAGGATAGTTGTTTGAGCGCAAGTGCGACGAGTTCGCTCGTTGTTTTATCTCCGGGTTGGGTCTCAAGTACGTCACGTACGGATTGCGGGTTGTAACCAAGAGTAACAAGGGTGTCAAACGCATCTTGGTAGGTGCTATCGTTGCGAGGCGTACTAACGTGCGTAAGGCGGGTCGTATCAATTTTATCTTTAAGGCCAAGGATAATTTTTTCGGCTGTCTTTTTACTTACGCCGGCGAGCTTGGTGAGGTGGGTGGGGTCTTCGAGACCCACTGCTTCTTCAATGAGTTCACGCGGGGCTTGGTCGAGTATCTGGAGTGCGCTCTTCGGACCAATACCAGACAGGGTAAGGAGGAGTTCAAACATGACAAGATCTTCAGCGTTCGTAAAACCATAGAGATCAAGCGCCGTTTCGCGCACTGCGAGATGTGTATGAAGGCGAATTCGCTCACCCGGCAGGCATAAGAGACGGGTTGGGATTGCGACATAGTACCCGAGACCGCTCGCTGTTTCTATAACGACGTGATTAACAGTACTAGAGGCAACGGTTCCCTCGATAAGTCGAATCATATAGGTCGTATTGTACACCAACGTGACTAAAACCAGGGTTATTGATTTATTTCAATAAATACCGTATAGTAGCGGGCACATTAAGTTATAGTTATGGCAATTACCAAAGGAGCAAAAAAAGCAGTTCGAACTAGTGAGCGCAAGCGCGTTTACAATCTTCGTCGTACTACTGCGATGCGAGACGTTGTAAAGTCTGTCCGCAAGACTGCTACCGGTGGCGATGTTGCGAGTGCTAAGGCATTATTGCCAAAGGCGTACGCTGCAATTGATAAGGCAGCGAAGCGTGGTGTTATCAAAGCAAATACCGCAGCTCGTAAGAAGTCACGCCTCGTCGCAGCAATTAAGCGAGTCGAAAAGGGAGCGTAAGCTTCGGTACTCAAAAAACAGCACCTCAGGGTGCTGTTTTTTGGTATACTAGAAGATATGACTAAACAACAGCTTATTGCCTTAACGTTTGTAGGTATCGTAACTATTGGTGCAATAGTATTTATTATGGCTCGACCAAACTCACCCTCAGTCGCAATTACCGAAAGTGAAGAAGCGCGGTTCGCTGACGCTACGGTCGTGCAGTATGTTGATGGTGAAGGGCAGTCGGTGTCAGTGTCGTATGTGGGAGATTTAGCGCGAATTACTGGTGGGATGTACGACGGGGTGACGCTCCGCCAGGTAGTATCTGCTTCCGGCGCTAAGTATGAAGGGGAAACGGGAGTGTCGCTTTGGACCAAAAATAACGAGATTCGTATTGAAACTCCGCAAGCGTTGGTATACCAAGGGACAGCTATTGAAACACCAGAAGTTCCAGATACATCAGCTGAGGTAGTGGCAGAAACAGAGACTGCTACGACAAGTACATCAACAGTCAGTAATTTGCCAGCAGGTATACTTGATACGACCTGGGTATGGATGGATGCTGAGTTAGCAAGTGGTGATTTGGTAACTCCAAATAAACCAGATGCATTCTCGCTTACTCTCACGAGCGTAGGAGAAGCACAGGGGGCAACTGATTGTAACGGGTTTGGGGGCAATTACACGGTTTCAGATACTGGTGTTATTTCGTTTGGTGAGTTTATGTCAACACTCATGTTCTGTGACGGTTCGCAAGAAGAGGCGTTCCGTAACTTGCTTCTCCCGGGCGTTACAATTGAGAGTGTTGATGAAACTGCGCTCGTGCTTAAAAACTCCGCTGGAGATACTCTTAATTTTACGAAGAGTAATTAGTTGAGAGTATTCACTTATGCATAGAGGGCTTCGGTCACCAGTCACTAAGCATAATCATTCGCTTTGCTCTGATTCTGCTCAGTGCTGTCGACCCCGCCTCGGCTGTTTTGGTATTAGGAATAGCCAAAACTTGCCTGCGGCTTTCGAATCCCTCCCGTGAGTGACATTGAGTCACTCACTTCTCTCCGCACATATAAAAACACACCCTATAGGGTGTGTTTTTATATGTGCGGAGAGAGGGATTCGAATTTTACAAATTCAGTACCCCAATTGGATACTTTAGTTCGCTTCGCTCCTAAAGTATCTCAATCGGGCTTCGAATCCCCACAGAAGTGACATTTAGTCACTTCTTCTCTCTCCTTGCTCACTTCGTTCACTGCGGAGAGAGAGGGATTCGAACCCTCGAGAGGCTTTCACCCCTAACAGTTTTCAAGACTGCCGCCTTCAACCACTCAGCCATCTCTCCAGTAATATTTAGTTGTGTGAAGCACTATAGCATTTTTTTATATTTATACAACCAGGACCATGATTTGATAGGTCGGGGAAATAAACGTTTCGTGCTTGAGTGCATGTTAGAATAGCTCTAATGGAACAAGTGCGGAGTATTACCTGGGAAGCCCCAGAGCACACCCATCCTGATAAGGGAGGGGATTGGTACTTCGCGCTTGGTATAATCACTTTCGGGGTGGTAGTAGCTGCCATCATTTTCTCAAACTTCCTCTTTGCTATTTTAGCCGCCCTTTCAGGTGCCTCTATCGCGGTAGCAGCCTCACAGCCACCAAGAATTGTTCGGTATGGTGTTAATGCGCGCGGTATTCAGGTTGATACCGTACTCTATCCGGTCGCGTCACTTAAGTCATTTTATATAAATGACGATGATCCACGTGGACCAGTACTGCTCGTCTTATCACAAAAGACGTTTGCACCGATGCTTGTCATCCCAATTCCAGAAGAATACATCGATGAAATCGATAATATGCTCGGTGAGCGGTTACCGGAAGAATTCCTCGAAGAACCGCTCCTCAATCGAGTGCTCGAACTTGTTGGGCTCTAGGGTCGTGACAAACGTAATTTACTGTGGTATCTTTGCCGCACTGCTCTCGTAGTTTAATGGATAGAATTTCGGTTTGCGGTACCGACGATCCAGGTTCGATTCCTGGCGAGAGCACCAATAGAAAAAGCCGGCTTGTGCCGGTTTTTTCTATTGGTGCATGAGCCAGTGGCAGGATTTTGAATAAAATCCGTTGCCAGAATCGAAAAGGTTGTCAGAATTTTATGAGCGGTAGCGAATAAAAGTCGACAACCTGTACTGAACATGTAATGTTCGATTCCTGGCGAGAGCACATATGGCCGACCCGGATGCGCAAGCGTCCGGGTCGTTGCCATTTGTAGCTCTCGCCAGGAATCGAAAGACGAAGCCGGGGACCCTCTGGGCCGGCGAGTCCGGGTCGGGCGAGTGAGGAACTTTATGAATGATAATGAAATAAAGTACCCACGAGCGTGACCGATTCCATGCATTGAGGTCGTTGCCATTTGTACCTCTCGCCAGGAATCTTTTTTGCCAAGTAGTCCTCCTTCACATACAATACCGAGTATATGAGACTTATGGGTATTGATTATGGGACGAAAAAAGTTGGAATTGCCTTCACTGATGAAGGGGGAGCGATGGCCTTTCCTCATGCGGTGGTGCCTAATACGCCGAAGCTCCTTGATGTGATTATTGCATTTATAGAGGAGAAGAAAGTGGGGGAGGTGGTGATTGGACATTCACTTAATAAAGAGGGAAAGCCAAATGCAGTCCATGCTGCAGTAGAGGGACTTATGCTTGATATTACACTCCAGACTGGTATCCCAGTGCATCTTGAGCCTGAACAGTTCACTACTCAAGCGGCAACCCGGCTTCAGGGTCGAAATGCTCAGGTTGACGCTTCTGCCGCTGCTCTTATATTGGATGGATACCTTACTCGCAAAAAATAACACCTTATTATGGAACAGATTTCTTACGATGACTTTGCTAAATTACAGATCGGACTCGGTACGATTCTATCCGTTGATGTGGTTGAGGGTGCAGATAAGCTCCTTAAGCTCATGGTTGAGGTGGGGGAGGAACAGCCTCGACAAATTCTTTCTGGTATTCGTGAATATTTTGATGACCCTCAGGTCTTGGTGGGCCAGCAGTTTCCATTTTTGCTTAATCTTGCACCGCGAGTTATTCGTGGTTTTGAGAGTCAGGGGATGATACTTGCTGCCAGTCATGAATCGACCCTCGCACTTCTCCACCCATCTTCACCCTTGCCACCAGGTACAAAAGTAAAATAAACAAACGTGTGAGTACATGAGCGCTTTTACGTGCATGGCCACGTATACTATACGTAATGACGTTCCGTGCTTCTTTTGCGCAACACCTGCCACCGCCACAGTTCCTCATGATGCCAAGCTTGGGGGTTGATATTTCTGATACGTCTTTGAAGTACATTCAATTTAGTGAACCTAAGCGGGGTAGTCGGGCGTTGCTCCAGTGGGGTGAAATTGAAATCCCGTCTGGTGTCCTTGATAGAGGTCAGGTCAATGACCCAGCAAAACTCGCAGCTGTACTAAAAGAGTGCAAGGCAAAGACCGGCGCAACATTTATCCGTGTCTCGCTTCCAGAAGAGCGTGCCTATTTGTTTGAAACTGAAATCAAACGGTCGATGCCGGTCAAAGAGATTCGGAGTTTCCTCGAGTTTCGCCTCGAAGAAAATGTACCAATTCCTGCCCGTGATGCGTTTTTTGATTACGATATTCTTGAAGGCGAAACGACCGATAAAACCCTGCGGGTGGTGGTGGCTGCGTATTCACGTGAGACTATTCTTCATTACTTTGACGCCTGTGAGGAGGCTGGTTTTGTACCGTTGTCGTTTGAGGTGGAGGCGCAGGCTATGGTGCGAGCCGTGATGCCTGGTGATACGCGCGGAGCTCATATGCTCGTAGATTTTGGTAAGACCCGTACTGGTGTAGGAATTGTGCTTGATGGGGTCTTGATGTACACATCGACAATTGATTTTGGCGGTAATCAGTTATCTGAAGTATTACGAAAAGTGCATGGTGACATCAGTGAAGGGGAGCTAACACTCATTAAGAATACTCAGGGTCTTATCAAGGGGGTTAACGATACACGAAGTTATGACGCGCTTATTTCTACCGTCTCAGTCATTAAAGATGAACTTGCGTCTCGCATTCAGTATTGGCACAACGGCGATTACAAACCGCAAAGTCGTCGCATTTCGTCAATTATACTTTGTGGTGGTAGTTCTAATTTAAAAGGCCTGCCAGAGTATTTTACTGAGTCTCTTGGGATTAAAACAGTCCGCGGTAATGTCTGGCAAAATGCTTTTCTCTATAATGACTACATCCCGCCGATCACTGCGCGCTATTCCTATGGTTATGCAACTGCCATCGGGTTGGCTCTTAAGTCGTCACTGTAACTTCTATGATTAATCTTATCCCACCGGCAGCGCGAATAAAAATTGTTAAGGAATACTGGTTCCGTGTGGCTGCTGTATGGATGTTTCTCCTCGGTACAGGTTGTTTGCTTGTAGCCAGTCTCTTACTGCCAACATACATGCTCCTTCGTAGTGAGCTCACAACACTTCGTAATCAGGTAATGGACAATGAAGCAAAAGTCGCAAGTTTTTCAACGAGTGCTGGTGAACTGACAAAAGCAATGGAGCAAACGAAGGTTTTGTTGGCGGGTGGGGCAATGACACCCGCCACCACGTTTGATAGTGCTTTAAACGAGCTTGCTGGTGCAGCTGTGCAAATTGACACAACCCAATTTAACTTTAGTACTTCCTCAGTAACTATTATGATAACTGGTGTTGCAAATACTCGTGCCGATTTAGCTGCATTTCGTGATGCAGTTGAAGCGTCGCCACTCTTTACAAATACCGTGCTACCAATCTCAAGCTTAATTAAAGATAGAGACCTTGGTTTTACCATGACGATTACTGGTTCTACTTCAGCACCGACACCATGACTAAAAAAACTACCACCACGTTAACGGTTGCCACGCTCTACTTTGTTGGATTCTTTTTGTTGTTGATTTCTGCATACATTACGGTGCGGTCACAAAAAACCGAGACAATGCAGCTCCGCACTACACTCGCAGAGCAAAATGCCAAAGAACAGGTTGCGAACACAGTAGCGATTACGGTCGAGGCAACTGCCAGTGACAGAGCGCAACTCCAAAGCTACTTTTTAGCGGAGAAGGATACAATTAACTTTATTGCAGATATTGAAGCACTTGCGAAGACCCTCGGGGTGACGGTCGAGACCACCAGTCTTGATATTATTCGTCGAGAAGGCGTTCAAAGTCAGTTAAAGACCAGCTTTGCAGTGACTGGTGCTCGACCTGGTGTCGTATCTTTTTTTGAAGCAATGGAAACGGTGCCGTATCACAGCACAATCACAACAGTACGACTTAATCGAGAAGGGGGGCAGGTATGGAGTGGGTCAGTTGATATACTAATTACACTACAGCCATGATTGAGTCAAAAGATATTCGCAAAATGGTCGAGCATGTCATCCGGCGTCAACGGGGGGTGACTGATAGTGAGCCCATGGATCCGGCGCGTGAGTGGGTGACTGGCATATTCGTCACATTACTTTTTGTTTGTGTCGGTGGAGTAGTCAGTTATCGCTATTACAGTAGTACCATTGCGTGGGAGGCGAGTATGGATACGGTGGTTTCTCCGACTGTGCCCTATAATGCTGCTCGTGTCGAAGAGGCGCTTTCATGGTATGAAGCACGGGAAGAGAAGTACAGCGAACTACGTGGCGATGGGCCAGCTGAGCCGGTAACTTCAATACTACCTCAGGTAGAAACAGTATCACCTGAAGCAACCTCGACACCAGAAGTCTCGCCAGAGATGAGTGATGATGTGGTGCCAGTAGATGATACTCTGATGGTACCCGAAGAAGTCGTTGGGGCACCTGATTTGAGTGTGTAGAGATGTAGGATTTGGTCACGAGTTACACTTGTGCGTCTCCGCATAGAAGTGGTAACTCATCAGTGATGTTCTGGTTCGTTTAAGTTCATTCTAAAATTTATTTATGGTCACCAGTCACTAGCTAAAATAGTTCGCTACGCTCCAATTATAGGCAAGTGCTGTCGACCCCGCCTCGCGGTTTCTGTCCCTGGGCAGGGGACAGAAACATTGCTCCAGCTGGCACCAGCGTCACATCTGCCGCAGGGCAGATGCTAAAACAAAATCAACTCGTCATAAAACGAATTGATTTTGTTTTGCGCTGGTGCCCCCGCTTGGAATCGGTCACACTCATGGATATTTTATATCGACTTATATCATTTATGGTCACGAGTTACTAACCATATTATTTCGCTACGCTCATAATATGCTAAGTACTCTCGACCCCGGCTCGACCGTTTTCTTCTCTAGGAAAAGAGAAGAAAACATGTCTCCGCCCGGCACAGCTAAAATCAAAAAGCAGTTTTTGATTTTTTAACGCTGTGCCCCCGCTTGGAATCGAACCAAGAATAACGGCTTAGAAGTCCGCAGTTATATCCATTTAACTACAAGGGCAGTGGACGGAGTATACCAAATTATAAAGCTGAAAGAAATCTCGTGCTCGGCCGTCAGGTTTTGTATACTACCGACTATGGCAACTGGAGCGACCATCACCCTCATACAGTTTCGAGATAATCCACTCGCTGGACTCCTTGAGTACGAGAGTATAAAGCGTGAGCTTGGTCCGGGGGTGGTGCTCAATCGGGTCTGCATACGTACTCCAGAGGATGAGCTGATGCGAACTATACAGGTCAGTGATGGGGTGATATTGGGTGGATCTGGTGATTATGATTTTGACGGGAAGCGGCCCGGTGATGATGAAGTACGTCGTTCGTCACGGACATTTTTGGAAAAGTTAAAACCAACACTCTCGTACATTCATGAGATAGATAAACCTCTTTTTGGCATTTGTTTTGGGCACCAGCTTCTCGGGGCATTTCACGGAGTAACGGTCCATCATGATGAAACACAGAGTAAGTTACGCTCCCATGAAGTAACACGAATTGATGATAGAGATCATCCATACCTTCAGGGTGTACCGCCGGTATTTACCGCTCAGTATGGTCACAAAGATGTTCTTGATGCGATACCATCATCAGCCCATTTGCTTGGACATGGGGGAGAGGGGTGTCGGGTATCAATGGTGGCGTATAGTGACCGTATTATCTCGACACAATTTCACCCCGAGTTATCACTTGAGGATATGCATCGGCGAGTGGAGCATATCCCGAGCTATTTACCAGAAGGAGCCTATGTTGAAGAGCTTTTCGTTGAGTCGCCACACGCGCACCAGATACTTCGTAACTTTGCGCTCGGGTGTCGTGGGGAGTTGTAGGAGGATGAAGGGACTTGGTCACAAGTTACTAAGTTTTTTATTTCACGTTGTTCATAAAAATCTAAGTACTTGCGACCCCGCCTCGCGGTTTTTGCTTTTCTGAAGCAAAAACATCGCTGTGGCTCCCACAAACGTACGCAAGTAATACTAATTGCTTGCTAAAACAAAAGTCGTCTCTTTAGATAAAGAGACGACTTTTGTTTTACGTTTGTGGGCGATGAGGGACTTGAACCCCCGACCTTCTCAGTGTAAATGAGCTGCTCTACCAACTGAGCTAATCGCCCGGCACTTAGTTGCCTAAGGTGCACCTATACTACCTGGTTTTAAAAATATTTCAATAGCATGAATATAGCGTATACTACTCCTTATGATCGAACTCTATGCAACCGTGACCGGCCGCGTCCAAGGGGTACGTTATCGCGATTATGTTCAGCAAGCAGCGACTGATCTCGGGCTCGTGGGGTATGTGCAAAATGAACCTGATGGTTCGGTTAGAGTGGTGGCACATGGCATGCCTGATACCCTCAAGCAGTTCGTTGAATACCTTCATGAGGGGTCATTGCTCGCGAAGGTTGAGGGTGTGGCGGTTGAATGGCGGACGCCGAGTCAGCACTTCCATGAATTTTCAATAGCGATGACGTCATCACTATGAGCAAGTATCCTGCATCACCAACTTGTGTTGGTTTTATTATGGATGGCAATCGCCGGTGGGCAAAACAGCACTCTCTTGATACCGTTGCTGGCCATCACGAAGGGATGCGACGATTTGAAGAAGTGATTACCTGGGTCCGGGAATGTGGCATCCCGCATGTCGTTTTTTATGCCTTCTCGACTGAGAATTGGAAGCGGAGTGAGAGTGAGGTGGCTGCCCTCCTAAGTTTATTCGGGGAGGCACTCAGGAAGACGATTTCAGCGCGGGTTCAATTTATTGGGGAGCGTACCCGGTTCCCGCAAACACTCCAAGACCAAATGGCAGCAGTTGAGGCACAGACGGTTGATACCAATGTAACTGTTTGGATAGCTCTCTCCTATGGTGGTCGTGCGGAAATTATCGCCGCTGCTGAACAACTGAGACAATTAGACAAAGAGATAACCGAGACGTCACTAGCCGGGGCGATGTGGAGTGCTGGCATGCCAGATCCTGACCTCATTATTCGAACTGGTGGTGATATGCGACTCTCAAACTTTTTGCCGTGGCAAAGTATCTATAGTGAACTCATGTTCACGGACTCGTACTGGCCGGCATTTACGAAAGAGGAATTTACGCGTATGCTGGCCCAATATGGAGAACGAAAAAGACGTTTTGGTGCCTAGCGATAGTACTGAACCAGTCGTCATCTATGAAGATGACGCTATTATGGTGGTTAATAAGCCGTACGGCATGCTCGTGCACGGTGACCATAAAGAATCTGTGGGTACACTCGTCGAGTGGTTTTTGGTGCGTGTCCCGAGTGCGCGTGGTGTCGGGGAAGTGACCCTTACTCCACAAGGTGAGCCAATCGAACGCTCTGGTGTCGTACACCGTCTTGACCGAGAGACCTCAGGAGTCATGGTTCTCTGTAAGACTCATGATGCCCATGCCTTTATGAAGGCGCAGTTCCATGACCGTATCGCCAAGAAGGAATATCGAGCCTTTGTCTATGGTCGTGTACATGAGCGATGGGGGACGATTAATCGTCCAATTGGCCGCAGTGCCAAGGATTTTCGCCTCCGCTCTGCCCAACGGGGAGCCAAAGGACTCCTTCGGAGTGCAGTCACTGATTGGGAGCGTATCGCAAGTGGTGAATATGAAGGTGAGCCGTTTTCCTATATGCGTCTCATGCCCAAGACTGGCCGTACTCACCAAATTCGCGTACATCTTAAGGCGATTGATCGCCCGATTGTACAAGATGGTCTCTATGGGGTACACAAAATCGATACCTCAAACAATCTTGGGCTAACGAGACTCGCACTCCACTCGCATATATTAGAGATTACTATTCCAAGTGGCAGCCATGAACGCTTTATAGCGCCGGTCCCACCAAGTTTTGAGGCGGCGGCCGAGCGTATTGCAGAGTAGGGAACCTTGTGGTAGATTAGGGCACATTTAATGGTCTCAATTGAGCCTTTATTAATTATTTATGTCAACAGTAATTCAGGGAGTAACAACTTCACCAGTCCAGATGGCTGACCGCAAGGCGCTTGGTATCAAGCCTGGTGATACGGTGAAAGTTCACCAGAAGATCGTCGATAAGGGTAAGACCCGTATCCAGATTTTTGAAGGTATCGTACTTGCTCGCAAGCACGGTGATGAAGCAGGCGCCACCTTTACCGTTCGTAAGGTTGCCAGTGGTGTTGGAGTTGAGAAGATTTTCCCACTCTACTCTCCGCTCATCGAGCAGATTGAGATCGTGAAGCGTGCTAAGGTGCGTCGCGCTAAGCTCTACTACATTCGTGAGAAGGTGGCTCGTGAGATTAAGCGCCAGATGCGCCGTATGTCTCTCGTGTCTATGTCTACTGAAAGTGAGACCGAAGCGACCGCTCGTATTGAGGCAGAAGCGAAGGCAGTGGCTGAAGCTGCCGCAGCTGCCGAGGCAGCAGCCGCAACTCCAGTAGTGGAAGAAGCTCCAGTGGTAGAAACTGCTGAAGCTACTCCAGCTGAAGAGAAGAAGGACTAACGTCCCCGTATAACAAAAACCGCCCACTCGGGCGGTTTTTGTTATACTGTCGTTATGATTACCAAACCTATTTTCGAGATGTTGATTAATGAAGTAGAGCTAACAGGAGAACTGGCATACCAGTACTTCAGTCATAATGAAGTTGCTAATGAACAGAAGGCTGATGGCTCAGTGGTTACTGCCATTGATAGAGGAATAGAAGAGCAACTTATCACCTTTATTCGAGCACATTTCCCGGATGATACTATTATCGGAGAAGAAGGTGAAGGGGTGGTTGGTACTAGTCGCTTTGTCTGGCACATTGATCCAATTGATGGTACCGATAACTTCCTGAGACGGATTCCGTTTTGTGCTATTTCCGTTGCTCGGCTCGGTGATACTGATGAGGATTCGGTAGCAATCATTCATAATCCGATTACCAAACAAACGTTTTCAAGTTACATGGACGAAGGGGTGTACGAAAAGCATATTATTCATACGATACATGATGATGTTATTGGCGGACGCGCAATGATCTCGATTGCGCGGGGTCGAGAATCATGGATGAAATCAGCGAGCTATAACCTCAGAAAGGCACTTGGACTTCACTTTGGTGGTGGTAACTCATTTGGTTGTTGCGCCCTTGAGCATGCGTATGTCGCAGCTAATAGACTCGATGGTGTGCTCACTTTTGGTCTCAATTCGTACGATTATGCAGCTGGTCTCTATCTGATTAAGTCCGCTGGTGGTGTCATCTCTGTGTTTGAAAACGGGAAGTGGCAGCTATGGCAGGGAGGTATGAAAGAGCTCTGTGCTAACCATGGTGCTACTATTTTTTCTTCACATCGAGGTATTCACGACGAGGCGTTACGTCTCATAAAAAATCCTCGTACCTGGTCAGATGAAGCGTAGATGTGGTAGGGTTGCAAAATAGTCATATTCCGTGCATAATGTCGCCACTTGAGTAATCAAGGTGTTGCCCAGGTGGCGAAATTGGTAGACGCACTACCTTGAGGTGGTAGCGCCTTCACG
>CAZTWW010000002.1:0-57148 GCA_964618165.1 uncultured Candidatus Saccharibacteria bacterium | reverse complement strand
CATGAATCACCATTCTCTACGTCACACGCAATTTCGGTGCAGAGTTGGCTTGAAGAATCTGATTCACAGATATTAGCGCAGCTATTATCAGTACAGCTTTCAAAGAGTGACGCTTTTATGTAGTAGGCTTTGTAGCTTGCCAGTCCATTTGGTGGGCAGTAGTCGTCACAGTCACGGACAAAACAGTTTTGTGTTGTTTCGTCGCACGCTGCCTCCACATAGAAGTAGTAGTCTTTAGCAAAGAAGTATTTAGTGAAGGCAGTCAAAAAAACTAATGCAACAGATACTGTCACAAATAGAATAAGGAGCAGGCATCGTAATGATGTTCGGTTAACCGCCTGGTTATCCATGGTTGTAGTGTAGCATACTCAAGTACTCAAATTTATCCAAGGTTGTTAAATATGAGGATGAGGCTCCCGAGAATCACAAGTACTATCCCTACAATCTTCTGTTTCATCTTACTCTTTGAATAGTCTTCACGGACGCTGTCGATACCCAGTTTACCGAGGAGAAAACTCATGATCAGAATAAAGATTGGCTGGTAAGCTTCGGTGGTTTGGATGAGTGCGATTGGCGCAAGGAGGATAGCAGCACCAAAAAGTGTATCGCCTACCAGTGTGAGTGATTCGTTTGTGCTATTCAAGGTAAACCCCTGCTTAAAATAATGACGTATAAATGAAACGAACCGCGCTCTGACTGCTGGTAGCATAAGACAAAGTAGAAATCCTGCGGCAATCATCCCGACCGACCGCCAGAACATCGAAACCCAAAATTCGCCTTCAATCGTTGAGAATTTGAAGAGTGCATGCATGAGGCCCATTACGGTGGACGCACCAAGCGCATACGCAAGTAGTTTTAGTTTCAGACTTTTGCTTGAAGGTTCATAACTCACGACGAGTGAACCAAGAACGAGAAGTGCTCCCGCTAGGATTTGGGTCGGAGTTGGTAGTTCACCAAGAATTATATTGCTAAAAATGAGCGCAAAGAGTGGTGCGAGTACCAATAGCGTCATTACTACAGAGGTATCGTCCTCAGTCAGTGCCTTTAAGTAAAAGTAGATCCAGGCGACCATCAGTGCCCCGCTCGTAATAAGAATGGTAATATCAGTCGTCGGTAGTACAACTGTCCGTGCGGAGGTAAGTGAGAGTGCAATTGGAAGGAGTATCGCTGGGAAAAAACAAGAAAGAATCACTATCCCCCAGACATTACCATCGCTCGCATGGCGCTTGGTGAGATATTTATCGATGATGTTGGTGAGTGACCAGAAAAAGGCAGCGATAACACCATAGATAAAACCGGTAAACATAGTCCCTAGAGTATAGCAAAGACAAACAGAAAGGGCGTGGTGATTAGATCACACACGCCCCACTCACTTCTTCGACTATCTCGAGACCCAGCGCCATCACGGCAATCCATGCAATGTTTGCAATGACGGTCGACAGTGAGAACCAGAGCCAGTCTTTTCCGCGAAGTCCGTGAAAAGTGTTTACTCCTTGTCTCATGTACAGTGTGGCTGGTATCGGGTCGTAAATTGACAGGAAGATGAATGTTCCGATCCTGCCTCTTGCGAGCAGTTTTCGAAGCAATCTTCTCACTCGGGTGTCACCCTCAGAGTTTTCGTACTCTTTGAGTGATTCGAGACCCATGAGATCTTGCCCAAGTAAATCATAGAGTCGAATGAGAAGATAGTTAAACGGTATCGAGATGATTGCCATCGTGATACCACCCACCGTCGATCCCATCTGACACATGACTACGGGATAGATGCCCCAGTCAAAGATGTTATTGGCGCTTGAGAGCAGAAATAACCCAAACGCAACTCGCGAACCCCAGAGGAGGATTCGCTTCAAGACACGAGTCATGACGAACCTCCTTGGTGACTACTTCTAATACTATATCACATAAAAGTGAAAAAGTAAAGAATTTGGAGTGTGATTTGAGGATTTAGCCCTAAAAACCTAGTTAAAATAGAGGATAACAAGCGGGGCAAGGAGCCACCAGAAGAAGTAATTGGCGGGGGCGAAGATAGATTGAATCGGGGTGCCGGGGGTGACGAACTCGGTCACGGGGAGCACGTGGAAGCTGTATATCATTACGAGGACGGTACCAGCGATAGCGAGGAGAAGCTTCTTCGGGAAGCTCTCAAACTTCTTTTCTTGGTACTCTCGTGGCATGAGACGGGTGAAGAGAATGGTTGAGACTACGGTAAAGAAGCCAAAGATGATGACGCGTCCAAGCGCATCGTCTTCCCCACCAAGGAGCATGTCGTAGTATGGAAACTCAAGTGAGATCAGGAGCGCGAAGTAGAGGCCAGCAATGAGATTAATGACATGCTGACGTCCACGCACAATAGCGTACGTGATGAAGAATCCAAACACCCCAATGAGGTAGGCGAATTCTTGCAAGAGGAGCAATACGTCTCCGGTATTCATATAATAAACGGTAGGTGTGTACCTACCGTTTATTATATGACGCTTCTCCTGCCACTCGTGACTATATCCCCTCTTTTTTGAGTTCCTCGATGAGCTTGCGGGCATTCTTTGAGAGAGACTTCGGTAAGGCGATTTCAACCTTAACCATAAAGTCACCGCGAGCACCATTGGTTGGTACCCCCTTCCCTTTTATGCGGAGGAGCTCACCATGGGTGATACCAGCTGGCACGGCGAGGGTGACCACACCATCGAGGGTCTCAATCTGGTACGACTCACCGAGGAGTGCGTCTGAGAGCTTGACCGACAGCTTGGTGTAGAGGGTGCTGCCATCACGCTTGATGCTCGGATGCGCTTCGACGTGGACCTTGATGTAGAGATCGCCGGCTTCACCACGTGGCATCGCCTCGCCGCGACCAGTCATGCGAATCACTTCACCGTTCTGGATACCAGAGGGGACCTTGATACTTATCTCCTCCTCCGCTCGCATGATGCCGGCGCCAGCACAATGCCCACAGCGCTCCTTTGGAATCTTGCCGGTCCCGTGACAGGTACTACACTCACGAACGGTCTGGAAGGTGCCCATGATACTCTGGCGCGTCTCGCGGATTTTACCGTTGCCGTTACAGGTGGTGCAGGTGGTCTGCTCGGTTCCCTTCTTGGCGCCATTGCCACCACAGTGAGTGCAGAGATTGTTCTTCGTGAGGAGGACACTCCTGGTTGTGCCGAAGACGGACTCACCAAAGCTCAAGTTAATATCAATTGAGACATCACGACCCCGCTGGCGCTTTTGTCCGCCACCAAAGCCAAAGCTCTCAAATATATCACTGATATCAAACTCAAAGCTTCCACCTTGCCCGCCGAAGCCTTGTTGGAAGTCGCCCCAGTTAAAACCACCAAAGCCACCGTGTCCCCCGCCTCCACCTTGGAAGGCGTGACCGTAGGTGTCGTACTCAGCTTTCTTCTTTTCGTCGCCGAGGACGGCGTAGGCTTCGGTGATTTCTTTGTATTTGGCTTCATCGCCCGTCTGCTTATCCGGGTGATACTGAGCAGCGAGTTTA
This sequence comes from uncultured Candidatus Saccharibacteria bacterium, assembly GCA_964618165.1. GTDB lineage: Bacteria > Patescibacteriota > Minisyncoccia > Phycocordibacterales > UBA918 > OLB19. The sequence goes on along the minus strand of CAZTWW010000002.1, from coordinate 53,658 downwards.
CGAAATGCCTTCTTCACGTCGTCGCGTGAAGCACCCTTTTGTAGTCCAAGAATTTCGTAATAGTCTTTCATAGGTAATGAGGAGTATACAATACCTCGCGAGCGTGCGAGGTATTGTGGTGATTACTTCTGTTCGTCTTTGACGTCTGCGTCTCGCACTGGTCCATCAGTATCTGAAGTGCCTTGTGATGTATTCTCGGTATTCTGGTTCATCACCTCACCAATCTTCTGGAGAGCAGTACTGAGCGCGTCTTGCGCAGACTTGATAGTTTCGATGTTTTCACCAGCCTTGGCTTCATTTACGAGCTTAATCTTGGCTTCGATATCAGACTTAATATCAGCTGATACCTTATCGCCATAGTCTTTGAGTGACTTCTCGGCAGTGTATACAAGTTGCTCAGCCATATTGCGAGTGTCGATGAGTTCCTTTTTCTTGGCGTCCTCACTCGCATGCTCTTCCGCATCCTTCTTCATGCGCTCGATATCAGCGTCTGAGAGACCAGAGCTCGCTTCAATCTTGATAGACTGCTCTTTACCAGTCGCCTTATCCTTCGCGGTCACATTAAGTACACCGTTACTGTCGACATCAAAGGTTACCTCAATCTGTGGGATACCGCGTGGCGCTGGTGGAATACCATCAAGCACGAAGCGTCCAAGTGACTTGTTATCGGTCGCCATCGGACGCTCACCTTGGGTGATATGGATCTCGGTTGAGGTCTGGTTATCAGCAGCCGTTGAGAAGACTTGAGACTTCTTGGTTGGGATGTGGGTGTTCTTCTCGATGAGCTTTGTCGCGACACCCCCCATGGTCTCGATAGAGAGTGAGAGTGGAATAACGTCGACGAGCGTGATGTCATGTACATCACCCTGGAAGATACCAGCCTGAATGGCGGCACCAAGGGCGACTACTTCGTCTGGGTTCACACTCTTGTTTGGCTCTTTGCCGAAGAGGTTGCGGACCGCGTCCACAATCGCTGGCATACGGGTCTGTCCACCGACGAGGATGATCTCGTTGATCTCCTCCTTCTTGAGACCTGAGGCTTCAAGCGCACGCTTCGTGATCTCGATTGAGCGGTCGATGTACTCGTGGGCAAGCTCTTCGAGCTTGGCGCGAGTAATGGTCATCATCATGTGGACTGGCGTACCATTGTTGTTCGCGATAAACGGAATATTGATGTCCGACTGCCCGACGGTTGAGAGCTCCTTCTTGGCCTTCTCGGCTGCATCATCAAGGAGACCAAGCGCAAGCGGGTCCTTTGAAAGGTCGATACCCTCAGCCTTCTTAAACTCATCAATGAGGTACTGGACGAGGCGGTAGTCGATATCACGGCCACCCATGTGGGCGTCGCCATCAGTTGCCTGTACTTCAACCACATCATCCCCTACCTCAAGTACGGTCACGTCAAAGGTACCGCCTCCGAAGTCGTAGACGACAATCTTCTCATCCTTCTTCTTGTTAAAGCCGTACGCGAGCGCGGCCGCAGTCGGCTCATTGATGATACGACGCACCTCAAGACCGGCAATCTTACCGGCGTCCTGGGTTGCCTTGCGCTGTGAGTCATTAAAGTAGGCTGGTACGGTGATAACCGCTTCGGTAATCTTCTCACCGGTCTTGGCCTCAGCGTCGGCCTTGAGCTTCGCGAGAATCATCGCTGAGACTTCCTCAGGACGGTAGTCCTTGTCACCCATGGTGACAACTGCGCCACCATCAGCGCCAGCCTTCACGTCATACGGCACAATCGCCTTGTCCTTTTGGACGACGTCTTCGGCGTAGTTGTGCCCCATGAAGCGCTTAATACCGTAGATGGTATTTTTTGGGTTGGTGACTGCTTGTCGCTTGGCAATCTGGCCAACGAGTCGTTCACCAGTTTTTGAAATAGCGACGACAGATGGGGTCGTGCGTACGCCTTCAGTGTTTTCAATAATCTTTGGCTCACCAGCTTCGATGATAGCCATCGCCGAGTTGGTGGTACCAAGATCAATTCCAAGAATCTTTGCCATAGAGGTATAAAAGTTATGTACTAAGTAATGAACCTATTCAGTGTGGGTGCCAACACTTACGCGCGCGGGGCGTAAGACAGTGGTGGTGCCATTTTGCGTCATCGTGTAGCCGAGCTGCATCACGGTCAATACAACATCGTGCTTCTCTGCTTCAGTGACGGGGACAGTTCCCATCGCTTCGTGACGGATTGGGTCAAAGGTCTCGCCAGTTGGGTCATATGACTCAATACCGTAACTGCGGAGGACACCAAGGAGCTGCTGGTGGATACCTTCAACTCCTTTGCGCCAGCGTTCATCAGATTGCTCCCAGGCGGCTTTATCAAGCATAGCGAGATAAAAGCTGTCTGCGAGTGGGAGGAGCTTCTCGGCGTGACGTTCGGTGTCTCGCTGTCTCGTGCGTACCATGTCTTCTTCGAGGTGGCGTCGAGCATTGAGATAGTCTGCCTTCACTCGTTGCAATTCTTCGTGAAGCTCGCGACTTTTGTCTTGAGCTTCGGTTAACTTCGTTCGTAATTGTTTAATCTTATCAGTAGCTTGTGCTTCATCATCTACCAAGTCAGTCTCAGTCGGTTCGGCAGTATCGTAGGTGATCTCGTTCTCGTCTTCCTTGGTAGTATCGTTGTTGTTATTGTTCACCATACGTCCCTATTATAAATTGAAAAATAGGTCGTGTCAAAATCACTGCGTTTGATCTAGAACTATCTTGATTATCATCTATTATCTTTTATTGCTATGTACAAAATAATAAATAAAAGCCCCAGATAGGGCTAATATTTTTCGCTTGTATAGGATGCGGGTTGCAATCAAAACGGAAGGTTTGGGATATTTGGCGAGATGCTTTGGTGGAAATGTATCGAATGGATTGTATATTCCGCGAGGTACGTTTGCTTTCTAGTAAAAATAGTTCGTAAAAGGAAGCGTTATAAATTGAATGCAGAGCGAGGCGGGCAAGAAAAAAGACCCGAGCGGGACTAATGTCCAGTGAGGGTCTTTTTTCGTAGCCTAACAAAGCTATGCGTAAATTTTTAACGCTTACTCCAGGCTGGTCGCTTGCGAGCTTTGCGAAGTCCAAACTTCTTTCGCTCAACTGAGCGAGCATCACGCTTGAGGAAGCCTGCCTTCTTGAGAGTAGTGCGGCGTGGAGCCTTTTCCTTTACAAGAGCACGGGCGATACCGAGACGAATAGCCTCAGCCTGAGCGGTGATACCACCACCGAGTACCTTCGCAGTAATGTGGTAGTGCTCAATACCAGCGTCAGGAGTAGCGAGTACTGATGAGACACTCTGCTGGTGACCAGCGTGCTTGAAGTACTCTGCCATCTCGCGATTGTTTACGCTGATGGTGGTCTCCTTGGCGGGGGTCAAACGGACGCGAGCAGTCGCAGTCTTACGACGGCCAATTGCTTCAACGTAACGATCCTTAGTAGTAGTTACCATAATTATTCAGTGATTACCAAGTTCTTAAGCATAGGCTTCTTGAGCTTGTTGTTCGGAAGCATGCCGCCAATGGTGCGACGGAGTACTTCTGCGTAACCGCGTCGCTTGCCGAGGTGGTCAAGCGTCTCAACGCGACGTCCGCCTGGGTAGCCAGAGAATGTCTGATAAATTTCGGTCTTCTTCTTTTCAGTAATATCAAGCTTAGAAGCGTTGGTGATAGTTACCGTAACTGGTGCAGTCAAGTGACGGGCGTAATCTGCCTGGTCCTTGCCGAGGAGCACTTTGGCTGCCTCTGTTGCCACTACTCCGAGGCGCTTTCCAGCAGCGTCGATAGTGTGTGTGCGTTGTGTGGTAGTAGTAGTCATAATGTTATTCAACAAACTCGATTACTGCCTCATCACGACCAGCTGAAGTACGACCTACCTTGATAACTCGTGTGTACCCTCCAGCACGAGTAGCAAACTTTGGTGCGATTTCTTCAAATACCTTCTTAATGATGGTGGCACTTGGTTCACCAAGACGACTCGCAACAATGCGACGTGCGGCTACGGTGTTGGCCTTTCCGTGAGTGACGAGACGCTCAATGAATGGGCGAAGTTCTTTGGCTTTTGCCTCAGTCGTCTTAATCTTGCCGTCACGAATGAGTGACACTGCAAGACCACGCATAAGCGCAGTGCGCTGATTGCGCGGACGACCGAAAGTTCGATTTTTATTTCCGTGTTGCATACTAATAGTGTTATTCAGCTAGTGAGAGGCCCATGGTACCGAGGAGGTCAACGATTTCCTCTACTCCCTTCGGTCCAATACCGTCGAGCGCTAGAATATCATCTTTTGACTTTCGGACAAGTCCACCAACCGTACGAATACTGGCTGTTTCGAGGGCTTGTAGGGTGCGACTTGAGAGTTCAAGAGTCTCGATACGAGTCTTCAAAACCTCAGTGTCTGGTTCGGCAGCGACCGGCTTTGCAGCTACCGCAATCTCAGGAGTACTGTGTGATTGCTCTTGGAAGCCGATGATAGCCTTGAGCTGGTGGATCATAATCTCAATTGAACGCTCGAGAGCTTCGCGCGGTGAGATGGTGCCATCAGTCTCGATGAAGAGACGGAGACGGTTGTAGTCGGTACGGTCACCAACACGCATATTCTCTACTTCGTAGTTCGCACGACGAATTGGAGTAAAGACCGCATCAAGGGCGATAGTACCAATCTCAACCTTTTCCTTTTGGTGGACTTCACGCGGAACGTAGCCGAGGCCGTGTTCAATAGTGATTTCCATTTCAAGCTCGGTACCCTTGGCGGTAATCTCAGCGATAACTTGCTCTGGATTCAAGACTTCAACCTGAGTTGGAAGCTTGATATCGCCAGCGGTAACAACACCGGTACCTGACTTCTTAAGGGTGACCTTCATTGGCTCATCGCCATGGAGCTTAAAGCGGACGCGCTTCAAGTTAAGGAGAATGGTAATAACATCTTCTTTGACACCGTCGATAGTCGCAAATTCGTGTGGGACGCCTTCAATCTTGACCTGAGTGACAGTAGCACCAGGAAGTGAGGCGAGAATAATGCGGCGAAGAGAGTTACCAAGGGTGTGACCGTAGCCTGGGAAGAGACCGTCGATCTCGTATACGCCCTGAAACTCTGCTTCAGATACAACTCGTGGCTTTGATGGGAGGGTTACATTTGTTTCCAACATAGTGTGTATGATTACAACTTACTAAACACGAGTGTGACCGCTAGCGACTGTAGTACTCGAGAACTTGTTCTGCATCGAACATAAACTCACCAGCATTGTAACTGGCGACACCAGCGACGGTGCCCTTAAGGGTCTTAGCGTCGAAGGTAAGCCATCCAGGAACAGTTGCGGTTGTCTCTGCCTCTGCAAGACTCGTAAACATCGGGCTCGTCTTACTTCCCTCTCGTACGGTAATGACATCACCAATTGAAACCTTGTGTGATGGAATACTCAAACGACGGCCGTTAACGACGATGTGACCATGGGCCACCATCTGTCGGGCGAAACGACGGGTCTTAGCAAGACCAAGTCGGTACACGACGTTATCAAGACGACTCTCGAGACGCTCGATAAGCTTTGCAAGTGGCTGGTGTCCACTCTCCATGGCTTCATTCACGTAGCGTGAGAGCTGCTTTTCAGTGATGCCATAGATAAAGCGCATCTTCTGCTTTTCGATGAGCTGCTTCTTGAAGTCACTGGCCTGACCACCTCCGCGCTTGCGGGTACGACCAGGACGCTGTTCAGACAGTGCAAACTTTGCACTTTGGGTTTTTTCAAAGATTGGAGCACCGAGACGCTTCGCAATCTTAAATTTTGGACCGATTTTCATAGGACAAAGTAAAGATTAGATACGTCGTGGCTTCGGCGGACGTGGACCATTAAATGGCACAGGGGTCATGTCGACAATCTTGGTAACAGTAATACCCTTACCAGAGAAGGCGCGGAGTGCAGACTCACGTCCAGCACCTACACCGCGAACAATAACCTCTGCATCCTTCATGCCCATCTGCTGAGCCTTTTCGCCGATGATTTCACCAACTTTAGCGGCGGCAAATGGAGTTGACTTGCGTGAACCCTTAAAGCCAAGCGCACCACTTGATGCACTCATGACTGCATTACCCTTTGCGTCACAAAGTGTAAGGAGTGTGTTGTTGAAGGTTGCAAGAATGTTGAGGCGTCCGGTTACTACCTTTCGCTTTGGAATACGGTTGAGTGCACGAGAAGATCCCGCTACATCAGAACCGCCACTCTTCTTCATGATTCGTTTCTTTCCCATATAGATGAGTTAGTTAGATGACTAAAGCGAGCTTTTAGGTCTTCTCAAGCTTACGGCGACCACTACCCATAGTCTTCTTGACACCCTTGAGGGTGCGAGCATTGGTCTTGGTGCGCTGACCACGCGCTGGAAGGCGCTTGGCGTGACGTGAACCTCGGTAAGATGAAATATCCTTGAGGCGCTTGATGTTCGCAGAAATTTCTCGCTTCAATTCACCTTCGATAGTGAATGATTCGACACTTTCACGAATCTTGTTTTCTTGGTCGGTCGACAAATCGGTCGGTTTGGTCATTGGATCGATATTGTGCGAGGCAAGGATCTTCTTTGCACGAGAGAGTCCGATGCCATAAACAGCTGTAAGTCCGTAGGCCAGCTGCTTATCGTCTGGAATTGTTATACCTGAAATACGCATACACGTGGGGGTTTGTTAATGGATTTTGTACTTAGCCTTGTCGCTGCTTGTGACGTGGCTTCTTCTTGTTGATAACGTAGACTACACCGCGTCGCTTCACAATGATGTCGTCTGGGCTCATTTTCTTTACTGATGAACGAACCTTCATATTACTGTGGTACTTATAATCGTTTACTAATACGAGCCTTGCCGCCGTACGGGTCGATGACCATACCAACCCGGTCGCCAACAAGCACTCTAATTCTGAATCGTCGCATTTTACCAGCGAGATAGGCAATTTGAGTCTCATTTGTGTCGTCACGAATAACACGGAAAAGCGCATTGGGTAGCGCTTCTTCGACGGTTCCGAACACAAGGTCCTCTTTATTGTCTGTTTCTTGCTGATCCATTAGACGGGGCTGAGTGTAACAAGTAAAGGCTATTTCGTCAATAGAATTAGTTAGATTCAGTGGTTGAGAGCTGCTCCACAATGGTGATATCAGTGTGGTCTTCTGGCATTGACCGCTTCCAAATTGGACGAATCTTGACCTCACTCTTCTCAATTCCCTTGTATGAGGTCATAATTTGAGCCAAGGCGGTCTTTTGCTTACCGGCGAGGTCTAATTTGAGCTTTCCTTCATCGTAGGTCCAGACAATCTGTGGTTCTCCGGTGAGCTTGAAGGTAAGACTCTCCATATCAGCGATATTAGACTGGCTCGTGGTAGCGCTACTGTACGCAAAGGTGAGGTCGGAGAGGTTAGCGATCCGCACTCCTTCCCGGTCATAGCCGACAATGGTCTCCTGCGCGATAAACTTCGCAAAATCAGCTGATTTAAAGATAGGCATCTGGAGAATGGCCTGCTCACGGATAGTCACGAGGGTGTCACCATACTGAACTGGCGGTAACTGATTGTAGACAATAGCGACTGAGCCCGGGAAAGTGGTCATATTCGCAGGCTTTTCTTTGTCGATACGTGCAAGGAGGGTGTCACGGAGCTCAGCCTGGAGACTTTGGCGCGCGGTGGCGAGTTCTTGGTCATTAATGATGAACTTTGGTCCAGAGAAGCCATTATCAAAACCACTGACGTTCTTGGCACTGATAGCATTATAGAGATCATCATACCCACCTTCCTTGAAACCAGGGATACGGAACTCGGTGTTTGGCTTCACATTGTACTTGTCTCCCGCTTCATCAGCGAAGACTTTGGCGCGGATAGTACCAGGGACACTCTTGCCGTCACTGCCGGTCACAGCACCAGGAACGACGACTGATTCCTCGATACGGAAAATGAGTCCATCAAGCGTGGCAAAGCGAGTGTTCTTGATGAGACGCTCTGCGCCTGGGGTGGTTTTTGTAATTTCAATCTCGCCAGTCGCTTGAACCTTAACTTCCTCTTGACCACTGGCTTCCACCTGACGCTCACTGACGGCCTCAAGGGTCATAATCTCGTAGGCGAGCTCTTCTGGTCGCTGCTCTTTGTAGGCAGTAAACTCAGCGTTTACATTGAGGGTACGCTCTTTTGGCTTTACGGTTACGGTCGCCCCGCCAGTGAGGTGACTAATAAAGATACCAACACTCGTAATCGCGAGGAATATACCAACGGCAATAACTATATGCTTCCGAGAGCGCTTCTTTCCGTCGTAGATTGGAATCCGGGAATCATCTGAATAGTCTGGTGTCGCAAGACCAATATCAGTCTCATCGGTTGGTTCATTGTCAACTGGTTCACGACGGCGCATTGAAACAGTGTCGCCTGCTGGCCGCATGTCTCCGCGCTTATCACTGCGTGGACCACGCATGTCACTCCGTGGTGCGGGACGAGATGGCTGGTGGTTATTGACGGCGACGTGGTGTGTCTCCTCTTCGTCGTTGCGAATAATAGTAGGTGGAACCGAAGGTCGTCGTTGCGGTCGTGGCTCGGTTGGACGAATGTCCTGAAGATTCCATTTTTGTGTCATATACTGTTTCTACAGTATAGCGCTTTACATCTGGGTAAAGTCCTGGTCACTTCCCTGTTTGTGGAAAAACTGGCAGGCCATAAGGGTGGCGGTATCGAGGTTTTTTTGGAGAATCTTGATCTTGCTATCACCTTGGTACTTACCGAGCATGAGGTCGTGTGTGAGGGTATGTACGGTGTGTGATGAGCTCGTCGCAGTCTTGGCTGCATCAGCAATAATATTATCAAAATAGCGCTCGTGGACGAAGCTACTGTGAAGGAAAATCACCTTTGGAATTGAGAGACTGTCTCCGGTTTCATGAAAGAGGCTTTCAAGGGCGTTTTGGTATTCGGTGAGCAGGTTCGTAATCGCGGTCCGTTCGGTATCACTTACGGTATCGAGACTATCTTCGTTGTAGATGCGCTTCAGGAGCGAGTCGGCGTCCGCTTGTGGTCTATCGAGTCGTATCGCAAGGTTGCGTGCCAGGGTGTTGAGACCGATGGCGGTATGGGTCGAATATTGCAGTACACCATCACGAATAATCGCAATTTCGGTGGCTTCGTACGTGAGGTCAACGAGACAGCACTCCGTCGTGGTCGGATAGAGTTCTCGCATGAGGCTGTAAAAGACGAGCATCGCTGAGTAACGCTCGAGCGTGGCTCGTGGGAAGAGTTTATGCCTCAGGTCCTCAACTGCGCCCGTGATAAGGCCTTGGCCGATAGCCGAGACCTGAGTGAGGGCGAGGCTAATCACTTTTTGTCCGATTGGATTTGAGGTTTGGTAGCCGTTAGCGGTGATATCGGTCGTGGCTCTCGTCATGATATTAAGTCCGGCAGATTGGTTGAACTCGTTTTGATGGAGGATTTCAAGCGTTTGCTCGTTTGCTTTCTTAATCAGTGACTCAATGAGGTCGTTGGTGACGGTAAACGCTTCTTCTCGCTCGTAGGTGATGACCTTGCTCACCGTGTACGCCCACGGGGCAGAGATAGAAACCTGGAAGGTATCGATCTTGGCACCTGGGTAGCTGGTCTCGAGGGCTTGACGACCCTCACTCTCAAGGAGCATGACGCTATCCATGATGGTGGCGAGCATACTTTTGATGCTGTGTTCAGCGTCGACATCGTGACTGAGGTTCGCGAACTCGCGCCGTGCCCAGACGATATCAGGGTGTGCTTCGTGTGGGTCTGATACTGCGAGCGCCGTGACCACGCTGCCTGAGCCTACCTCGACTACGGCACCGATGCGTCGGCCGCCGTTTGTTCGTCTAAAGAGTGACATATGCCTCAAGTATACAAGAATCCGACCAGTTGCCTGGTCGGATTCTTTTAAAGTCGTGGATAGAGCTCGCTACTCAAGTACTGCCTTGATGCGTCGGACGCCGGCGGATGAGGATTCTTCTTTGGTAATCTTGAAGGTACCTTTGACGTCTTCGAGTCGCTCGACATGTGGGCCACCACAGAGCTCTTTTGATACCACCACACCATCACTTGTGGTCATGGTATAGACCTTTACTTCATCTGGATAGCGGTCCCAGAAAGAGGCTTCAATGGTTGGATCGTTCTGTGCATCGCTCTTGGCCATCATACTGATGGTGACTTCCCCACCCTGTTTGATAGCATTGTTCACAAATACCTCGACCTTGCGGAGGTCTTCATCACTGATTTTCTCAGGATGGGTGATGTCGTAGCGGAGACGCTCGCCAGTGATGTTTGAGCCGGCTTGGTGGACGTGGGTGCCGAGTACCTGGCGGAGTCCAGCGAGCATGAGGTGGGTGGCAGTGTGGTACTGCACGACCTGGTCAGATTGGTCGGCAAGCCCTCCCTTAAACTTCTGCTCGGCCCCAGCGCGACTCTTAGCGCGATGCTCTTCCATAAGCGCCTCAAATCCTTCACGTTCGACAACGAGTCCCTTTTCCGTCGCGATTTCTTCAGTGAGTTCAATCGGGAAGCCGTAGGTGGTGTAGAGGTCAAAGGCCTTGGCTGCATTAATAGCCTGCTTCGTCACTGGTGCAACCGACTTATCAATCACCTTCTTACCATCAACCTCTTTGCTCGTGAGGTGGATTTGGAGCGAGACTTTATTAAATTGCTTGAGTCCAGCTTCGAGTGTCTTGCGGAACTGCTCTTCCTCGCGGGCAATGGCTGATTTGATATCGTCGCGCTTTGCTGCGAGATTTGGATAGTGTGCTTCGTAGGTTGTGATAACACTTTCAGCGAGTTCGGCGAACTTACCGGCTTCAATACCGAGCTTGTCTGCGTAGCGGACGGCACGCCGGAGGAGACGGCGCACGAAGTACCCCTGCTGATCGTTACTTGGATACACACCATCACCAATCATAAAGACGGCGCCACGGATATGGTCGGTGATGACACGGAAGGCGACCTCGTTACCGATATAGAGCTTGCCAGAGAGACTCGCGATCTGCTTCACGACCGTATGGAGGAGGTCGACGAGGAACACGTCTGGATTACCGACCTTAGCGGCAGCAATACGCTCAAGTCCGCCACCAAAGTCGACGTTACTCTGTGGAAGCTTCGCAAAACTACCATCTTCTTGCTTGATGTATTCAATAAAGACGGAATTTCCAATCTCAAGGAACTGCCCGCTGTCACTATTCGGGTGAGCAGCTTGGGTGCTAAATACTGGATGAGTGGCATGCTCGGGGCCAAAGTCATAGAAGACTTCACTATCAGGGCCACCAATTTCACCAACTGGCATATTACTTGGTTTGCCACTGCGACTCCACCAGTTTTTGCCAGCGTCGTAGTAGAAGATGCGTCCACCCTGCATACCGACGGTGTAACCATCTTCTTCACTCCCGATATAGACGTCTTTCGCTTCGATACCTCGTTCGAGGAAGAGTTCTTTCCAGATAGCGACCGACTCATCGTCGCGTGGAATACCGAGCGTCTCGTCACCGGCAAAGACCGTGACGTAGATACGGGCTGGATCAAGCCCGACTTCGTCAACAAGGAAGGTGAAGAACCAGCGGAGTTGCTCGCGCTTAAAGTAGTCACCAAGTGACCAGTTGCCGAGCATTTCAAAGAAGGTGGTGTGACGGTTGTCACCGACCTCTTCGATGTCGTTCGCGCGGAAACACTTCTGTGAGTCTGTGAGGCGCGTACCCATTGGGTGCTTTTCACCCATGAGGTATGGGATGAGGGGCTGCATGCCACTGCCGGTGAAGAGGGTGGTTGGGTCGTTTTCAGGGACGAGTGGTGACGACGGAATAACCGCATGGCCTTGCTTTGCCATGTAGTCTAAAAATCGCTGTCTTATTTCGTTACCACTCATAAAATTACCTAAATTACCTGTTAGTTCGCTAACTATAGCAAATTTATGACGATTGGCTATGGTCGTTATTTAGATTGTTTCTTGAGGAGAGTCTCGTAGGCTTTGATATCTTCAGCGAGTCGTTCAAGGGCGACTGTAAACGTATCAGGCTTTGTGGTGTCGATACCGATACGCTTGTAGATATCTTTGATGAGCATCGACTCACCGAGGCGGAGGAACTCGTCAATCTTCGTGACATACGCATTATCCTCCTTGTACTTCTTTGCCATGATACTACTCATCATGAGACCGTAGGCATAGGAGTAGACATAAAAGCCGTAGCGGAGGTGTCCGATGTACACGTAGCTATACCCGTCTTCTTTACGGACATTGACCGCTGGTCCGAGGTAGGACTTGAGGTGCTTTTCCATACAGGCACGGAGCTCTTCCCCACTCATACCGCCAGCCTGGTGAATGGTGTTGTGAATCTCAAGCTCGGCATTAAAGAATGCTATCTGACGCTGGATAGTCGAGATATCGCGGAGAATACGGTCGTGGAGGAGTATCGCCTTATCTGCTTCACTCACCTGAGCATATACCGCATCAAACACGAGGTTTTCAAAGAGTGTGCTCGCAGTCTCGGCCGTGACGATCGAGTGTCCGTCGTAGAATGGTGACTGGGTGGCACTCCGCATCGCGTGAATAGCGTGCCCCATTTCATGGGCGAGGGTTTCAAGTGAACCAAAGTTTGTGACGTGATTCAGCATCACGTTAATCGGGTGGCCGGTTTGTGCGGACATAAATGCCCCACCAGTCTTCCCTCCTCGTGGCCAGACGTCTATCTGCCCACCTTCGAGCATGTGGTCGAAGAAAGCGCCGTAGTCGGTGTGGACGCGATAAAAGACGTCACGGCATATCTCGACCGCTTCGTCGTACGAAATGGTGATGCCAGCGCCAGCACTCTCGTTACGCTGACTGTACTCAAGCTGTTCAACTCCGTGAATCTTCGCCTTAAGCTTGTAGAACTTATGACTGAGCTTGAATCCGGTATCTGATACGGCAGCGACGAGGCGCTCCACGGCGTCTTCGGTGTCTTGGTAGCTCTGGACAGTAGCGCTGTACGGCTTCTTGTACCCGCGGAGTTCGTCTTCAGTCCGGACGTCGGTGATGATGGCATTAAACTCATGCTCTGCTACCTCACTAATTTGTCCGAGCTCTTTGGTAATGAGACCCCAAAGCTTAGGCTTCTCGGTAAAAGGCAGGATATTGACCGTCTCAATCGCTTCCGGGATAGCAATCGACTTACCCTTCCAGGTAATGTGTCGCTGGCTCACTATCTTATCGGTCATGTCAGTCCAGCGACCATATGCTTGCCGGCTCTTGAGACTGATGATTTTTTCTTCTGCTTCACTGAGGTGGTGCGCTGCTCCGGCAAAGAGTCGCTCGAGGTAGTAGCGGTATGGCGTCAGGGCCTCATGCTTGAGGAACTCTTTTTGGGTGGCTTTTGGTACTTTGCCGAGCTCGAGACTAAAGAAGAGTGTCTCATCGCTCGCCTTGCGGAGGCGACGCTGGATGAGTGAAATCTGCTTCTCTGCCTCACTATCACCGGTATTAAGCGCGGTGACGAGTGAAAAGTACCGGAGTGGGCGTGAGAAGGCAGGATTGCCGGCGATTTTTTCACTTTCCTTCAGTGCTTGTGCGAGTACTTCAGCATCGGTGGTAAACGACTTAGTTCGCCACTTCTTCGCAAAGGCACGGTAGGCGGTCTCAGCGGATTTTACATCCGCCTCAATCTTTGGATCGTTGTGACTCGTGTAGTACTGGGTAACAAGCTGCCAGGTATCGACTGGTGTAATGGGCGCAAGGTTGGTTGCTGGGGTGTAATTAAAACTCTTTTTCTTGGCTTTTTTGGACGGCATAGATAAATTCTTTGTAGCTTTCAAATACGTGATTAAATTCGTTGAGGAGTGGACCTTCGAGACGGTTGTTGATGACGTTGGCGATGGTCTGATAGACCTCGATTCGTTCATCGAGATTTTTTCCAAAGTCTTGAAGGAAGCGATGTGGCGCCTCGTAGTACTCTTCGACGATCGTGCGGAAGTTGTGGGCTTTGTCGGCGGCGGCAATCATGACAGCTTCTTTCGGTCCTTTCTTCAGTTGTGCTGCGTAGCCTTTTTTCTTTTCAGCCCACGTGAGCTTGCGGTCACCATCGGTTTTCTTCTCTGAGAGTGCATCAACGAGCTCTCGCACGGTACCGCCGAAGTCTTCCTCAAGCTCTTCCAGAGTGTAGTCCGTATCCTCGATCGCATCATGGAGCAGGGCTGCGACAATGACGTCCTCATTGTCCGTATAGTCGTGGAGGATGAACGCGACCGACATCAGGTGGGTGATGTATGGAAATGGCATCGAACCTTTACGATTTTGATCGTGATGGAGGACGGCGGCAGCACGAATGGCTTGTTCAATGCGATAGGAGTACATAATTATAGAATCTGGAATTAGCGTCGGCCAAACATTGATGATTTCGCATTGCGGGCGGCTTCTGCATCGAGTTCCTGTTGCCGGCGGTCAATCTGTCGCTGAATATCGGGGATTTTACTTTCTGCGGTTTTACGCTTACGTTCGAGGTATTCAATCTCAGTGTCGTATTCACGGGTAATGCGCTGAATCGCTGCTTCCTTTTTTGAGCGGAGACTTGAAATGTCATTCAGCATGTCGCGCTGACCGTTAATAAGGTTGTTGAGGTCGGTCTGCAGTGCTCGCAAGCGAGTATCACTGTGTGGTGATTGGTACGCCATAGTTATATCGTAAAAGTATACCCCTCTTTTTTCAAAATCGCACGTTTTACCTCCACACCACCGCGGTTATATTCGCCCGGGGTGCCGTCGCTCCGCACTACCCGATGGCACGGTATGGTTGGGTCATAATTCTTCGCCATGAGGCTCGCGACCGCCCGGGCAGCCCGCGGGTAGCCGGCGCGAGTCGCGACTTCTCCATAGGACAAGACCTCCCCTTTTGGAATATTGCGTACTACGTCACGCACTGCATCTTTGAATGTTGTCATGTGTGTTCTCACTGTTCAGTCTCCCGAGGCCGGTCCTAGGGAGACGGCTTAATTATTGGCTTTTTTGATAGCGATAAGCTTCTGGCCACAGGCTTCACGGTACGGACAGTACTCGCACGCCTTCCCACTGTCCGGGTACATCGGTGATTCAAGAGTTGCCTTTATCTCGGTGAGGGTTGGTTCAATCCAGCTTGTGTCCCCGACGCACGGGACGAGCGTCGTATCAAAGTGGAGCGTATCAAAAAAGCCGTCTTGATCCTTGAGTGCATTCGCGTACACAAAGTACCCCGTATCACTGACCGTAAAGCCGTTTTGTCGGAGGAGCCACTGGTACACACCCATTTGCCGGGCGTACTGCGCACCCCATGATGAATCATCGAGGGTGACAATCTGTCCCTCTTTTGAGGTGGCCTTGTAGTCGATGACAATGAGTGTGCCGTCAGGTTGTTGCCAGATATCATCTACTGCACCAGAGACTACGAGACCAGTCGCTTCGTGACGGTACTCAATCCCGACAAAGTTATCACGCCACGTATCCATATCTTTGTGGGCAAATGGGACAGCATCAATATTGTATGACTCTGCTATAGGGTGACGCTCACCCGAGACACGCAATGCATCAAACTCCTTTTTAAGGAGCTCATCAACCGCGATATTCAGATTGAAGCTTGGCATTCCTGGTCGCTTTGTACCGAGTTTGTTATCAAGGTAGAAACAGCGTGGACACTCCACAAAAAACTCTATCTTCGAGCGTGAAAGTCGCCACTTCGCTCCCCCATAATTCCACTCAGCACTGCGATTTGGGTTGTACTTCTTTACGTATTCGGCCATATTTATGAGTATAACACAACGGCCGGTCACTTTGCGGTGACCGGCCGTTGTGAGAGTTGTACTTACTCAGCCTTAAAGGTGGTGAAGATAGTATCAATCTGCTTGTCTGTTGCAGAATTAAACGCCTTGTCACCGCCTTCGGTAAACATGACTACTGCGTACTCACGGCCAGCGCGAGTTGGGGTCACGAGTGGAATACTGGTTGGGACTACGTTACCTGCCTTACTAAAGCGGATTACACCGTTAATAAAGCCGAGCTTGCCGTCGTTGTACTCACGGACACCGATCCAGCCTTCTTCGATTGGGAAGGTGGTCTCACCGAGCATTACGGTGCGACCTGCGGCCATATTGGCAATGGTGACCTTACCTTCTCCGACTGGGAGGGTTGGGGCTGGTGCTGCAGCTTCAGTTGAGGTACTGGTCTCGGTAGCTTCAGTTGAGGTACTCATTTCAGTCTTGTCTCCTTCTGTATCCTTCGGGGTTGGTCCTTGTGCGTCGCCGCCCATGAAAGCCCATACGAGGAGTCCACCGATGAGGAGTCCAAAGATAAATGATACAACGGTCTTCTGAGTTTCTTCTTTTTGCACGTCTGTCATATTGTCGTAACTTCGTTTGAAGGGTTAATGCCGCTAGTATACCACGGTATAAAAAACCCTGAGAAGGTTGACCTAGGCTGGCATCTGTGCGCTGGTGCGGTGGGCGGAGATGAGTGATTGGGCCTCGCGCACGATTGCCTGGCGACGTTCCTCTGGCAGATGGAGGGTACGGAGGTGGTGTGGTGATTCGATAATGTCACCACAGGTGACCACCCCAGCTGCCATGAGGCTAAGGGAATGATTATGAGACAGTGATTGTAGTACCGTTACCGGATAGACACCAGCCCGCTGAATGCGGTCATGGAGGTTATTACGGCGGGGGTAATCCCAGCTCAGCATACTGATACCCACACACGCGCCATACTTTTCGGCAGTGGTGGTGAACTTGGTGTTCGTGATGAGCCAAAACTCTTTAATCCCACAGATATCATCGGTACATATCCGCACATCGCGGAGATCAAGTAAGCGAGCATATGAATACATGGCGACCTGGAGGTCTGTTTTGATACCCGGTCGAGAATGGAACTTTGCCTCACCAATGAAGCTATGGTCCGGCCTATAGGCAGCGATATCTATCTCATGTGGGGCACAGTGGCCGATAAGTTCGATACCGGTCTTTGTGGTATAGCCTTCGGCCGCAAAGAGCTTCCCGAGAAAGAGCTCAAACGGAAAGCCGGTTGGCCCGAGACCAAGGAGCGCACGCCTAAGTGAGTATCGCGTTGCCACCGTCTGCCCGGTCTCCCGCAGGAGGTCAAAGGCGATGCGGTAGATTTCTTGGGTACGCATCCCGTCAAAGAGTCTCGTCTCAATCCGATCGATGATATCGTTTATCTCGTTTTGTGACGCGCCAGCACGCCGGAGTGACCGACGAAGCTTCTCTACTTTAAAGTACTCTGATGTTCCATCAGCTTTAAGAACGCGAAATGACACTACAGCATCATACCACCCCCGAGACAGACGGCTTTGTCATATAATACACAGGATTGTCCGCTTGCAGGCTTATCAGTGGTAGTCTCTGGCTTTAGGGTGAGAGTCCCCTCCCCAACCTCGGTGATAGTAACGGTGTATGGTGTCTGCCGGTAGCGTGACTGCGCTTCGTACGTGTCTCCGACCGTGAACGGACGACTCCCTCGCCAGACGATATTAGTGAGTGTAAAGGTCTCGTCTTCAGTGAGTGTTGGTGGT
Organism: uncultured Candidatus Saccharibacteria bacterium; assembly: GCA_964618165.1. Classification (GTDB taxonomy): domain Bacteria; phylum Patescibacteriota; class Minisyncoccia; order Phycocordibacterales; family UBA918; genus OLB19. The sequence continues at coordinate 36,155 of CAZTWW010000002.1, read as the reverse complement.
GTGGTGCTCACGGTGATGGTATTTGTTTCAATATTCTTCCCGACTACATAGTGTGGGAGGCTGTCACTTCCCTTTTTCGTGATGGTGTAGCCGTGCCGTTGGCCGAGGGTGTACACGAAGGCTCCCTGGTGCTCGCCGATGGTTGTCCCACTTTCATCAACTACTGGCCCTGGTACGAGGTCGATGTAGTGACCAAGAAATTCTGGGATATCGATATGCCCGAGGAAGCATACCCCTTGACTATCTTTCTTTACCGCGGTTGGGAGACCAGCTGCTTCTGCTTCGGCGCGGATATCTGGCTTTGGGGTATCGCCGACTGGGAAGAGGGTGAAGTCGAGCTGCTCTTTCGAGAGTGTCCAGAGGAAGTACGACTGGTCTTTATTATTGTCGACACCACGCAGGAGTGCTCCGTCCTCACCCTTGCGAGCGTAGTGCCCAGTTGCAACATAATCCGCGCCCTTCGCTTTTGCGAATTCCATAAACGCCCCAAACTTGACCGATTGGTTACACATCACGTCTGGATTTGGTGTCTTCCCTGCTCGGTAGCTCTCAATAAAGTAGTGTGCGACCTCGTCCCGGTACGCTGCCTCAGCGTCACAGGTGAGAAATGGTATCTCAAGGTGTGCCGCGACGCGCATCGCATCAAGACGCTCCTCTTCCCAGTTACAGACAAGCCAATCTGGGTGCCAGACTTTAATAAAGACCCCGACGACGTGATAGCCCTGGTTTTTGAGACGAAGGGCCGCGACCGATGAGTCGACGCCTCCTGAAAGTCCGACAAAGACAGTTTTTGCCATACGATAATCGTACTATAGCGGATAATGGGTGAAAAGAAAACGAGTCACCTTCGACTATGAACATACATTCTCTATGATAAAATCATGAGAGAAGGGAGATCGACATGATGAAATTGCTGAGACAGATGAAGACTTGGTGGATCATGCGTACATCAAGAGAAATGTCTGATGAAATGTGGAAGGCTGTTGAGCCTTACACGAAAGAATAATGACCCACTACGGAAATCCCGCCGTTTGGTGGGTTTTCTGTTTTATGTTGGCAGTCCGGGACTCGAACCTTTAAAAATTATCGTAAATACCGGGCGATGTTGCGCTTATGGTCTTCGTAGGTGGTAGCGTAGTGGAAGGTACCATCATCTCCCGTGATGTAAAAGAGGTAATCACTTGGGGTGGGGTCAATGACCGCATTTATTGCCATGGCACCAGGGTTACCAATTGGTGTTGGTGGGAGTCCGCGGTTGAGGTAGGTGTTATATGGTGAGTCTTTTTTCAGGTCATCAGGTGTGAGCTCAGAAAGAGGCTTATCAAGGTCGTATTCAATTGAGGCGTCAGCTTGGAGTGGCATATCAAGATCAAGACGGTTGCGAAGGATACCTGCCACCATCCCCATTGACTCTTCAGAATTAGCTTCGCGCTCGACAATCGAAGCGAGGATGATGACATCGCGCTCAGAGAGATTGCCTCCAGCAATGGCTTGGCGACGGGTCAGCATGAAGTCTTCATGCTTTTGCTTGAGGGTCTTCACGATATCTTCACTCGTGTAGTGTGGTGGGATGAAGTAGGTCTCTGGAAAAAGATAGCCTTCCTCAGGGAGAGCGATAGCGGTGAACTCGTCAACACTAATATTCGGAATAGCCTCGTGTACTGCGACAGCGAGTTCGCGCACTGGCTCCCCTTCCCGGTGGGTCAGGCGGACGAGGTTGCTTGAGAAGTCGCCCGAGGCGAGCTTCTTCGCGATAGTGAAGGTATCGTACGGCTTATCAAAGACGTATGTACTTGCTTTGATATCACTCGGCGTGTACTGGGTGAGGAGGACGATATAGAGGAGGAGCTCTGAAGCGACAATGTTGTTACGCTTAAATACCTCGACAATCTCGGCGATACTTGAGCCAGGTTCAATCGTAATTGGGGTCGCGACGGGGAAATTATCAGGTGGTGTATTGAGCTTGATAGCGAGGAAGCTCGCGATAATGAGACCGATGAGGGCGAGCGTAAGTCCAACAAGGAGATACTTGAGTGCGCGTCGTGGTGGCACAACCGCAAACGGTGATGGGGTAGCTTCCATAGACTACTTGGCATTGTTAAAGTCACCAATCGGGAGATTTGGTGGTGCTTCTTTACGGGTTGACGGGATACGACTGAGACCTGGAGTCATGACGGTACTACTTGGTATATGGAAGACGGTTGCAAGCTCCTCGACCGACATAATCTGGAAGGTCATGCTCGGGTTAATCGCAGTGCCATGAAGTGGTTCGCGCTTCTTGTAGTTGATAACCTCTTTCTTCTTGAGCTTAAGCTTCTTTTTGCCCGACCAGTCTGAAAACCAGTTGTAGTCGTAGTCGGTACGCCACGCAACACCAATCTGATTGCGGCCGATAAGGTCGTACGCGGCAAACGAACGAATGAGTGGTGAGACGACATTACCATCAAACGTCCCCTTCTTCGTGATGTACACCCAGCGGATACCAACCTCATACGCGTACTTACTGACATTACGCTCCATTGCCTCAATGACACTCCGCTCACCGGGAGTGAGGCGTGGTTGGTTTTCGAGTTCAGCCGGGCCAGTCTTGTCTTTGTTGCGGCCCATCATCTCATCAATCTTAGCCTGGACACGACCCTCCCAAGTCTTGGTCTCGTGCATGTAGCCGGTCTTAAAGTTCTTCTTGGCATGCGGAATACAGAGGAACTGCACCCAGATGCGCTCATGAGGCTTAATACTACCAATATGCTCAATCATTGGTGCCATTGGATCGAGCTTGAATTCTTCCTTTGGAAGCTTATCAAGGCCCATATCGATGTACGTGCGGATTGGTAATTCTTCGTCACCCTTCTGGCGCATATGGAGGGCGAACATGTCGTACTTACTATGGTCTGGCACAATCTCAGCGGTGTAATCAATCGGTTCCTCAACTACCTCGACACCCGGGTACTGAGCGTAGAGTTGTGATTCAACGGCATTCTTTACCTTCTTGGTTGGACAGTTAATATAGAGACGGACATCACCGCCAATTGAGACGATCTCAAGAGACATGATGAGTGGATGTTTGCCGTCGATATACGTCTGCCAGAGGTTGTCTGGTGATTGGACGTTGTGGACCTGGGCGAGCACATTCTCCATCGCTTCGGGTGACTTAAAGACTTCTTGTGGCAACTTGATACGGAGTGTCGTACGGCCTTGCTGCAGCTTGAACTTGAGATGTACAAATTCCATCCACTTTTCGTAGAGGAGCCAAAAGAGGAGGAATGGTAGCCAGATTGGCGTAGTAGCTATCACGAGCGAGATAACTGGTTCTGGATCGATACCCATAATCGAAAAGGTGTACCGCATCACAATAAGGCCGATGATAACGAGAACCGGTGCGGCCAAAAAGCCAAACATCGCTTTGAATAAATCAGACATAGATAAGGATATTGTACACCAAAACCGGGTTCGGAGCGTATGCCCGAACCCGGTTTTGAGGATTAATCAGCAAGCGTGTACTGCCCGCTTGAGAGGCGCTTGAAGAGGTTGGTGTCTTGGAGGTTCACGATAATCGTGTTGTCCTTGACGTAACGCTCCTTGCGTACCTTGTCGATGATTTCTTCACGAGTGAGTGGACCATCGTTTTCAAGGATTTGGCGGAGTACTTCCTTTACCACACCAGCGGTGTAACCCCACTCAGTGAGGGCGTAGAGACCGCGACCAACGAGGACGAAGCGTTCGTCCTTGATGAGCTCGTTGTGAGTCGTCGCGACATGAGCCTTGTGACTGAAGAGTTGCTCAATCGCCTGCGCTACTTCCTTAAAGTGCATCGGTGAACCATGGCGCTTAACTGCGAGGTAGGCGTAGTCACGGATACCCTTTACGCGGACATTAGGACTATCAGCTGGGCCCCAGTCGCCGAGCGGGTTGCGAGCAATCTGCTTTGAGATAAGGAGCCAGCGCTTCAAGGTCTCGTCATCGTGCTCGTGCGCGATTTCGATGAGTTCGTTGCGGAAGCGGTTGAGGATCTCGGTCTCAGACACGAGGTCGTCTCGATTGAGGGTGCCATGAACGTTTTTGAGCGCACGTTCGACTGCTTCAGCAATCTTCTTCTCAGTGAACCAACGGTGGTGGTAGAGCGGATTCTCTTTGCCTTTGTAGAAGGTGTCGCCAACAACGAGGAGGAAGTAGAGGTGGTTGCGGGTTGATTCGTCTTTGGTGAGTGAGTCGAGGAGGACGTTTTCAGCGACGACACCGCCACCGAGCATCTTGATGGCCTCCTGGAGCTCAGCGAGGAGCTCGGCGTGCTCACTGTATGCACTTGATTTCTGGATTGAGCTGATGCCGTAGTTCTCAATCTGACGGACGCGCTCACGGGTGATGCCGTAGGTCTGGCCGATTGATTCAAGGGTGTACGTTTCGCCGTCGTTGCCAAGCCCGTAGCGCTTCTCAAGGACGTCGCGAGCGCGCTCTGGGAGCGCTGCCAATAGCTTCTTCGTGACCTGTTTTGGTTTAAAAGTAATCATAAATTCCGCTCAAAATAAGAATAATTTAGTGCTACCTCCTCAGTAGTGCCCATGTTATAGCATGCCATTTGACAAACGTCAAATGGCATGGGCGCACTTATCCGACAATAACATTAAGGATTTTACCAGGGATATAAATCACCTTTTTTATCTCCCCTTCCGCGAGCTTCCCGGCGATAGTTGGGACTGCTCGTGCGGCGTCTAGCGCCTCACTCTCCCCTGCCTCCTGGCTCACCGTAATACTGCCTCGCATCTTGCCGTTGACCTGGACCCCGATCTCGACACTTGTGTCACGGGCGAGGGCTTCGTCTGCCACTGGATAGGCCTCAAGGTGGATGCTCGTGGTGTGTCCGAGCTCATGCCAAATCTCCTCGGTGAGGTGAGGGGCAAATGGAGCGAGGAGACGGAGGAAGGTCTCGTATGATGCTCTGGTGAGGGTCGACTTCTCGGAGAGGTTCACGAATATCATCATCGCACTGATGGCGGTGTTGAACTTAAACTCAGCAATGTCTCCACTTACTTTGATGATGGTCTTGTGGAGCTGGCGGGTTACTTCCTCCCCTTCTGTGTCACTGATATGGTCGATAAGACCGTAGACACGCTCGAGGAAGCGGCGTACACCAGCAATCCCACCCATATCCCAGGGGTAGTTGTTCCCCTCATAGGGGCCCATAAAGGCGAGGTACATCTTTACTGTATCGGCGCCGACGAACTTCACTTGCTCGTCAGGGTCAACGACATTGCCTTTACTCTTACTCATCTTGTTGCCGTCTGGGCCGAGGATAAGGCCACGGTTGACGCGTCGATGATATGGTTCACTTTCGGTCACGAGACCAAGGTCGTAGAGTGCCTTCTGCCAGAAGCGTGAGTAAAGGAGGTGCATGGTAGTGTGCTCGGCTCCACCGAAATACACATCAATTGGCATCCATTCCTTTTGTCGTTCGAGGCTTGCGAGTGCATTCTCATTATGGTTGTCGAGATAACGGAGGAAATACCAGGATGAGTCGACGAAAGTGTCCATCGTTTCGACCTCTGGTGTCCAGCCGGGACCAAAGATAGCCTCGGTCCGACGCTTGAGCTCTTCACTCTTCGCAAGTGGAGCGACACCGGTTGGGGTTGGGTCGACGTCTTCTGGCAAGAGCCACGGAAGATGCTCCTTTGGCACCGGGTGGGCTTCACCTTCTGGGCTATAGACAATTGGAATCGGGACGCCCCAGTACCGCTGGCGCCCGATTGACCAGTCGCGGAGGCGATAGGTCGAGGTCATGCGACCACCAACTTTGGCGACAATTTGTTCTTTAGCGGTCTCACTATCAAGTCCATCGAATTCACCGGAGGCCACAAGTACACCGGTTGATGTTTTGGGTTCACCTTCTGCAATGCGGATTGCCTCTTTTATAAATTCAATTCGTTCAGGTTCAAATGAAGAGGTGAGTTTCTCAATTTCTTCTCTTGAGAGTAATAATAGTTCGATACCGTCTTCTAGTTCGTCTGCAGTCATTGCGCTTGGTGACGTGTTATTTGATGCAATCTCTACTTTATAGACCTGACTAATGTTGCGAAGTGATTTTCCTTCTTTTGATTTTGTATCAATAACACCGACAGATACCTTTTCTTTGATTAAAAAGTCTGCGTAGTGTGTCTCTTCATTTAGCTCACGAAGTAACCCATTTTCGTGTGTCTCGTCTTGGTCAAGTCCTCCACCTGGTAGCCAGTAGAAGTCATCTTTTGTGAAGTGTTGGATAAGATACTTATTATCAATTTTTATTAGTCCGTAAACTCCATTTCTAACTCTGTCTATCTGTTCACTTTTTATGAAGTGGGTAGCTACAACAGGTTTGATTGGTAGATTAAACTTCCGAGCAAACTCACCATCGCGCTCATCATGCGCTGGTACTGCCATAATGGCGCCGGTACCGTAGCCACCGAGCACATAGTCAGCGACAAAGACTGGAATGGTCTCGCCATTAACCGGATTGGTCGCGGTAATACCATCAAGCTTCACCCCAGTCTTTTCTTTGGTGGCATCGAGACGGTCTTGTTCGTCTTTTTGCTTCGCTTTCGCAATATAGGCGTCAACGTCACTCAAGTTCGAGGTGTTGCTTCGCACTGTTGCGGACTGCAGGAGTGCGTGCTCTGGTGCGAGAACGAGGTACGTCACCCCATAGAGGGTGTCTGGCCGTGTCGTAAAGACAGTAACGGTCTCGCCAGTCGTGAGCGTGAAGTCTATCTCAGCACCACGACTACGACCAATCCACTGACGCTGCGCCTCTTTAATATGCTCTGGCCAGTTGACGGTCTCGAGGTCGTCGATGAGTTTATCGGCATACTTGGTAATCTTGAGCATCCACTGTGGCATCTCCCGCTTTTCAATCATGTCTCCTGAGCGCTCGCAGGTGCCGTCTGGTAAGACTTGCTCGTTTGCTATCACGGTGTTACACCCCGGACACCAATTGACCACACCCTTCCCACGGTATGCGATACCATGCTTAAAGAACTCAGTGAACATCTGTTGCGTCCACGCGTAGTACTCGGGATCGGTACTTGAGGTGGTCTTGTCCCAAGCAAACATGTTGCCCATGCTCTTGAGCTGGTGACGCATGTACGCCATGTTGTCGTAGGTCCAGACTTTTGGGTCGAGCTTCCGCTTGATGGCGGCGTTTTCTGCCGGGAGACCAAAGGCGTCAAAGCCCATTGGAAAAAGAACCTGGGTACCTTGCATGCGCTTGTAGCGGGCATAGATGTCTGGTACTGCAAAGGCGTACCAGTGACCGATATGGAGGTTGCCCGATGGGTAGGGCCATTCGACGAGGAGGTAGGCTTTATCTTTACTCGGGTCACGATCGCCAACTTCATAGAGCTTGGCTTCGTCCCATGTTTGTTGCCACTTTTGTTCAATCAGTCCTGAGTCGAATTTTTTATGCATAGTCCTACCTCGGTTATCTTGTAACGGTATTTGTTAGTATGCCACGATTTATTAAAATGTAAAAAGAAAACGAGCGCCAGGGGCGCTCGTCTTGGTTTCTTCAGTCGTTGACTTTAAACAGCCTGTTGACACGATGGTAGAACCACATCACGCCCCAGCTCTTGAGGCTTCCAAGGAGATAGAGTCCGACCATGAGTCCGAGGACCATGAGCTCATCCTTGCTTGCATGCAGGGTGAGTTGGTAGATGGCGAAGATTGTGACCGAAAGGCCAATGAAACCCTTGCAAATCATGTCTACCATTCCATCGAAGGACTCATCATAATCAAAGTCGTCGTCGACAGCGTAGAGTATTGTGTAGATGATGAATACGACGATTATACAGACCGCAATCGCAATCATCGTCAGTACCCCAACACCCATGATTCCGAAGCGTGTGTACGCAAAGGTAATGACAGCGAGACAAAATGAAATCGCTGCGATACACAAGAGAAAACTTTCTTCGGTCACATCACGCTCACCCCAGCTTCGTAGCGCTTTCATCGTTTACTCCCCACTTATTTTATCGATGCTGTTGTAGGTAACCTTGGCGATAGCGTATTTATACGTCGCGACTGCAAAGGTCAAAAACAAAAAGCTGTAGACGTCGAGCAGGAATGGATAGAAAAGCGGTGATACCAGAATCCAGGCACTGATGCTTATACCAAGCACGTGGTACGGCCAGTCCTTCATGTGAGAATCCTCCCTTGTTGGCGTGAGAACGTATCTAGACAAAACCATACTACTCTAAGTATGGTTTTGTCTAGGGGGCAGTATAGAGGAGGAGTCGAATCTGCTTGATGAGATCATCGAGACTGTGGTGAGCCTTAATGAAGTAATCAAGTGGCTTCTCTTCGTGTGCGAGTCCGATATTATTGACGTCGTCCATCGCCGTGAGAATTACCACATTTGCATAGCGACCCCAAGCATCTTCACGGAGTTTTCCGAACATAGTCTGTCCATCCATGATCGGCATCATGAGGTCGAGGAGAATGAGATCTGGATGGTCACGGAGTGCGATCTCAAGTCCAACTTGGCCGTTTTCAGCCATAGTGACCTGATAGCCTTCTTCCTGGAGGGCTTCAGCCATTGCTTCACGCAAGTCGATTTCGTCTTCGATGATGAGGATATGCTTTTCCATATGATGATTCTACCACAGGCATATATGGCCTGTCCCCACCTCGGCCTGTTATGATATGAGGGTATGCACATTCAAGTTGGCTTTGGCCTCTGGCGCGCGCTCCGAATGGTCGCCATTATTGTTGTGCTCTTTCTCGTGTTCGCAGCGGTATATTTTGTTGCGAGTTTGCTCTTTCCGCTCTATCTCCCCCACATACTCTCACTGACCGTACTCTTTACTCTTACGGCAGCAGTGCTTCTGATAGGCTCGGCCGATGATGCGCAGGTGGAGTGGCATAAGAATCAGCTCCTTAATTCTCGCGAGCTTTACGCCACACTCTATAATCAAAGCCCAGTTCCATACGTGACCCTTGATGGTCGTGGGGTAATTACTACTTGTAACCAAGCTTCGGCTCGACTTCTCGGTCTTCCGCAACAAGAGCTCATTGGCAAAACCGTTTTTGATCGTCTCACCCATGAGGACGATGTTCATTATTCAGTAACGATGGGTAAGTTCGATCGTAACACTGCCTTTATGGACACCGAGATGGTTATCCGTACCTATAGTGACGAAGAGCGTTGGGTTTCTATTTCGTTCTTCGTAAACCAGACGTTTGATCAGCGGATGGTTTCGCTCGTGGATATCACTCAACATAAGATTGTCGATAAAGCGAAGAGTGAGTTCGTGGCGCTTGCGACCCACCAACTCCGCACTCCGGTCGCTGCTATCCGCTGGAATGTTGAGCTCCTTGAGCGTTCGCTCCGGGGTGTCGCAACTGAGAAGCAGGGTGTCTACCTCATGAAGGTGGCCCGTAATGTGACGCGAATGCTCGCGCTTATCAATGACTTCCTCAGTGTCTCGAAACTTGAGACTGGTACTTTTGCGTCTGCCCCAGAAGCGATTGAGCTCTCCACCTATCTCCCGACCATTGTCGAAGAATTTGAAGGACAAATTAAAGAAAAGAATATCGTTCTCACGACGCCGTACAACCCGGCACCTTTTACGTATACAGCAGATAGTCGCCTCTTTCATATTATTACGAGTAATCTTCTCTCAAACGCAGTGAAGTACGTGCGTCCTGGTGATCAGATCTCGTTTGGGTACCAGGTTGAGGGCGGTACGCTCATCTTTGTTGTCGCTGATAGTGGTATCGGTATCCCGGCTGACCAGCTTCCTCGCCTCTTCAGCAAATTCTTCCGTGCGAGCAACGCGATGCAACATCGCGCTGAAGGGACAGGCCTCGGTCTCTATATTGTGAAGGAGTCGGTTGAGCAACTTGGTGGCACCATTGAGGTAGAGACGGTTGAGGATAAAGGCACGACGTTTATTGTTCGGTTGCCGATTGCGCAATCTTCGTACGCCTAAGCTTGAGTCTTTGACTTTCTCTTCGCTTACCTGTCTAATACAGAAAGACAGCAAATCAGTGAGGTTAGTCATGCTTGATCGTCCAACCGCTCTTCTCATCAGTGGTCCAGAATACGTTGAGGTTCACAGAGAACTGGAGGAGTATCTCAAGGCCCGAGGAATACCAGTCCAAAACTACATCTCCCCAGCACCTGAATCGGCGGCAGTCATCATCCGTGACTTCCTAATGGTGCAGGTCCCCGTCTCGCACGCGCTCGTGTCTTATCAAGGGCACGGGTCGACGATGGGGTGGCATACCAATGACACTGATGCTTATCTGTCGTATGAGTATCTCGTGAAGCTTGTTGCCTCATACAATATGGGGTATCTCAAGTTCGCGGTGAGCACCTGCTTTGCCCAGCGATTCATCGGTCATTTCATCATGTCTGGGTGCGAGCGAGAGAATATCTCCATCTACACACCACAATTCCTCGGCAACTGTGCAAACTCGTACTCGCTCGCGCCAATATTGGTTGATGCGTGGCAGAGGCGTCAGTTTGCGGTCGAGCGTCACTCGATGACGGAGCTTGCGCGGGTGGCGCCAGGTACTGCCCATGGGCAAGGGATTCAGGCGTATGGTGTACACTTCGATCATTATTTCTGGTGAGTATGTCAGCAGGCAAAAAGCAAAAAGCGCGGGCTCATCCCGCGCTTTTTCATTGTTAGACAATGTAATGTAAGTTATTTCACAGCTCGGTCAAAGCAGTACCGTCCGGCTTTGTAGTTCCAGTTTTCACTATTCTTGATACGAAGGGCGGGGTCACTGAAGCCGGTGGCGTACTCATTGCTATTGTCGCGAGCAAACGTAGCGCAGAGTTTGAAACCAGTTGCGGTGACTTCATAGCTGTAAGCGTCACGTCCTTCGGGTGCTGTCGGCGCCGGACCGAGGTCACCATATGCTTCATCGAGGGTGGCTGGGGTCGTACTGCTGGTCGCGAGATAGCTCTCTAATTGCCATTGGATAGTGCGGAGGTCGTTTACCTGCTGCTCATCCAATTTCATCTCACGGACGACGGCTGGTGTCTCGATGAACTGGAAGCCGAAGGCAATGGCGACAAACGCCACAATCCCTACTCCGATACCAAACATTACCGACTTCTGTTCGTTCTTCACCCAGTAGCCACGGGCATCAAGGAGGTAGTAGTGAAAGGCAATGCCGACTACACCAATAATTGTCGCTGCTTTTAGGATAAAGCGAGTGGTGATGTCACCGTTGAGGAAGGTGTAAATTGTGGTGGCGAGAGTACCGAGGAGGACGAGTCCACCGAAGAGGAGTGAAAGGTAGATGAGCCACTTGGTGAGGTTCTGGTAGAGACTTGCCTGTGCTTCCCGACGGTGGGTATTTACGAGTCGCATGAGGACGAGGTAGGTTGGGAGTGAGACAATAAGTACTGCAATACCGAGACGGACACTATCGGCGGCACTCTCGATATTCCAGTAAGAGTCTGCTGCGTCCGGGTACGCGAGATTAATGAGTCCAAAAACGAGCGTAATAAAGAATGATGTACTGATATAGAGTGCTAAGAGTGATCCTACCTGCAGTACGATATTGCGTGGTGTATTTTCCATATACTACAAGTATACTCCTCTTTTTTCTAAAAAGTCACGTCCTAGCGGTTTTGGTTCGTGTAGATGTCTTGCCACCAGTCCGATGGTGAGCGCTCAAGGAGGGCGTGACCGAGGGCTTTGGCACCTTCACTCTGCAGTCGCTCGATGTCTTTTGATTTGGTCTCTAGCCAGCTCTTCGCCTCTTGGCTCCCCTGCCATTCGTATTCGCGGAGAAGGAGAATCTGGTCGAGGATATCAGCTTCTTTAGCAAGCTTCGCCTCAACTGTCTCACGAGCCATATACTCAGTCGCAAATGTGTAGAGATCAGCAAACGGTAAGCTCCCGAGCTGGTCCTTCGTTATCTCTTCCTCGTATATCTTTACGTAGCGCTTGTGTACCCAGTTGTGGTCGTTACTGCGTATCTCACCCATATCATGAAGGAGGCACATCATGACAACCTTGTACGGGTCTGCTCCTTCGAGCTTCGCGAGGTGCCACCCAATGAGCGCAACTCGGTAGGAGTGTGAGGCAATGGTGTCTGAGGTATCGTCAATGAGGAGGGTCTGACGGTGCATGCGCGGCAGGCGACGCATGGTACCGGTCTCGAATAAAAAGTCTGCGAGGCGTTCGTGCTGTTCCATATAGTAAAAGTATACGCTTCATTATAAAAAATGCACCCGGCGCGCGTGTTGCGCCGGGTGTGGTGTTATTTTCCAAGGACAAGCCTCAGACGCATGTGATCAGATGGTGCGTCGAGTGCTTCGTAGGTGTCGACGTAGCCCTCTGCCCAGTCACTCATGAGCGTGAAGTCGGCCTCCGGTTCAGAGCGGGTGTAAAACTTGGTGCGGGTGGTTCTGATGCCAGCCTTCGCATTAAGGTTCACTGCGGTACCGTTGAAGACGTCCTTGTGCTGGAGCAGGTCCTTGAAACACTCGAGGCGTGACGTATAGTTGAGGTCACCCATGAGTATGGTCGGGACTGTCTCGTAGGCGGTATTGCGTGTCGCAGCAAGGACTCCCTGCCCGATGCGCGCATTCTGGCTCACGCGGGCAGGACAATCGACTTTCCCTCGTTGTGTCCAGATTCCATGCATGAACACCAATCGAAACCGATGTTGTCCGTACGTGACTGAGCACACTTGCATCGAACGAGAGGCAGGTATGCCGTTGACGACCATCCCCTTTACCAGCACTTCGGTATTGAGTTCACCCTGTCCATAGCAGTACTGGTCACGCAACGAGAACTCATCGAACCGTTTTCGTCGTACGATGAGCAGGTTGCCAAACTTCACCGGATATTCTGCAGCTGCTCGGTCATGATACGCAAAACAGTCGAAGTTTGAGGTGAAGTACAGGTCGTGGGTTCGGAACAGCTTTTCTCGCACCTCGTTGCCGAGGGTGAGATGGTACGGACCGATTTCATCTTTCTGCACCGGTGCACGGCCAAAGCGTGGCACTTTACCCATGTCGTCTGCGTAGTGAACTTCGTTCAGGCTGACAATATCATGAGTGTGTGCCAGCTCAACAATGTAATCGACGATGGTAGCTTCGCGGTTGCTGACCGCGACACCACTCCAGGTATTGAGTGATGTCACCGTTATCGGTAGTCCTCGTTTCATAATGCCCTCCATGGCATGTCCATCAACCATTCTAACAGTACGCGCCACTTCCTGAACACTTCCCTAAAATGCGGTATACTGTTTTAGTATGAAACCAGATGACTTGAAACAAGCTCCAAAGCTATTTTGTGAATCAATTAATATCGGCTACACGCCAGAGTTCTTCGTGATGGGGCTCTCCTCAGGAAATCAGGGAGCTATCTATTCACTTACCCCGCAACACGCGAAGCGTCTCCAGCAGTACCTTACGCACCAAGTCGCAGAGTATGAAAAGGAGCATGGAGCCATTAAGGCCACCTGGAGTCCGACCGTCGTGAGTCCAGTCCAACGCAAGAATCCCCCGACTGACCTCAGCTAATAAACAAAAAGAAATCCTTGCTATTCAAGCAGGGATTTTCTATAGTACGGCGCAATGCAACCCACCAAGAACGGGATGTGCACCCGTTCTTAAATAGAGAGGAGTACACTGACGTGCCGCATATTGTCCTACCACTTCCTCACCAGCAGTCTATTGACCTAGAGCGTCTACGTGATCGTAACCTCCCACGCGACGAGTTCAGGGACGGTGTTGCGAATATAGGTTTCGTACTCATGCACCAAATCCTTGCGGATGAATTGGTGGATGAAGCAAATCTATACGCGGTCATCGTGATGCGGGCAGGTGTTGGGCTTGCACTTGGCGCAATGAGTATCGTTGATTGTGACGTCGGCTTCATTGATGTGAAGCGCGATCACGTCACGCTCACGCCAACCCTCGGCATGTACAAGTGTGCGCCTGATCTTGGTCGTAAGACCGTCTTGGTCTTCGAGACCATGCTCGCTACTGGTGGTTCTGCCGGAGCGGCTATCGACGCCCTCAAGTTGAAGTCAGTGAAGAAACCTGAGCGTATCATCCTCTTTACACTGATGTCTGCTCCGGAAGGTATTGCGTACATTGAGACGCATCATCCTGATGTCACCATTGTGACGGCAGTCATCGACGACGGTCTCGATGATAACGGCTACATCGTCCCTGGTCTTGGGGATGCTGGTGACCGACTTTTTGGCCCGATTGAATAAGAAAGACCGGTACCTTTTGGTGGGTACCGGTCAAACTTTTTGCTTAATTAAATGAGGAATTCAATCACGTCGCCATCTTTCACGATGTACTCCTTCCCTTCCACACGGAGCTTGCCGGCTTCACGTGCCTTGGCAATAGAGCCGCAGGTGACGAGGTCTTCAAAGGTCACGACCTGCGCGCGGATATACTTCTTTTCAAAGTCACTATGGATAGCGGCGGCAGCCTTTGGTCCAGTCGAACCAATCGGTACTGTCCAGGCGCGCGTCTCCTTCTCGCCGGTCGTGAAGTAGGACATAAGTCCGAGTCGGTGGTAGCAGGCCCGGATAAGACTCGCGACACCACTATCCTGCGCACCGTACTCACGACGGAATTCGAGCTTCTCGTCTTCAGAGAGGTCACGGAGCTCATGCTCCATACCAGCGTCAACAATGACGTATTCTGCCCCGGTACGTTCAAAGTATTCAGTCAGAGCTACCCAACGATCGTCGTTGTGTTCATCGAGGTTAAATGACCCATGCTTCTTGTTACAGATGTACAGGAATGGCTTCATCGTGAGGAGATGGAGATGCTTCACGATACGCCTCTCATCATCGGTCATGGTGAGACTATTGGCGAGATTACCGCCTTCGAGGTGTGGCTTCAGCTTTAAAAGGAGGTCGCGCTCGAGGACAGCTTCTTTGTCTCCGCGTTTGGCGTCACGCTCGACATTACCGAGACGCTTCTCAACAGTTTCAGCGTCGGCTAGGACGAGTTCGAGGTTGATAACCTCGATGTCTCCCAGTGGGTCGATACGCCCTGAGACGTGATGGATATCTTCATCTTCAAAGATGCGGACCACCTCACCAATCATGTCTGTCTCGCGAATATTGGCGAGGAATTTATTGCCGAGTCCTTCGCCACTGGCGGCACCCTCAACAAGACCAGCAATGTCAACGAATTCCACGACAGCCGGGATGATTTGCTGTGAACCTGAGATACTAGAGAGCGTCTCGAGACGACTATCTGGTACTGCCACCACACCGACGGATGGGTCGATAGTTGCGAAGGGGTAGTTTGCAATTAACACCTCATTCTTCGTGAGGGCTGTGAATAATGTTGATTTACCGACATTTGGAAGGCCGACAATACCGACCGCAAGCTTTGACATATGGCGCTGAGTGTAGCAGAAAAATAATTAAAAAGAAATGCTCCCCGCGGGGAGCATACTCGTACAGACAGTCACTCACGTAGTTCAGCAGAATGCAAACTATCGCTGTGTCCGCACACTTAGTGTGCCTGTACAAGACTTCTAGTGTACCAAATTACACAGAGAACTACAGGTTGTTGAATAACATATGAACCCCGTCGAACGAGAATGGTGGTTTATTTTGTCTATAGGAGTGGTGCAACATACTCACAGAAGTGAATCTCGTTTGGCTGCTTGCCGAGGCGCTCGGCAAAGATACGCTTCGCTTCCTCCCGGCCGCCGAGGTGGTCAATGAGCTTTTTCTCAAGCGCCTGCTTGCCGGTCATCGTTGAGCCGTCTGCGAGTGCGGCTACAGACTCGCGGTCAATATCGCGATAGCGACTCACGAGATCGATGAAGTAGTTATGGACTTCATCGAGCTGGGCTTCAAGGAGGGTTCGTTCCTCGTCGGTAATTGGTTTATTTGGACTGCCAATGTCTTTAAATTCTCCACTGTTGAGTGGTACGTAGGTAAGACCATCTTTTTCATTCTTCTTCGACTCTTCAACATAGGACATCGTGACACCAATACTCCCAACGTCAGACATCGGTGAGGCGATGATGCTGTCAGCCGCTGCGGCAATCATGTACCCGCCTGAGGCAGCAATATCACCAACCAGGGCGAGATTTGGCATCTCAATCATACTGATATCGCTCGCAATAGCTTCAGAGGCTACGGGTGTGCCACCAGGAGAATTAATCTCAAAAAGGATACCTTCAATCATTGTCTCGTATTCAAGGGCAGCGAGGAAGTCGCGAACATCACGTGGCGTAGTGGCGAACTCAGGGTATGAGACACCGTTCCCAAACGGCATAATCACTCCTTCTATTGGCATCACGGCGATATTGCACTCCCCATCACTAATTGCGGTGAAGCTAAAGGTAATGACTCCGAGCGATATGACGATGAGTACGATAGTAATCACCACCGCCACTACCTTGAGGGCGACACTGGCGACCTCTCGCCCAAACGAAACATGATGCATATACGTGCCAGTATAACAGACTACCAGTTAAGGTACGTGATAGTGAGCTGGAGTACGGTTGCAAATGAGACCCAGAGAAGGTATGGGATATTAGCAAACGCTACCCATGGCGCGTACGGGTAGATAACGTAGAGGGCGGCAGCAAGTGAACCGAGCACAACCACAATATCTACGGCTGCCAGGAAATTGCTCTGGAGCCCGAACTGAAGCGGTGTAAAGAGGGCGTTGGCAATGAGATTGAGTGCAAAGAGACCGGCAATCCAGTATGGTATCTCCCCTAGATACGTCTTATAAAAGACGTAGATAAAAGTAATCGCGATGATGGTATAGAGTACAGACCACACTGGTCCAAAGACCCAGCTTGGAGGCGCCCAGGTTGGTTTGATAAGGGTTGCGTACCAGGTGTATTGTTCCATGTCTATAGTATACCACCAGGTAAAGGAAAAGGCGGAAGACAGGAGTATCTCCCGCCTTCCGCCTCATTTGCTCAGTAGCGCCAGTGTCGTGACCGGCTTCCACGTTCTTCGTAGGTGAAGTATTTGTACAATCCGTCTTGAAACTCGATAATCCTGAACCGCTGCCCTTCGTAGGTGTAGAAGTCATCACGGTACCGTGGTGTCGTCATGTACATACGACCACATCCGGCGGAGATACCCCCATTTTCGAGGTATTCGTATATCGCTGCGACAGTGGTGCAGGCAAACACCATCTCGCCACGAGGGTGCCGCTCTTGCGCCCGTGACGGCGTGTGGGTGATGGTGGTCTCCGAATTGATGTAGAACTGCGGCTGGCAAGCAGCCAACATCATCAATGTCAGGAATCCAAAGAGGATTACTTTGAACAAGTTCATGATGCGCCTCCTGCGCGCTGATGTTTTCGACTGTTAAAACAATATCACAAAAATAGAAAAGGTCAATGCTTACGCACTGACCTTTTCTTTACTATAGGTTGATTTATATACCCTTCTTCCCCATCGACTCCACCTCACGGAGCCACTTTTCTCGGCAGATACCATCAACCTTCTCACACGGGCCATAGGCAGTGACTGCAGTACGGATACCAGCAAATTCGAGGATGCCGTACTGGATTTCGTTCGTGAAGTCACCAAAGCGCCACCAGGTCTGGAATGGTGAGTGTGAGCCAGAGAGTACAATCACTCGGGCTGAGCGACCCTTAAGGTGCTTATCGATACGCTTGGTTTGCTTGTTGAAGTTAAAGGCAAAGCCGGGGAGCCAGAAACGGTCAAAGAGTCCCTTGAGGATAGCAGGCATCGCACACCACCAGTTTGGATACACAATCACAATGTGTTCAGCCTCACGGAAGCGGTTCTGGAGCTCGATAAGGTCTGGTTCGAGCTGCTGAATCTCCTTATATCCCTTATGCAGGATAGGATCAAAGTTGAGTTCGCCGATGTTGACGCGGACTACTTCGTGACCAGCCTCGCGGGCGCCTCGCTCATATTGGTCAGACATAGTTCCACAAAACGAATCTTTGTCTGGGTGACCACAAAGTACTAGAATTTTCTTTGACATATATTGAGAGTATACGGCAACACGGTGCGACCGTAGGTCGCACCGTGTTGATAAATTTTCTTTCTCACCTGCAAATTGTAACCCTCAGTATGTTTCGGGTACGGAACAGACAGTAAGAGTTAAATAATTTATTGAAGATTCGAGGCGCATTATAGAAAAATTATGAGGCGTACTTCCTGTACGGTGAGTAACTTTTCTATAAATGCAACAAAGAAGATTCAACAAATTATTTGACTATTATCGGCGGATGCTACCGTCTGGGTTAAACTGCCCCTGGCTCCCCATCTGCATCTTCATGAGCTTCTCCTTCATCTCTGGGCTCATGATCTCCATAATTTCCTGCTGGTACTTCGGGAGTACCTTCATGGCGGCAGCCATCTGATTATTACCATTAGTCTTCAGTTCTTCCTGCATTTCTTTGGCAATTTGTTCGAAGAGTTCGGGCTTCTTTTCGAGCATCTCGATAATCATCTGCTGTTGCTCGACTGGTACATTTTTCATTTGCGATTGCACAAGCTTGCGCACCGCCATATTCTTTAATTTTCCAAACATAACACGGTTATACTACCACACACTAAGTAAAAAGGCGGAAGCTCAAATATATAGACAATGGGCATATTTAGTGGTATTATATAGCCCAATTAATTAATTCACGAGTGTTATGAATATTGTACAGAATGTCGGTGGTAAGGTGCGTGGTCTTGCAGGTTCATCCTGGACACCGAAAAAGGTAGCCTTCACGATTGGTGTCGTGGCTATTATTGGTGTAGTTATCGCCCTCCTTCGTGGTGGTAACGAGAGTGAGTCGGTGACTACAGAGCTGCCACCAACTGTTCGCGTCGCGACAATTGCTAATCTTGAAGGTGCTGATAGTGCAACGTACGTCGGTACGGTTCGTTCGGTCAGTGAGGCCGATATCCAGAGTGAGCGTGGTGGACGCGTAACGAGTGTTCGGGTCGCTCCTGGAGCTACCGTCACTGCGGGGACTATCATCGGTACTCTAGAGAATGCGTCTGAGCAAGCAGCTGTGCTGCAAGCGCAGGGAGCGTATGAAGCAGCACTCGCTTCAGGACGTCAGAGTCAGGTGGGTGTCAGTGAGGCGACAACTGCACTTGAGCGCACCAAGGCTACAACGGTGACAAATATCGCCGGAGCATACAATTCTGTACTTGGTATCGTAAAGACCGATATCGATGCCTATTTTGCTAACCCACAATCACCGGTTCCTGGTCTCCGAATCAATGGTCAGGGTGATACCGAGCGACTTAATAATGGTCGCGTAGCACTCAATGCTTCATTGTCTCGTTGGCAAGCTGAGAGTAGTATCCTCACCCCAACCAGCAACCTTGATGCGGCAATTACCAATGCTCGTCAGTACACGAGTGAGACTATAGCACTCGTTGATCTTCTGATTGGTGCGCTCTCACGTAATACTTCAGGTG
This sequence comes from uncultured Candidatus Saccharibacteria bacterium, assembly GCA_964618165.1. Lineage (GTDB taxonomy): Bacteria > Patescibacteriota > Minisyncoccia > Phycocordibacterales > UBA918 > OLB19. Next base: position 16,749 of record CAZTWW010000002.1, on the reverse strand, counting down.
ATGCTTCCGCTGATGCTGCTCGTAAGGCTGATATTGCCAAGCTCACCGGTGTCCGCTCGAGTCTCCTTGGGGTACAAGCGTCACTCCAAAATGATGCCGCTACTCTCTCTGCAGCTCGTGATGCGCTCTCTCGTGCAGAAATAAACAGTGCTAATAGTGGCCCATCGGCTTCAAATGCACAGATTACCCAAGCCCTCGGTGCACTCCGTGCAGCACAGGCCAATCTTGAGAAGACCATCTTCCGATCACCAATCTCTGGAACGGTTGAGGTACTTCGTATTAAGAGTGGAGATTTCCTTAGTCCACAGACTCCTGTCGCTCGGGTGGCGGGTGGAAAGGGTCTCGAGGTATCGGTTTTCATCGGTGAATTTGATCGCGACCAATTTGTAGTTGGTGAGACCGTTTCTATTAACAATACTGCCACTGGCACCATCGTCACGATTGAACCAGCGATTGACCCGGTTACCCGTAAGTCTGAGGTCAAGATTGCAACCAGCGACGCCTCACTCGTCAATGGTGATACGGTGTCTGTCTCGCTCGCACCATCGAGTGCTACCAGCACTGCGAGCGCTACCCGTCTCCAGATTCCTATCACAGCGGTAAAGTTTACCGATACTGATGGTGTCGTCTTTGTGGTAGAGGACAATAAGCTTAAGGCACGTCCAGTAGAAGTTGGGCCAATTAGTGGTTCACTTGTAACTATTCTGTCTGGTATTGATGCAACTACCGAGTTCGTGATTGACGCTCGTGGCAAAACCGATGGTGAGGTAGTGGAGGTAATCCGCGATTAAGTATGTTCGAATTTTTTGTTCGTAATACACGCTTTGGATATCTCTTTATCCTCGCTATCACTGGATTGGGCGTTTACTCACTCCTCGCTATTCCTCGTGAGTCTTCACCTGAAGTGGTGATTCCAGTCGGTATTGTACAAACGATTCTGCCCGGCGCTCCTGCCGCTGATGTGGAGTCGCTCGTAACCAATGAAATTGAACGAGGTTTAGTTTCCCTTGAGAATGTAAAACAGATCACTTCAGTCTCACGTGAAGGGGTGTCCGTCGTGACGGTTGAGTTTGAAGCGAGTGCTGATATCGATGCCTCTATTCAGGATCTTAAAGATGAAATTGATACCATTGCACGCGAGCTTCCCGACACAGCTGAAGATCCGTTTGTATCAGAGGTGAACTTTGTCGATCAACCAATCATGACCGTGGCAGTGGCTGGTGACCTCCTGCCGATTGAATTCCGCAACCTTTCAAATGACCTCGAAAAGGATCTTGAAAGTCTTTCAGGTATTTCTCGTGTTGAAGTGTCTGGTGTTGAAGAACGAGAAATCGCAATTATCGTCAATCAGGCCGCGCTTCAGCAGTATGGCTTGACACTCAATGCTATAACTCAGGCGCTTGGTAACGCCAATCGCACACTACCAATCGGTCAGATTACGAATAATGGCGTCACGTATAACGTTGCCTTTGAGGGAGATGTCGAAGACTCAAGTGAAGTGGCAAATATCCCGGTTGGACTTGTCGGTGGCCAACCAGTCTTTATTCGTGATATAGCGACTGTTCGGGATGGGCTTGCTGCTTCATCACGTATGAGTCGTATCAGCGTTGACGGTCAACCTTCAGCTGACTCGATTTCACTCGATATCTATAAGCAACGTGGTGGAGATATCACCGATATCACCGATGCGGTGAATGCCCGCCTCGTTGAGCTGAGTAAAGAAGGCAATCTCCTCTACGGACTCTCGTATGATGTTGTGCTTGATTCTGGCGAGCAGATTAAGACCGATCTCTTTAACCTCACCTCATCAGGTATTCAGACGGTGCTCCTTGTGGTTGGACTCCTTGCGCTCACCATTGGTTGGCGTGAGAGTCTGATTGCTGGTGCGGCGATTCCACTTTCGTTCCTCCTTGGGTTTATTGGACTCTACTATTCTGGTAACACCATTAACTTCCTCTCACTCTTTGCGCTCATTCTGGGTGTTGGTATTCTCGTTGACTCGGCGATTGTGATGGTTGAGGGCATTAACGCCAAGATGAAAGCAAATCCTGATATTGATAAGGATGAGGCTGCGATTGAAACGATTCGTGAGTTCGCCGCACCACTTATCTCAGGGACACTCACGACCGTGGCGATGTTCGCTGGACTCTTTATTGTATCGGGCGTGATTGGACAGTTTATTGCGAGTATTCCATTTACGCTCATCTTCATTCTCATCGCGTCACTCTTTGTGTCGTTGATGATTGTGCCACTCTTTGCGGCGCACTTCCTCCGTCGTCGCAATACGAGTGCATTTGAAGAGAAACAGGTACGATACGCCCATCAGCTCGAGATGTGGTACAAGGCAAAGTTAGCTGCGATTGTTGGTCATGCTGAGAAGGAGGATAAATTCCTCTTCCTCATTTCAGCACTCTTGCTTGCTTCCCTAGCACTTGTCTACAGTCTATGGACGGCCATAGCTGTCGGTATCGTCTACTACTTTGTGTCGCTGTTCTACCGGTCGCTTCGTTCACGTATTAATGTATCTGATGTTGTATTTCGTCTTATTGGAGTCTTTGCCAAGACTGTTGTGCTGGCGGTGGTGGTTCTTGTTACGGCTTTTATCCCTCGCTACACCCCCGTACAAGTCGTCTTCTTCGAACAGGGTGACGTTGACTATGTGATTGTTGAGGTCGAGCAACCAGAGGGTACCCAAAAAGAAGTGACTGATATTGCGGTACGTCGTGTCGAAGAGGTGCTCTACAAGACTGAGAACATTGACTCGTATGTCGTTACTGTCGGTAGCGGCAGTCAGTTCACCGGCGGTGGCAGTGGCGAAAAATACGCCAATATCTTCATTACGCTCAGCGAAGACCGCGACAAGACGAGTACCGAGATGGTTGAAGAGCTTCGTGCCTCACTCGCGTTTATTCGTAATGTGAAGGTGACCGTCGATCAGCCAAGTGATGGTCCACCTACCGGTGCTGCCATTACCATTAAGTACCTCGGCGACGATCTTATCGCACTGACCGAGACTGCTAATAAAACCGCTGAACTAATCAAGTCTATTCCAAATACCACGAACGTTGAGACTAGCACCAATAATAACAACACTGAGTTTGTCCTCGAACTCGACCGAGTAAAGGCGGCATCGCTTGGTCTTGATCCATTCACAGTATCACTCCTCGCGCGTACGGCTGTGTTTGGGAGTGAGGCTACGTCTTTGACTACTCTCGAGGAAGATATTCCGGTGGTCGTAAAGCTCAATCTCTCTCCTGATGTAGATGCTGATACTGGGAGCAACAATGAGACAACTATCGATGCGCTTGGTCGCCTTGAGATTCCGACACAATCTGGTAGTGTTCCACTCTCATCAATTGCCTCAATTTCACTCCGTGAATCAAGTACTGTCATAAATCACGAAGATAGTCGTCGGGTGGTATCGGTGACAGCAGACGTTACAGCTGAAGGAAATGCCCGTGAAATTCAGACACAGGTACTTGAGAAAATTGCGAGCGATCTCAAGCTTCCTGAAGGCGTCACTTTAAGTACTGGTGGCGGTGAGACTGAAGAGTCAAATCAGGCCTTTAGTGAGATGCTCCTTGCCCTCGTAGTCGGTGTGGTGGGTATGATTGCGATTCTTGTGTACGAGTTTGGTTCATACCTGCACACACGCTACGTGCTCTCTATCCTCCCGTATTCGCTTATCGGTATCTTCTTCGGACTTGCCATCACTTCTAATCCAGTGTCGTTCCCATCTATCATGGGCTTCATCGCACTCTCTGGTATTGTGGTGAATAACTCCATTCTCCTCATTGATATGATGAATGCGGACCGTCGTCGCTATCCTGTGAAGTCTATTCGCGATGTTGTGATTGATGCATCAGTCAGTCGGCTTCGACCGATTCTTCTCACGACCCTCACGACCGTGATTGGTATGATCCCACTTATCTTTGCGGGAGACATTTGGGCACCACTTGCGTATGCAGTGATGTTTGGCCTTACTTTCTCAGTGATTATTACCTTGGTACTGATTCCAATCGTCTATAACCGAAAGCCAGGTGGACTCGGACACCGGTAGTATACGAAATTAAAAGCGCTCCCCTCATGGGGAGCGCTTTTTTAAGAGTGACCGTTCTAGGCAATCGTGCCACCACTACTGATCTCGAGCGCGCGCTCACGAGCCTCCTTCTTGGCCTTGAGGATAGCCATGATGCCATTAACCAGTGAGACGGCGAAGGTAATGAACGTGACATAGGCCATTACAAAGATGAGGTATGATGAGGCACTAATACCGATACTAAGGAGTGCGGTGAGGCCACCAAGTGTGTACCAGCTCCCGGCCTGAATCCCTGGGCCAAAGGTGCTCGGCATGATGCGGAGGGTCATGAGGATAGCGTTGAGGTACAGGACACCAAGGACGGTCCAGCTTGCAAAAAGTGCTGGAGTGAATGCATCTGCGCCAAGGTGATAGGCATCAAAACCGGTCTTCAGGGTCAGGGTAAAAAACAAGATAACCATCGCGACACGGAGGACAATATAGACATTCCCCATCATCCGTCGTTCCGTCTCATCGATTTTGCCGTCGGCGATAGCGACAAAAAAGTTGATAATAGCAAGAGTCGAGCTACCGACACCAAGTGATGTTGCCATACTGGCAATGAGTGCGACAAGCACCATAATTATTTCCATATACCCTCTATAGTAGCAAAACACCGACGCAGATGGCGTCTGTGCTGTGCATTCCGCTTCCGTTACTTATTCTCCGGGGATGATTTCAGTCAGGCGAACCACGTCGACACCGGCCTCCGTCATGTTACCCTCAATACGGACTGAGGCGGTCTCGTAGAGACGAGCGGTATCGCACGGTGTTGCTTCCTCGTTATTGAAGCTACAGAGACTGGTGCTTGCAAACAGGAGTGGAGCGGTGTAGCCACCAGTGCCGTCTTGTTCGTACACGAGGTGCCAAAACTCAGGATTCAAGGGTGGAGGTACATTTTTGAGGAGGCGCCCACTCATCATAAAGCTATACTCACGCTCTGGTGCTACTTCCCCACTCGAGCAGTTGATAGCAATAATCTTCCAGAACTCACCTTCTTTACTCAGTGAGACGATAGCTGGAGACGCGAGTGGGGTCTCGACACCACGAGGGATAATCATGATTTCAGCAGTGGTGGTAGCTTCGTAGACAATTTTCGCTCCAACCTTCTCTGGAACATAATTGATACAGAGGATTGGGTCAACTGAATCGTTCTGCAATGTTGCTACTTTACCCGAGAGTTCATTTTTTAGTGCCTCGTTCACATTATTTCCTATCTCATTGAGACCCTGCACCTTGTCTTTTGCCGTATCCTTGCGGATAGCCAGCCAGCTGTTATAAAAATCGAGGGTAACATCAATTGCCTCGTCTGGTACGACGCGCTCAGGTTCAGGGCGAGTCATGTACCAGGTAGTCGTACTTCCGATAGCGACGATAAGAATAGCAATAATCGCAATAAGCCGCTTTTGTGAAATTTGCATAGACATATACTATAGCAGACGCCTTACCGCTCGCCTCCTTACCGAAGCGTCAACTCGCTGGTATACTTATGACCTATGCGATACAAACATTTCTTCTTTGATATGGATAAGACGATTGCTCCTTCACGGCAGCCAATACTTCCTGAAATGTTTGATTTACTCACGAATGCTGGTGTCGATATTGTCATTGTCTCTGGTCAGACAGCAGAGAAAATTGCCTGGCAAAGCAACAATCTTCGCGCCTTTTATCTCGGACAAAATGGTAACCATGCCTTTGATCAAGACGGGGTTGAGCTCTGGAATACACCGCTTGAGCCGCATCATCGTGATGAGATTCTTGACCATATCAATGAAGTCATGGCGATTCTTGACCATGAGGTCAATCACGACTGGAACCCGATAGAAGACCGTGGCGCTCAGATTACCTTTAGTCCGATCGGTAACACGGCACCCGTCGATGTAAAGAGTACCTACGACCCAGACCGTAAGAAGCGTGAACACTTCCTGAAGACCATTCCATTTGCAAGTGAAGACTTGCTTGTCTGTATTGGTGGCTCTACCTCACTTGATTACATCCACAAAGACCGGCATAAGGGCACGAATGTTGCGAAGCTTATTGAGTTTGCTGGTTGGAATAAAGATGAGTGTGTCTACTACGGAGACGGCCTCTATCCAGGCGGCAACGATGAGTTCGTGATTGGTGTGATTGATACCGTACTCGTCGAAGATCATCTTGATACGTATCAGAAGTTACAGAGTATCCTTTCATAAGGATTGTCACTTAGTACCAGACCAATACTTTACAGTAGAGAGACCGAGGCATACTCTGATAAGTGGGAGGTTCACACTAGTATCGGAGACAATGATGTATACCAACATCTTCATACTCGTTACCACAGTGTTGACCATGTTCTCTGTCACAACTGCATATGCAGAAGAAGAACCAGCGCTCATCGTGATCGCTGCCGACCAAAGTGAAAGCATGTTTGATAGTAACCATGTTGAAATCCAGCGTGAGGCGCTCATCACCGCCTTCGCCAACTACGTGGTTGACTGCAACAATCTCGAGGTGAGATACATCGCCTGGGGTGGCTCGGTAGCTACACCGGTGACCGCACAACTCAATAATCAAGAAGCGGTCATAGCATACGCAAACGCACTCTGGCCAGTAACGCATGCGATGCTAAAAACCACCGATCATTCACTCGGTGTTGAGGCAGCGGTGCGGCAATTCTCCGCTTCAACAGCTGAGCGAAAGGTGCTTATCTTCACCACCGATGGTGTCTCCAATGAACCGCGGAACTGGGGTCTCGGGAGCCAGATACCTAGTGATGTGACCGTCTTCACGATTTCGCTTGGGACGACTGAAGTCAGCAACTTTGTCATGAAGAACATCCAGCCATCGGCTCGCGGTGAGCACTTCCATGCAGACAATGCTGATGAACTCACTACCCAACTTGAGGAGGCGCTTAAGGCTGCCAAGACCGAGCTCTGCCTGAGTTAAGAACTGAAACCCCGCGTCCGCTGCGGGGTTTCTTTGTGTGTTCAGGTGAAAGAAAAAGCCCCACGAGGTGTGAAGTCGTGGGGCTTCTTTGCGAGCTGTGCACTCGCTAGAGCTTTTCAAGTAGCCAAGAAATGTTCGGTTGCCAGCCACCGTAATACTCGAGTACATCAGAGCGGTGAAACTCTTCAACTTCGAAAAACGGACACTTCGGCTCTTTTTCGATAAAGAATGCCGCGTCGGGGCAATATCCGACAAACTTTGTATTGAAGATAGCATTGTACAGGTCAGCGACGTGCACGAGTGGCCCGTAGCCATTTGCCTTGAGGGCGGCGATGACGGCACTGTGGTCAAACCAAAGTGTCGAGTCTTCTTCAATTTGAATAGTTGGAGTAACACCGAGCTCTTCGAGAGTAATAACCACTGCGGTCATGTTGAGTCCTTTCTGGTCACATCTGCGCACATTAATGTCATATTAATGTAGCAGTGTCAATATTAGGGGAATCGGTCACTCTCGTGGACATTTTCAGCGCACTTCGTGCTTGAAACTATCTCACTCGTGCGACCCCGACCATTTTGGCCCTAAAGGGGACCCCAAAATGGTCTTTCGATTCCCCTAAGGTCTCACAACAGCAACGACCGTAACACTTGCGTGTTACGGTCGGCTGATTGTGGACTATAGGGGTGATTTACCGAACCAGTTTAAGGAGTATTTGATGAAGTTTTGGGTGACGTATCAGTCCTGCCCTACTTTACAAAAGATTTTATAAGAGAATAATCACTCCAAACTATTACAAGGTTTTAAGCATTTGTCTCATCAACTCAATTTCAGCAGTTTGTGTTTCCATGATTGCCTTGGTCAAATCAGTGATCTCTTGGTTCTCAATGTATGGCTGGACACTCTGTGCCATCATGATAGCGCCCATGTGGTGCATGATCATGTCTTCGAGGAACACCTTATCAAGCGCTGCTCCACTGAGAGTCGAAAGGTCACGCATCATCGGTTTGTAATCTGCTGGATCTGCTACATACGCTTCGCCGTACCACGCCTGATACCACTCTTTCATCATAGCGATTTCTTTTTCTTGTGCAGTGATAATGTCTTCGACTAGCTTTCTCATTTCTGGCGTTGAGCCACCACGTGCGAGTACTTCCTTGGCAGTATCTACAGCCTCTTGGTGGTGAGGAATCATACCTTCAAGAAACTCACGTTCACTTTTGACCATCATCATCGAATGATCCATGCCACCCATCATACCCATATCGTTGTTGGAGGGAGCGTTACCCATGAGTGACCCGTCTGGCATACGATGCATTCCTGCTGGCACGTCGTCACCCATATTCATGCTCATTTTGGTATCTGTCTGCTTATTCATACCAAAGCTATACGCTACGGCACCAACGACTAAGATTCCAAGTCCAATAATAATTGCAATTGATTGATTTTTCATAAATAGATTTGTTACATGACCATCATGGTCATACTGTTAAGCATCACGAGCATCCAAATACACATTCCAATCATAAAGACGGCTTCAATGATAGTGACAGTCGAGAGGGGTAGCTTGAAGTATGTACCTAGACACACGCAGTGCAATTCTTCTTTCTTCAGGAGTGACTGCAATGCTCCGTAGAGGCTGGCACTGTATATGAAAAGCGTGACGAGTGTTGCGGGAAGAATGAGGAGTTGCAGAACAAAGAGAATGCCGAGAGTGATTTCGAGGAACGGATACACTTGTGCATAGATAATGCTACGCTTAGCGAGCGGATCATACTTTGCAAACCCTTCAGCAAACCCAACTACGTCTGATAGTTTGATGATTCCAAAGAAGATCAATACCCAGCCCATGAGGTGGGACATATAGTCTCCGTAGGCATGGAACTGTACGGTATACAGAGAAATCAAAGCTGCTACTAGATAGATGGTGGCAATAGGCCAGTATGACAACACACCTACTTTTGCAGCATGATGTATCTTTACTCCACTTGATGAATGTCGGTGTTCCATACTATTTTCGCTTTAATCGGTATACCTGTAGTATTTCATCGACCGGCTTCTTCACATTGCCCGACTTAATTTGATTCACCACACAGTGTGACAAGTGTTCTTCCAAAAGTACGTCTTCTATGTTTGATAAGGCTTGCTTAATGGCTGAGGTCTGAGTAATGACGTCAATGCAGTATGTGTCCTTTTCAATCATTCCTTGCAGTCCACGCACCTGCCCTTCAATTATCTTGAGGCGACGGACTAACTTCTTGTGTGATTCTTTCATACACACAAGTATACCCCCTAGGGGGTATTAAGCACAAGCATTATAGTTGAGGATAATCACTAAAAACGTTGTGCTTAAAGGGTAAAAATATGCTCGTGGACTATAGGGGTGATTTACCGAACCAGTTTAGGGAATATTTGATGAAGTTTTGGGTGACGTATCAGTCCTGCCCTGTCTTACGAAAATTACTGGATCAATAGCTCCTGTGTAAAAGCTATTATAGATTTTGTAACACTGGTATAATTTACATGCAAAAGATAAGTGCCGTTCAGTATAAACACTAGCCCCCGCTACGGAAATAGCGGGGGTTCGTGCGTTAAGGAGTCACTCCTCAACAACAGACGCATTGTACTGGTTTATACAAATACTGCCGTTGCTCCTTTCCGGGAACGCGGGTAGCAGGTCTACGCCTGTAACGACCTGTGACTCGGTAACTTGCAAAAAGATGCGACCCTCGATCTGAGCAACTAGATTCCCTTTACCGCTGTAAGACAACCAAATTCTTACAGTGACGCCGTTTGGCTAGTTGAGTGAGGAAGGCGTCGCGAGTTTTTCTATAAGTATCTCTACCATATAGGCTCGTTAGACGCCCGAGGGCTAAAGTGCCATTCAGCCGGAGCCGAATGACGCTACTATTATAAAACGCCAGAAATTAAGGTCAATAAGCACATCAGTCTGCCAACTTACAAAGGGCGATTGAACTGGGCGACCGGAATATGAGGGGCCATCTCACCCAGAAAACGACTAGCCCTAAGTATTGCCACCTGACCCTCTACCCGGACCGGATCGATTTGACTTCGGAATGCGTCTTTTGCTGCCATTGTTTGTGAGTACGTAAGGGCCAAATATCCTGAACGTTCATTCTGAGGATCAGCCTTTACCCGTGTGATCCCGACATAAAATAAACGGCGGTCTTCTTCCAATTTTCTTTGCCTGTCTTCCTCGGTCATATCCTCTTTGGGCTTGCCAGGATGCAATCCCTCAACACAACCCACTATGAATACATAGTTTGCACTCAGACCCTTGCTCTTATGGAGGCTCATTATACGTACATCCGTTACCTCAGTAGGAACATCAGGTTCGGTGAGTACCAAGTCAAGCTCCTGTAGCAAATTTTTCGGAGTATCAATTCGATGGATTACCTGCTGTACCTCAGCCGCAAGAAGTTCGGTCTCAGGGTTCTCTGGCAGCCATTGTTGAAGAAAAGTAATTAAATCTTGGGTCGAACTTAGCCCAATCCATTCATTATAAATTACTGTAAAACGATCTTTTATTTGTGTAGTGTGAGGTATTGTAATAACACCGTTCATAAGATCAACCATTGTCTCCCAAAAAGACTTTGTTGACCCCCGCACAACCTCAAGGACTCGCTTATACTGCTGGCTGTGCCACTCTTTATGCTCATAACCAAGCAACCAACGTAAGGCCACCCTATCCTCATTGTTGCAAACAAGCTTCAACATGGCATAGCGCTCTTGCGCCATTCGCGTATCTCCGGCATGAAGAGCCGACTCAGCATAGTATGATTTAGTTGGTACGCCAGCATGCAACAGTCGCAAATATATGGGCAAGGCAAAATTGCGACGCTGTGCAAGTACAATGATATCTTTTGGCGCTACTCCTGATGCAATCAGTGCATTAATTTTTGTAGCTACGGCTTCTGCCTCAGCTTCAGCTGTATTGTATTGTCGCACCACAACCTCACCTGTACCGTTCTCCACCCTTTCTGACATAGTCATGCCTAGACGTTCGCTGTTTTGAGCAATCAGTGCATTCGCCATTCTCACTACTGTTACGGGACAGCGCCGACACTCATCAATTGAATGGTCTTCAGCTTGGTGCACAGTAGACCACTCACGGATTCCATCAGGGTGAGCATGCTTGAAGCTGTAAATTGATTGATCGTCGTCACCAATAACGCAAATTGATGCATTTTGACCAAGCAATCTAATAACCTCCTGTTCTGCTTTATTTAAGTCCTGATACTCATCGACAAGCAAATGGCTATACTCATTTAGCTCTGATGCTCCAGGATTATCTCTGAGGTAGCGCATTAATTGCGGTATTACTTCATCCATTAACATGGCCTCGTGGAAGCCAAGCCATTCCAATAGCTCTCGTTCACATCCTATATCTTCGGGGGTTTTTACCTCCAGATGTTCTGCTTGAAGTCGCGCCCAAGCAGCGGTGTATGTTTTAAGCATCCGTTTCCGCTCATTTTTATCACCGTGACTTCTGCTGAGATCGCAAAGTAAAGGCTCAAGTTCAAAATCATTTAATGGACGAGGATGTCTTCCTAATACAGGCAACACATGATTCCGCATTAAGATAGACATTGCCAAACTATGAAGCGTTCGACCCTGAAGACTCCTTGCGCCTTCTAGACCCATACTGACCAACTCACGATGCAGATCTTCTGCTGCGACACGCGTAAATGTGACTGCGAGTATTCTCTCAGGAGCAACGTTCTCGACTTCAAGTAATCTTGCTACGCGTCGCTTCATTGCAAAGGACTTTCCTGTACCTGGACCAGCTAATACTCGGATTCGATTACTGGTTGATGCTGCAATACCATATGCAGAAGAACTAGATTCGAGCTCATCATTCCATGCCATACAAAATATAATCATTAACAAGCGCGCTCTTGTATACATCCTGTATAGAAGTCGTTTGGATAACAACGTCTCGCGCTTTTACGTCTGCTAAGTCAACAGAAACAAGCCTTCCTTCAACCTCTGAACATACCAGTACACGACGAAATGCCTTAGGGTTTTTGGATACATACGCGGCAGTCCCTTTGATTTTCGGCAACGCATCACTCAAATGGGTTCCATGAGGGTCAATGATGTCAGCCACAATCTTCCCGTTTGCTTGCTTGTAGAAGAAGATAAAGTCTGGTCGCAACACAAACGTCTCTCCACCATCTTCATATGTGATACCGAGTGAATCTTGGCTCGCTCGATTCGGGTTACGATACCAACCGACAAGATCAGGGTTCTTCAATTCAGTAGTGATAACCTTTTCTTCCCATGAATTATGATCAAACGGGAATTTTCCATCAGCATCACACAAAAGGTGCTTAGCGTAATGTGGCAATTTCTCCTCCTTGCCGTTGGGTTTAACTTCAGTAGTAGCCTGTAGCCATGATTTTGGAGCTGCGAGATCTACATCAAGTGGCTCCGCACTCATTTCACGAATCTGGCGATACACATCTTGTCGCTCGTCAGATAGCTTCTTAATATCAGTTTTGTATTGCTCTAACCATTCATTTGCCAACGTACCAGCTGCACCCTCTAAATCAGTTTTTACTCCAGGCACCAGTCCGAGTGATGCGATGACGGTATGTGCCTCGATGAGCTGTTCCTCTTCATCATCAATGTCAGTGAATTTTGAAGCGAGATGCTCGCTGTAGCTGGTGACAAGGTCAGGACTAAGTATGCGTGCTGCTGATCGGTAAGCATCTTCAATTACCGCAATATCCGCAGACTCAACAAAGTCATCGAACGTCATTCCTTGTGTTTCGACGTCAGCTGTAATTGCCTTACCCTCAACAGTCAGTACTGAGCTACGAGCGGTTTTTATGTCTTTGGCGTACTTCGTTTGTGCCTTATCAAGAACCTTATGCATTGCAGCATGCGCTTTCTTACCAGCATCCTTAAGTAAATCGTCTGCAGCAAGTTCATGCGCTAGTGCGGTAAGGCGTTTAATTGGTCTTGTTTGCCGCTTTGGGAGTGTTTGTGATGGTAATGTTGTAAAAAGTTCCCACACCTTTTGAGGGACTTCAGGATTAGGGAGCATTTCTTTTGGGTTGATGAGGATGCGGCGTTCAGGCAACTGCTCTCCAGCCTCTCCAGTCATGAGTTCTTTCACTACTGTCTCAACCGATTTTTTATCGAACTGTGGTAGCAAACAATCAACCGCATTTAAACGATCATTACCCGGAATACGTCGAGCGAGTGGTGTGCGGACCATACGACCGAGCAGCTGTGTGATATGTGTCTTGTCTGTAGCGCGACGGAACGAAACCATCACCTCCGCTCGTGGACAGTCCCAACCTGTACTGATAGCGTCTTTTGCAACAAGAATACGCACCCATTCAGATTCTTGTACTCGTTCAGGTGAAATATACGGGACCGAGTAACCACCAAATTCTTCTGTCTTATGCTCACCAAAAACGTTAGCAATAGAATCAACTGGTAACTCGGGCCATTCCTTAAAAATAGTGTCGAGCCATGTGCCGATTTCTTGAGGATCAGGAGAATTGGGCACTTGAAGCACCATAAGCGGCAACACAGTATCAGCATCGTCTTGCTGTTCGCTGTACTGCTTCCACGCTTCAGTAATATCTCGCAGTTTTGCAGCACCACGCTTTAGGAGTACGGTAGAAAAATCACCTGATTCATTTGGTATTTCAAGGTTGATTGTGTCCTTCAATAGACCTGATTCTTGCACTTTCTTAGCATCAACTTCTACATGAGGTAGTGTACTGCGCCCCTGCATACCAGCCACCGCATCATTGAAGCGTTGTACTGTTGCTGAAATACCCCACACAACAGGAATACCTGGAACGTTACCAGTACCATTAATGAGCTGCTTTACAATCGTCGGTTTTCCGTCACTACTGGCACGACCGCCATCTTTCATACCTCGATGGGCCTCATCAAGCACGAGATATAGTGTGAGATCTGGATCATCAATAGTGTTACGAATAACGTCCCAAATAGTATGCTGGCGCATGTCCGGCATGATAGTCATTTGGCCTCGATTGGTCTCTAGTGCTGGATCATTTGGGTCATGGCCACGGACCAGCAAGCTATTCTTCGAGAGTTTTTGTGTATTTAAAAAGTACACTTTACCAGCTTGAAATTTTTCTGCTGCAAAAGAATTACCAACGGTCACCAAGTCAGACACAGTGAGTTTGTCTGAAGCTTCTTGCAATCGCCAACGTGACTGCTCATTGAGGGAAGGATCATCACTAAACCAGATCACCACTGCAGATGGGTCTGGCTCGAACTCATAGTCATCATTGCCAAAAAACAGGGATTCAAACACTGCTGCAGCCATCACTGTCTTACCCGCACCGGTTGTGGCTGTTAAAGAAAAAGCATGTTTGTCACCGTCTTCGTGCCAGCGTTTCTTTGCCTTCTTGAGTCGATCAAGAACATCTTTAACTGCTTCATCTTGGTAATCTTTAAGGGTAAATTTCATATGCTAGCGACCGAATGAGAATCGGAAATTATTCAGGTACGACTCATACAGACGTACAGGTTCGACCGAGTCTGGTAATCGTCGTGCCACGGACTGGAATCTACGGTCATCATCAGTCACGATATAGGCAATTATTACTCCTTCACTAGCCTCAACTACTTTGCAGAACGCAGCTGCTTTATCTAGGTCTACCAACAAGCCGTATGTATCTGCCACATCAAAACCTTGCTTTGGCAATGACTCAATACGGCGACCAATACTACCGGCACGCATCCACAAGAGCGGAGCGATACGACCAAAAGCTTTGTTGTGTCCAATCGCTATCGGTGTCTCGTAAGTGAGTGTGAAAAATTCTGCATTCTCTAGAAGACCTTGGGACATCGGGAAAATGTCATTAAATTTGTACTCACCCTTAATCTTATCGCCGTCAGGGGTTATGCCTGTAATTGACGCAGCTATACGAGGCTTAGTGATGTAGTCGCAGATACCCAATTTTTCCCAATCAGAATCACCTGGACGCAAACCTGACTTACGCAAACCTTTCTGCACATCAGCAGACACTTCATTATTAGTGACTAAAATCGACTGTCTTGACCCATTATCAAGCTTGTTTAGCCGCATCAAAGCATGGGCAGTAGTTCCGGAACCTGCAAAGAAGTCGAGAACGATAGCATTTGGTCTTTCTGTAACAAAAAATCTTAGTAGATCCTCGACTGCATATAGTGATTTTGCGTAATCAAAAGCTCGAAGCCTGCCTAAAATAGCATTTATTAAGGTCGTTCCGTTTTCTGAAGCATTATGTGAGCTTACGTGCCACTGAGTGGTCGGTACCCTAAGGTTATCGTCAGCGGCACCATCTTCTGAGCTCATTTTCCATGCGATTAATGAACCGTCGTCAGCGCGACCTTCAATATGATATGCGTTTGAACAGACGGCTTTATATGCACCGTCAGGTAAATAATTAATCACGTAGCCGTACTTTGTCTTTTTCCCTACCCGAATCCTTCCTTGCTTAAGTCGTTCAAGAAACTCTGTACGCCGTACAACTTGCCAGCGACCCTGCTCACCATTACTACGGAGAGGAAGTACTGCCACAAGCCCTTTTTTGACCGGGGCCTCATTCACACCCGCTGGCAGTGGTTCGCCAACCTCTACAACACGTGGTGTACCAGTTGGATCGACGTAGATTGGATAAAAACCGTTTGGTACATCTTTTCTGAGTGACGATGTTCCTCGTCTCATCATTGATGTCCATTCAGGAGGTGTTGCTTTATCAACACGACTTAAATCCACGTCAGATTTTGAGTCAGATTCATCATCGTTGTAATAAATTGACCACTCGGAAGAGAGATTAAGTCTTGACGGCACGATACCGCCAAACATGACAATAAAAAGATATTCGTCTGACCTGCGGAATCCAGTTCTAGAAGATCCTTTAGGGTTTATTGCAGAAGAAATCATCTGAATTCTAGCCTCAGGAAATGTTTGTTCAAGCAATAGACCGAGTCGCAGATATTCTTTTTCATCGATAGTTACTATCAAAACTGACTCATTGGGGTTTAGTAGCTCTTTTGCAACCAGCAAACGTCGCTCCATCATCGCTAACCATTTTGAGTGGCGATAAAGATCTTCAGCCTCCACGTAATCGTTATTATACTTCCAGTCTTTTGCGCCAGTGTTGTACGGTGGATCAATGTATATCACATCAACCTTCCCTCGATGAGTAAATGTAAGGGCTTCGAGTACATGAAAGTTCTCACCGTTGATGACCGCATGGTATGGCTTACTACCACCACGCTCTACCTTGCCCGTGCTTACTAACCCTGGATAAATGTAGTCACGAAATTCTGCCACCACCACCAAATCAACAACATCGACTAATTGCTGCTCTTTTTCTTCACTAACTAGCTCCAGATTTGCTGTTTGCTTCTTACCCTTACGTGAAATCGACAGCACACGCCATAGCCGTTCATCACCCTTTTTAGTTGTCCCACGTGGAGGCAATACACGGACCTTGTCTCCTTTACGGACCGGTCGTCCAGGCAGTTCAACACTTTCTGGCTTATGTCGTTCAAAATTGAGACCAAACGAACGGCGAGATGAGAGCACCTTAAATTCACGTTCCAGTTCTTTCCCAAGTTCCGGATTATTCGCTTTCGCTTGTGCAATTAAATCAGTAAGACGTGACATTAGAATTACCCCTCGGACCCACTCAAAAACCCTTTTAGGTATTGATATTTTACCACTTACAGCACGTTATCTCAATTA
>CAZTWW010000001.1:0-71546 GCA_964618165.1 uncultured Candidatus Saccharibacteria bacterium | reverse complement strand
AATCAGTAAGTCGTGACATTTAAATTACCCCCTCGGACCCACTTAAAAACCCTTTTAGGTATTGATATTTTACCACTTACAGCACGTTATCTCAATTATTCGTATGTATACACATAATTGGCAAATCATTCCGACACTGAATACACAGCTATTCATCCAATGAAGTTACTCTACCCATTTTCTGCAGCAATAAATTCATCTACTACATCTCAACAGATCGTTGCGAATCAAAAATCAACTATCAAACTTAGTTCGGTTTATACTTTTCTACCGAAGCATTAAGTTCAGCTAGTTTTGGAAGAAAAACAGTCTGAGCATATTGATAAGCTTGGTTACTCAAAGCAATAGCATCATCATAGCTATCTCTGGCAGATTGTGAAGCTAGTCCATCTTCTTCAAGCTCTCTCATGACAGATAAGTGAATCTGGGCTGGTTTCTTAAAATTATTGATGTGCGTGAGGTGCATTTGTATTGCTTGTTGCATGATACCCCTTACATCAGTTGGTGTACTCTGCGGAATGACTAACTCACGATTTCTTTCAAGAAGGCTGTCGTAAACAGCTAATGCATCTTCAGCATAAGTCACTGCTAAAGGGTAGTTTCCAGAATTTCCAGCTTTTTGGGACATTCCAAATGTTTGATTTGCTTGAGCGTCCTCGACGAGAAAGCCATCTAATTTATCGGTAAATTCCCTCATAGCTTGATAGTCGTACTCTGGTTCTTGCTGTGATTGTGTGGTCGTTGAATCTGTTGCGACAGGCTGGTTAATTGTTGTGGCAGTTGGCAATATTGGTGTTTTTACTGATTGTTGATTGTTGTTCGTTGATGGTGGGATAGTTTTTGGCGTAATATTTGATAGAGACTCTTCGGATGAAGTGGTCGCTATCTCTGCTGATACAGTAGTAGTAGTTGATTGTGCCACTGACTCCACATCAACACTGCTTGAAACATCTTTACTGCCTGACTTATTTTGATTGTAAAGAAAAAAACCAGTCGTGACCGACACTGATAACAAAATTGCTATAGTTATATTTAAAATAGATTGCTTCATTTTGATGACCTCCCTAAAATAATACGCTCATTTATGGCTAATAACAACAATAAAGGCGTGCATCCACTAAAGGAGACACGCCCATTGCTTAGTTCTTCAGTTGTCCAATAAGTTCTGATGCGTCCTCTTTTGTCATTGAGTCGAGGTTGTTGAGTAACTCCTCACGCTCATCTTCTTCCGGTAGGCTCATGATTAATTCCTTCAGGTATGACTTCTGCTTCTCGGTTGCCATAAAGGTCGAAGCCAAATCGCCACCATTGAGACCAAAGTCAGACATTGGAGCTCCACTAGTAAGATTGGGAAATTTTACTGCATTGGTCACTGCCGCAATAAATGCCCCCGACCTAGCCCACGATACGCTCTTGCTGAGGTAACGATTCTCTGCACTTAATACATTCAACCCGTGCCCGATGCCTAACACTCGTCCGTCTGGGTTTCTAAGTATGCAGCGATACGCTATGAGCCCTTCGTTTTGGAATGCTGCTAATGCTTCACGGTCTTCTTCAAACGTGGCGGTAAAGGAAAAACTGCCAATATTCTTCGCTATCTCCGCCTTGATTGGATGTACTTCTGGCTTCACTTCAGGTGCTACCGTGCTGTAATTACCCTGGTAGCGTCGTCGAGTCATTGTTGCGTTATTCATGGTTCATTTTGGTTAGTCGTTTAATAATCACGGTCTTTGGTTTGATGGTGTAGGAGATGATGTCACCCAGTGAGAATCCAGCTGCAGCCAGGCGTTTATCAGTGATTTTGATACAAGGCTCATCTTTTGCTTTACGCTCACTCACAACGGTCATTTTGCGGCTCATACGGCTTGTTTTGGTTTAACTGGCTCCACTTGCTTACGATGAAACAGAAATACTGTCTTGCGGACCGTCTTTGTCTCACCAGTCTCGGGATCTTCTGACTCAATGAAGGTGATGGAGCGCAATGCTTTTTCACCTTTCTTCACCTGAAACCCATACTTCAACCAGCTTGCAAACGGCATGGCATCAGTATGTGCATTAAACTTCTTCGCAACCGCTGTACCCCAACGTTCAGCAACTTGCTGCTTCACCATCTCGAACGTCTTCTCGCTGCCACGGTATGGGCTTACGAGTGGCATATCAATCACATCTTTTACTTGCTTCATAATGCTTTGTGTTAGCGCCGCACTGAAGTAATCAATGCAAATGATGCGTGGCGATATAAATGCTTCATTCACAACATGAGTCATAAGAACTGATGTGTAATGAAGGGTGTGGGGGTCATTCTGTCTGACACCCCTAGAGGCAATGTGGACCCAAGTAGGTACTGCCGCTCGGACCCGTGGCAATTTTTGGAATAAGGTACTGAGATAGACTGGCGTAATGGCATGGAAACCCCCAATCAACTACCAAGCAAACAAGGAGCTACTTCGTGATGAGCGATTCTACGAGCTACTAACCAAAGAATTGAAGCATCTGAGTCGCGATGAGGTGTTTATTATTTATGTGGCAATGGTGCAGGTGGTAGCACAAGAATTGCGACGACATAAAGTAGTGCGCCTACCTCATTTGGGCGACTTTGCATTAGTGAAGCAACAAGCACGTCCAGGTGTAGCGGGACCGTATCAGGTGATGCTTGATGAGCGTGAGGTGCTGAAGTTCTATCCAAAACAACGTCTCAAGCGCTATTTTGCCGCACGTAATAAAGCCAACGTATCGGTATAAAGAAACACTGATTTACCAATACACCGGATCATCTAGCAGTATTCTCACGCAGATTTTTAATTATTTGACTGACGATTTTGGTACTCAGGCATAATATTCACCAGATTGTTCTTTTATCTCACGACAAGTGGGCAGCCGTCGGATCGATAATAAAACGCCGATGTGTTGTAGCGGTAACGCTAGCTAATACTGGGAGGGTGTGGGACGCGAATTGCAAGCCCGCCTCCTGGCCGCGGTGAAACTTGCAAATTCATACCCTGAAGCGATCCCGACTGCATTTCGGGATTCCTGGGAGCAAGCTCGTGACTTCGGTCGTTGGTTTGCTCTGGGACAGTGAGTTTGAAGCCTCTGAATCGTTTGCCTAGACCTCGCTAGCGATTCATGTACGCGACACGCCAGACGCATATCCTGTAGTTCGACAGTGATGAATACTATGGGTCACGGGTGAAAAATCTTGCAGAAAGCAAGTGTCGACAGTGGCGAGGTACGTATACCCCGAGAGAAAACGGAACAAGGTATATAGGCAAACAAGGAACTGGTAACCCCAAACCCGCTATTAGCCCCCTCTTGTCCTAAGAGTTTGACAAGTTTTTTATTGATTTAAATAATTACATCCAAACACTCTTACGCTGTTGCCCTTGTTACCCTCAGTATCTTCTTACGATGCAGCACCCATTTAGCTGCTACAAGTTGCATCGTAGCATTGCTACATGAAGCATGAGCAAGCAATGTAGCGTGAAAATTTGGCTATTTTTGTGCCTGGGCGTTTTTTGTAGTATAATAGGGGTAAGAGCTGTATTGCTCGTAACGCAGGGACATTGCTCACGCATTGTCACTGAGAGCCAACAAGCACACCAACAATACCGCACCAATTGTCTTCCTCGCAAAACTAACAACACTGATACAACCAAGCTAACATTTTAATACTTCAAACCCACATCACCGCACCAAAGCAACACAACAGCATCTAGATACACAAAATTACACGCTTTCATAAGCGACTACGAGTAACCTGATCATCAATTCAGGTTATTACTGTTAGTTTGCGTGGTGTATTTCGGCACCGCACAGCTCGGCGCATTACAAGTTAAATGAAGCAAAAGAAGAAGCGAATTGTTAGGCAGCGAAGAGGAAGTACGTCACGAACACATAGCGATGAAGCTCAATTAGTGCCCCCTGATTTTAAGCCAGTGATTACTGTGGCGAAATACAGGTCAATAATGAATGACACCACATCACCGGATCAACAGATACTGAGACGATTGATGTGCATAGAAAAATTGTGCAGAGGCATTATAATTTCGGAATTGCGTAACTATGGCTAAAGAATCACTTAAATACATACAAAAATCATCATACGGACCTGCAAATTACGCTGGTTACGAAGGTCTTTGCTATGTTCGTGTATCTGACAAGAAGCAAGAGACGGAAGGACACGGACGAGAGAGTCAGGAGACACGGTGCAAGCAAGAGCTGGAAAAGCTTGGTGTTACATACAGTAAAACGTTTTTTGACACTAAGACTGGAGGCGGTGACTTTATGCAACGTCCTGCTCTGCGTGCTCTTCTTGCACACATTGATGCGAACCCACACAAAAAGTTTCTGGTTATTTTTGATGACCTTAAACGATTTGCTCGCGACACTGAATTTCACCTTCGTTTACGTCAGGAATTCAAATATCGCGGTGTTGTTTTGCTATGTCTGAATTTCCAGTTTCAAGATACGCCTGAAGGTGAGTACATAGAGATCATGTTTGCGGCACAGGCGCAGCTCGAACGTAAACAAAACGCCCGACAAGTAATTCAAAAGATGAAGGCACGATTGGACGGTGGGTACTGGCCGTTTCGTGCAAAGCGAGGATATAGCTTCAAGAAAGTTGCTGGACATGGCCGTATACTTGTACCAAACAAGCTTGGTGTAACGTTGATAGCACAAACACTTCAGTATTTTGCAATCGGTACACTGCCTCGACCAATTGACGTTGCGACATATTTGGTAGAGAGAAAATTTTGGTCAAACAGAAAGCCGGATAAGTGCCTAAGTGATGTGCATGATTTATTGCGTGACCCGTTTTACGCTGGCTTCATTGAGTTTCCGCAGTGGGAAGTATCTCGCCGCAAGGGGCAACACAAAGCAATCATTAGTGTTGAGATGTTTGAAGCGATTCAGAGTCGATTAACTGCACAGGAAGGACCTAAAACGCTTCGTCAGGACAATTCAAAAGATTACCCTTTGCGAGGCTTACTGGTATGTAGCGAATGTGGTGGACACTTAAGCGGCTCTCCAACAATCAAGAGTAACGGCAATAAATTTCATTACTACTTTTGCCAAACAAGAGGGTGTTCATTGTATCGCAAGTCACACTCAGCTGCTTTGGTTCATGAAGAGTTCAAAAATGCACTCGAAGACAATAAACCTTCAGAAGAGTTAGGTGCGGTAGTTACTGCGGTCTTTGATGCTGTCTGGAGTGATGAGAGTAAGGCATTTGAATGGCAGCGCCAAGTAATGCAGAACAAGCATGATGAACTAAAACGAGAAATCAAAAAGATGATTCTTGCTTCTGCATCATCAAAGAGTGATTTGGTGAGACAAGAGTACGAACAACAAATTGAGGAGATGGCAAAACAGCAAAAGATACTTGAGCAGAAACTAGCGATTAAGCCCGATACTTCAATACCTTATCGAACCGCACTCAATAAGTGTCAGCAAATGCTGAAAGAACCCTTTAAAACATGGGTTTCTTTACCATTGCAAGAAAAACATTTAGCGTTTTACCTTGTATTTGATGGCAAGCTGAGCTTCAGTCGAAACGAAGGTTATCGAACCGCAAAAACACTAAGTAAAACAAGGCTTCTAGAGCAGTTTGCTACCTGCAACTCTGCTAATGTGGACCTTAGGGGAATCGAACCCCTCACCTCTTCCATGCCATGGAAGCGCTCTACCAAATGAGCTAAAGGCCCGGTGACGACGATTCTATCACGTATACCCACCCTGGCAAGGTGCGCCATATACAGGTTAAGGGATGAGGCGTACACTTAGGGTAAATGTTCCGGAGGACCTCACATGCAATATGGTGACGAGGCAACTGTTCTTGGTGATACGTACCCTGAATTTCGACTGTCTACATTCGTTGAACATGGTGGTGTTGTGTCTTTCCCACCTCATACCATCACGCTCTCGGTTGTCATGCGACGTTCTGGTGGCTCTCTTCTCGTACTGCTCGATGATCGTACTGCTCGACTCATACGAGCACCACATACTGGGTACGTTTGGCTTGTCGGTGGTGTCATCACGCCGCATCTCCAGTCTGATGGTTGGGGTGAATAGAGAAAAGGCCCGGTCTTAAACACCGGGTCTTTTTACATAATCAGCATCGCGTCACCAAAGGAGTAGAAGCGGTAGTGTTTGTATATTGCCTCCTCATAGATACTGACCAGTCGCCGACTACTTCCCTTGTGTGCTATGAATGCTTCAACAAGACACATAAGACTTGACCGTGGGACATGGAAGTTCGTCATGAGCATATCTGGTACCGTGAAGGTGTATGGTGGGTAGATGAAGAGGTCGGTCGTGCCATAACTGCCCTGGCCAGCCATAACACTTACCTTCGCACTCTCGAGTGTGCGTACCATCGTCGTACCGACTGCAAGTACCTTGCGTCCACTTACTTTACTCGTTTGTATCGCCTTGGCACTCGCTTCACTCACAAAATAGTGTTCTTCGTGAAGTTTGCCACTTGCAAAGTGTTCTGGGAATATTGGCGCAAAGGTGCCAAGTCCGACCTGGAGTGTTACTGGCGAAATTGTGACGCCAGCAGCAGTGAGCTTTGTGAGCAAGTCATTGGTGAAGTGGAGTGATGCCGTTGGCGCAGCAACCGAGGCTTCTCCTTCGGCGAAGACTGTTTGATACTGGAGTCGCTTTGTCGCTTCGCTCGCCTGACTATCTATATACGGCGGTAGTGGTGTCTCACCGTACTGGGTCAAGTAAGAGAGTAGTGCCTCCTTCCCTTCTTGAACACTCATTCGCATCGCCTTTTCGCGATTATCTAAGACAATAAAGGTGAGGGTGCCAACACGTACTTTCTCTCCGACTTTTACTCCACGATTAACAAGCGCTGGTACGGTACCGTCCTCACCAACACCCTGGTCAACGAGGATTAGGAGTTCTATCGCAGTACCATCCTCGTGTATGCCCTGTACCCGTGCTGGAAGGACAGTCGTGTCATTGGTGACAAGGTGCACTCTAGCGATGAGCGACGGTAGGTCGTAAATGTGCCGGTGCTCGATGGTATCAGTTGCGGTGTGGTAGACCAAGAGCTTGGCCGACTCACGTGGTGAGGCTGGCTCATGGGCAATCAATTCTGGTGGCAATACGTAGTGATAATCATCAAGGTTTACCATATGCAATTGCGCCGAGTATAGCAGACAAGAAAAAGCCCCGCACGTGTCGGGGCCCTAAGGTGTCAGCGCACCCAGTTGTATTCAAGCAATCTCGCCTGTATATGAGAATAGAACCAGATGAATTCTTTTGGACGCTTATCATCGAGCTCTTTGATTTCTCTCAGTTTTGGAATTGAACCCTCTCTAACCACCTCAATGATAAACAGTCGTGTCGGTTCACCTACACGACTATGGAGCCAAAGAAAGTGCGTTGGCCACCCACGAAACTCTTCTTCTGCGGCACCAAGATTCGGTTTGCGCCAACGACACATGTCCTTTCGTTCGAGACCACCCTGATGAATCATTACCAGTACCGGTATCGGGTACTCAGGATCGTGTCGGAGAATGACACGAATATCAGTGTCTACCAGTTCGTACGCTGCCAAACTTGTAGCTCGTGCGATGGGTACTCGCCTCAGGTTGTTTCCATAGAGCGACTGCAACACACTGTCCTGTTCATGCACATCTGTTGTCATTTAGACCCCCTCGTTCAGTCCGGCAAAACTATAACATACTATTCCGCTACGTACAGACACACCCGGCAAAGACATAGTCTTTGCCGGGTGTGTCGTTCATTTTGGTTGTTACTTTGTCTTTTTTGTCGCCTTCTTTGTTACTTTCTTTACTGCCACCTTCTTCGGAGCCGCTTTCTTAGTAGGAGCCTTTTTGGCAGCTGTCTTCTTTTTAGCTGCCACAGGCGCCTCGACGGTCAGTTCAGGCAGATTAGTCACAAGTTTTTCTGAAGCAAGGACGAGCTCGAGAATCTGTGACACCTTCGCCTCTAGCGTGGTGAGCTGGGCAACGAGGAGGTCGTATTGCTCTTTTGAGACACCGGCTGGCGCGTGCTTCTCGCCGTATGACGTGTCACGAGAGTGGCCTTGACGCTCAGTACGAGTGAATCGCTCTGGGTGCCCGGCCATGTTGGTTGCGCTCGCATTCTTCTTACTAAAGCAATCCCGACAGAGTACTGGCTTCGTGCCGTCTGGGCGGAATGGTACATCACACTTGGCACCACAACTGGTACAAATCGCATCATACGACTTCATTGGTGGTCGAGTGTCACGATCGCGCTCATTTCGGCCAAATGGCTTACTCCCACGGTCGCCAAAGCTCTTCTTAAAGCCTGGCTTACCGCCTCCTTGGCGACTCTTCGGGGCGTAACTATTGATATCGCCACGTGGTCGTCCGCCTATATCATCACGGCGATTACGCAAACCGCCTGGTTGGAATTTGTTCATGTATTCCTACTATACCATAAAAATATCTACTATTCAATACTATGATAACCGAATCAAAAAATACCCCACATCGGGGCATTTTCGTTACTGGTCGCGGAGGTGACTGAGGGCTTGGATGTTCTCGATGAGTTCATCGTAGCCTTCGCGTGCAACGAGGACATCGCGCGCGCAGAGGCGGGCATCTTCCTCAATATAGAGGGCAAACGTCTGTGCACTCGGATTCTGCTCGAGACTGTATATCTGTGAGACACCACGCTCAATATGCACAATCCGGTCACGAAGCTGACGGAGGTAGGTCGTGAGGTCGTACTTGATGGCCTCGACGTTCGCGAGCGCTTCGCTGAACTCATCCTCCCCTTCCTCTGCCCCATCGGCATCAAGTTGGAGGGTCTTAATGACACGCTGGCAGCGGTCGACCGCGAGCAATCGAACCTGTAATCGCTGTTCCTCCCGACGCAGTGTCTGAAGGTGATTTTTGATACCGGTCGCGAGATCAGTATGACGATTAAAGATGCTTTCCATATGCACATACTACCACCACCGTTCTGGCCGGCAAGTTGACAAAGCCAAAGCACATGATTACCGGATACTCAAAATATGGCTTAAAATAATACTATTATCGCACCGATCACCCATACCACACCTTTGACAGACCGTCATGTCGGTATCAGGATACACCCATTTTCGTCACTTTCTCGAATGCACCGAGACCACATATTTTTGATATTTCAAGCATATGAAAAGGCGCTCGGTGGTTTCATTCCCGAGCGCCCTATCAGGCGGGTTACCCCGCGTGATTACTGCATGTTTGCCTGTATGCAGCCCTGCCTTGTGGTGTGTACCACACCGTACTTATCAATAAAAAGAACAATTGAAATGTTTGTTTTCATTTTTATATACCTCCGTAAAGAACAAACTTACGGAGGCTACGTACCAAATTCACTGGTGTACTAGTGTTAGTAACGAGTGCGGCAAGTAGCCTCCGCCTCTGTATAAAACCACGTATTACAGAGATATGCAACAACTAAGGTACGCGTTTATAGACATACTATTGCAGTAGGGTCGGTGATGTGAGGCGCAGGCTAGTGGCGTCAATGCGAGCAGATTCTGGATCAACTGGGGTGTACCATATAACCGCTACATAGTTGTTTAGTTGCACAAACTGCATACGTTCCGGACAAGCATTATCTTCTAGTGTTCCGACAAAACTGTAGTAAATGTTCCCTTCCTTAGTGGTGACCGTTTCCATGGTACAGCTTTCAGACATGGTCATAATAGGCAAGATAAGTGTAGCTATGAAATCTCGCATGGTAGTGCTACCTGAATACTCATGCACGGTGAGGAGCGGAATACCTCCTTCATCGGCATGTATTGTTCTGGCAGCAGCATCGACTTTAATAGCAGACAATGGGGCATCAATCATTGCTTCACCGACACTTCCCATCGCACCAAACTGCAGCGTTCCAATCAGAGAAGTGTCACCAGACAATGGTATCTGGAATGACTGCTGGAGCGACCACGAAGTATATGCATCAGAAGAGACGGCTGTAGTTGGTGTCGATATCTCCACAGGCACCACAACGTTGCTTGGAGACTCATACAGCATCGAGACATGTGTCGATGCAGAGAGCTGATACCCGACATACCCACCAATAAACGGTAATGCTACAAACAGTGTGAGCGCAAGGTACTTCGAAAGCGTGGTGACACGATTGAGCGATTCATAGCGATTGTTAGAAATCGTAGTTGGCTGAGCTTCGTGTGGTTCAGTGGTATCCATTCATGTATAGTAGCACTTTTGTCTAATATGACTGCATCACTCTCTTCTGAGGTCGTGGATTCCTTGCACTTATGCTATTTGCTGGCATAATCACGACGGAAAACAAAGGGGGTTTACCATGAACGTCAAGATGCCGATAGTCGACAACAACATCGTCTATGTCGGACAAGCAAGCACGAACATTACCACGGAAGATCCGCTCTCATCGAGGTTGTTCTTTGAGGACCAGAAACTGATCCATATCGTTAACTGTGAGAGCGATCGACAAGAAGACCGTCTCATATCGCGTCTTGAGGAGTGTCTCTACCGTCCGGGTACACCGGCTAATCGGAAGTTTTTCATACGCTGCTTTCTTTGGTTCGGTTCTGCTTGGTCAATATCGAGTGTACCATCTAAAGATCTGCACCGAGTCGAAGCCTTCATGCTCGAGAATCGGCGTATTCTGACAAAAGAGAAAGTGTCTCCGCTTATTGTACCCGGCAATAGTGAGTTCCCCTTTTGGGGTAGGAACTTCTGGCGGGTGCGTCACCAAGACGGTATGTTGCTGATTATCAAACATGCAGACGCAGAGCAATGTTAAAGTAAAGGCGCCCACCAGGCGCCTTTTCTCTTGCCTCGATACTATAAAGGTGCAACGGTAACCGTCGCAATCTCGCTCTCCATAATGAAGCCACGTACCTCATATGGGAACCAGAAGTAGTTCGGGAGTGTGTTGGCTGGTACGTAGCGCCCACGTACCGTCGTGGTAAACGGTAGTGAGGTGGTCGCTATTCGCTCCTTTGGCTCAAGGAGGTAGTGGGTACCGTCACTGGTCTTAAGGCCCGGGACACATTCTGGTGTGGTGGTACCACCACGGTCAGCGCGGATTGGTGCACAGACAACGGTGCCTGAGAGTGGCATGCTTGGTATCTCAAGGGAGCCGGCTGGTGGATTTGGTGTTCGTTCTGTTGCAAGGAAGTCCATAACGCCGTCCGCAATCGCCGTGGCGATGACATCTTGCTGGTTAATGAGGAAGGCTCTATCAACGGCGTCGGTGACGTACCCTGTCTCTACTATCGCGGCTGGGGTGAACGGGTGTATCGCGTGCTCATAGCGTGGCCAGTTAAAGGCGTAGTACGCCGTCATTCGACGGGTAATGGTGTCATCAAACGGGAGCTTCGTGGTCGAGGCGTAGGCGGTGGTGAGACTCGAGACTAGACGCTCAGAGAGGCCAGAATAATCCCGACGAGGTCCTGCAATCTTAAAACCGCGTGCCCGACGATTCTGGTTACCATCAGCATGGAGCGCAATGAAGGCGTCAGCCTCATACTTCGGCGGTACCGTCGCTGGGAGGACATCCACCACGACACCACGCGCCTCAAGTTCAACCCGTACCTTCTCGCCAATTTGCTTCATGAGCTCGCGCTCAGTTACCGTACCGAAGCTTGCGCCGGTATTCGCTGTGAGTGCCTTCAATTCTTCTGGTACCTTATCGTTATCAAGGTGTCCAATCTGTACCCCGACCCGGAGTGGGCCTTCTGGCCGCTTATAGGAGGCCAGCTCCGCGATGGTATACCACCCACCCTGCCCGACGCGTATCGTCTCCGCATCAAGGAGTTCAACTGGTTCATTATCAAAATCCTCCTCAGTGGCACTAAACGGGAGTGTCATGGCACTTGGCACACCACGCACGACAACAACCGCGCTAATCACGATACCAATAGCAACAAGACTCAATAGAATACGCTTCACAGGCTTCCTAGCTTACCAAAGAAGACTGCCTGATAAAAGACTGCACAATCTACTTAAAACATGGTCTCACCACCGAGGAGCGCAATCATCCCAATCAATCCATTAAAGGCCGTATGCATCATTATCACGACGATACTTGCCTCTAAGAAGGCTTCGCCACCCCGCGCGTAGCGGATAAAGAGGAGTCCATAGAGAAAGCCACCAATCCCCTGGAGGGGCACATTCGCCCACCCACCATGCACGTAGCCAAAGAGCATGGCGGCGATGAGTGCGGTAAGCACATGCATAATCTTTCGTTCACTCGCACTCATGGCGATAGAGAGCGGTATAATCCGGAATAAGAGCTCTTCAATCGTTGATACAAGGAGAAGAAACGGAATAAACCAGAGCGAGAGAATCGGTACCCCGATCGGCTCGACTGGTTCGATTGTATCGGTCACACTAAACACAACCGCCAACCCAATTGACAGTACTACATCAATCACGATGACCAGTGCCGGCAAGCGGTAATACGCCCATTCATTTGCATGATACGGATTTGGGTCTGCGAGGTGAGAGATATACGCTACGAGTCGCCTCATACTGCGACTATACCATAAAAAAGACCCCACCTTGTGGGCGGGGTCAGGTTGAGGCAGTTTCAGAGCAGTGTCTGGTAGGAGTGATTGAGTCGGACAGTCTAAGGGGGGTATACACCCCTACCATCACTGTTACAGTACCATTTTTTCGATGTGTCAGCAATATATAAAAAGAAACCCTCGCCTATGGCTCGGGTTTAAGTACTCAGGTCAAGGTCCTGATAACAATCACAAACGCTGCGGCCAAGCATCTCCGGGGAGGAGGTGTCGTTCGCGACTGCTATCAGGACTATAAACGTAACATGCACTCACCTACCCTGCAAGTTGATAAAAAAGAAGCTCCGTACATGACGGAGCAAGTTTGATGAAAAGGATGTCTCCTCGGTGACGGCAAAGCGAGACTGCCTGCAAGTGTGGTGGGGACAGTTGAATGCACCCTCACCCTGCCGTCACTGAGAAGTATGCGCTTCCTGTGACCCAATTGCAATCACGCTCCTGGTACTAAATGAGAAAGCCAATCATGGCAGCTCCTATCCAGCAGGAGATGGATACTGCCCCAGAGGCGAGGATCATCATCTTCTGGCGGGGTGAAAGGAGTCTAAACGGTGTCGCGGTCGAGAGCTTCGCCAGTTGCCCGATGACAAAGCCGTTCACAAAGAGTGCGAGCACCATGAGCATCTTGACCATAAAGGCACTTTCGGTGACAACATCAGGGTGTTCAGCAATAAGCCCAATACCGGTCACTGCCATGAGCCCGAGCCCGACCCATGCGAGATTATGAAGGAGGCGCACCTTCCCAGCCTTGAGCGTCTCCTTCTTCCCACGGAGATACGCCACCCCGTCACTATCAGCGAGTATGATAACCACCGCTACAAACGCGAGCGAGAGGAGGTGCAACGCCTCAAATTCAATTTCCATAATACGCGATATCGTACCACGACACGAGGCAGAGAAAAACCGCGGTGTCGCCACCGCGGTCGTCTTTCAGTTCACGAGATGTCCATCCTGACGTGCCATCTGAATCAGAATGGTCTCAAGGTCACACTCGGTGTCACGAATGAGATAGAGCGCTGGCATCGCTGAGACCACCGCTTCTGTGGCCGTGTAGGCGATCTTGGACACCTGCCCATCGGTGACACCATACCGCTGGTTAATGGCGAGACCATACCGCCACGAGACATACCCAGTGTCCGGATTAAACACCAGGTTACCGAACCACGTATGATCATTCCAGCAGTTCATGAACTGAAGGAGAATCGTCACACGTCTCATATCGATTACGAGCAGGTCGACCTGGTGACAAACGAGCTCCGCATTCGGTTTCGTGAACACCTGCAGTCGCACTGCCCCACTATTGCCAGGGACATCGAGCATCAGTGTCCGGTCATAATACCCGACACTCCACCCCATGAGACGCCCATACCCGGCATACCGTTTGAGTATCTCATCGTCGATAGCCTCGACTTCAGCCTGTGTGTTTGTCATCTGACCCTCCCCTTCCTCACACTCTAGCGTGAACAGTACCGAAGGATTGAGGGGTTGTAAAGTGATTTCTCGATGATTAACACTAATCTAGCGTTTGTGATGTGTTGCAAAATGGACACTTGTAATCACTCGTAATAACTGAGCCGTCTCCGTGATAATCACTGAGCTGATTAGTAACTATGTCATACTTATAAAACACTTCTTCAACCTGACGTAAAACAATATACTCAAGCTTCAGCTTACATTTACAACAATATATTCGTTGATTCATACCCCAGTCCAGTCTTGCTGACATCTAGCACAACGCTCTTTACCAGTATGCTCAAAACAGTCCGTATATTGGTGTGGTTGATACTGTTTAGATGTATCATCCCAAATAAATTCATCATCAATAATTGTTTCTAAAAGTTTCGATTCTGACCCACAGTGCTGACACTGGTGTCGTAAATATTTTACTTTAGTCATTCCTGATCATTGATCATAATGAGCGGACTTGCAACTGCTTTTACACATCTTTTACAGTTCCTAATCTAGATTTAAAGTAATTTTCTACTTCTTTATCCATGAAATACACATAACAACCTTTCATTCCACGAGACATTAACACTTTATATATATTTCGAACAAGTTTATTAAGTTCTTCCGGTTTATCTCTTAAGCCTTTCTTACCAAGCTTATCTTTATATTGTTCATGCTTGGTTAAATACATTGATAACTGTTGATCATATTGCAGGTCGAGACCGACAATCACTCCTACATAATCAAACTCTAAGCCTTGCGATGTATGAATACAACCAATTTGATTTTTACCAGCATCTTCTATGGCCCAGGTTGTACCCACTCGTCTTGAGTTCCAAGGCATTTTAAAATCAAACTCAGGAATGCAAATGTCATTAACTTCTGCATTTTCATTACCTCTTCCGGCTGGAGTCCAGTCCCAAGCGTAACCAGCTAAAATGCGACTATTGAAACCTTCTTCTGACTTCCTATTTATTTCATCACGAAGTTCATTAGGATTTTCACATATCCTAAAATCAAAACTCTTTTTGTCCCAACCATCGTAATTAGCTGTTTCCCTAATTTGTAAGACATCATCAAGCCAGTTAAGATAGCCATCAGCTCCCGCACAGCGAAATTGTGCCGAAAGCTCTAACTCAGTAACATTTACATCAAGAGACTCAGCAATTTTCTTAATTGACTCTACAGAACCTATATCTTCTGGTCTTACTGCCTGATTGTCATCTATGAAGAAGATTGAAGTCTGTGCAGATTTAATAACATCTAGTACTTGGTTAACACCTTTGTACATAAATGCACCCTTTGCTTTTAGCCGATGCGCTTCGTCTACGACGAGCACGTCGAATTCGTTTTCTGCGGTGTCATAAAACGAAGCCGAGCCTTTGAATATATTGTTTATACGTTGCCTTGGATGGTTTTGAGTAAGCCGCTTCACCAAGGCATTTCTAAACGACGAGTTTGGCGCTACGAAAATCGCATTTAAGTTATCTTTCAGTAGTGCGCTAACCAGATTTACTGATATAACAGACTTCCCTGTACCAGGACCACCCTTTATGATAACAACGTTCTTTAATTGCTGATTTGCAATCTTTCTAGCTGTTTCGAATGCTACCTTTTGTTCATCTAAAAGAATGTAATTGCTGTTACCTTCAAACATGCTTGAGACATGGTCAATAAGTTTTTTTGAAGGTTTAATCCTCCCATTATTTACATGGTAAAGGATATCCATTCCTTTACCCTGTTTAACATACTTCTTTATAAACTCCTGGAGTTTTGATTGATCGTCTCTGAAATAAATAGGTGTCTCTTCGGTAACTTTGCTATAGCGTGAATCTAAAAGTGGTTCAACTCTCTTTTCTTCATAGTTATGTAGGTAAGCACACGAGTATGCTTTTACAGAACCTGTATAAAACACTTCATTAAAATCACATATATAATCTTTATAACGTGATGCTTGGTAACTAGGATGTGTCACCGTTCTTAAAGCATTGCCGGTAAACGCCTCTACTAATCCATCACCCTCTGCAATGTCAGCTTTCTGCCACTGTTTTAACTCAACAATTACGAAATTTTTGTTTCCATTGTCGTCTTCACCTGATATAACAAAATCAATTCTGAAGTTAGTAAGAGGAATTTTATATTCTATTAGAATACCACAATCAGAAGGTACACCTGATCTTCTCACTACTCTTTCCATGTGCGGTAAAGAGTTTGAGTAGGCAGAGATTTCACTTGGTGGTATTCCACGACCTAGCTTACTTCGAAATGCTTTCTCAATTTCGGAAATAATGTTGTTTGAATCAACATCTTCTATAAACTTTGCAGCCGTAGCTTCATAAACAATCATAGGTCAGTATATTTTGTTGAAACTCCTTTAGACTTATTGACTGGATACTTAATTTCATTTATATCCATCTTAGAGTTTAATGCTTCTACTAAATCAATATTATAGTGGTTAGCAAGCATTAATAACCAGTAAAAAACGTCTGCAACCTCCTCTGAGATACTTGCTTCTTTACCAGACTTTACTTGATTATCTTTTGTCCACTGAAACAGCTCTAACACTTCAGATGCTTCAAGTTGTAGAGAGATAGCTAGATTTTTTGGGTCATGGAATTGTGACCACTCACGCTCAGAACAAAAAGTCTTTATTCTCTCACTTAGAATTGTTAGTCTGTCATTTGAATCCATATTTCCATAGTACCACTGTCGTAGTGGAATGAGAAGATTAGCTAAACTTCACACTATCAGACACAATTGGCTTCAAGTACTGCTGGTAGCGGGTGTCGTCGAGACTGAGCTTGTAGTTGATACGGTTGATGACAATGTTGTACGTCTGGCCGACCCGGCCACCGATGGTGACATTTATCCTGAATTCAGCTGTCATCTTTGGTGGGATCATGGCATAGACAATGGTGCCGACAGTCACCTCCTTCACCCCCTCGCCTCGGCTATCGACACTCGCTCGCCCGATAGCGCCGGTGTCTGTCCCCTCTATCTGGTACATGAAGCCAGCCTGCTTCTTGCCGGACGCCATTGAGATCGGTACATAGATGGTATTGGCCTTTGCCGTTACGGTGAGGAGGATGAAGAACGTCCCCTCGACTGTATCCTTGGCACCGTTGCGCTTCGTTTTGCTGTAGTTGGCTTTATTCTTCTTTACCTTGATGGTGAGGTTGTCGTCGATACCTTCTTTACGCTTCGCGGTCAGAAGGTTTGATTCGAGGGTAGTGAGCTGCTGCTTGAGGTTCTTGAGCGTTGCTTGTTCGGTGCGTGATAGTTTTTTCATAGAGATATGATTATGAGAAATAAAGACTCACACTCGGCCAGAGGAGCGCGAGACAATAGAGGGTGGCGATATTCTGGATGATGAGGAGCGGTATCCCAATCTGAAAATACCACTTCCGGGTCTTGTGGCGGAAGATAATCATCGCGAGGTAAGCACCAAGGGCTCCGAAGGCAGCGGCCGAAAAGAATATGAGACCTTCAGGTGTACGCTCTACCTCACCACGCTTCATTGCTTTGTGTTTGTCGTGTGCAACCACCATGAATGTGACCATATTCACAACAAGCAGTATGAGGAGCGTGATGGTGGTGGGTGTCATAGTAGGGAGAAACGTCGTGGTGTGCAGGGTTTAGAGCTGTTCGAGCTGAAGCTCATAGCCTTCAGCAAGGAGGGCGGTGTATTCCTCCACATCACGCATGTGTGTCTCAGTAAACGACATAATCATCGTGTAGTGCTCATTGAGGAGTGTGGCGAGGGTGTCTGAGATGACCTTATCGGTGGTGAGACAGTCTTTTGCGAGCTTTACAATTGGATAGTAGTGGCGGAGGTGCTTCGTGTAGTCAAAATGGACAGTGGTTGCCTCTGTTAAAAGAGCTTGGTACTCATGAAAGGCTTGTTCCTTAAATACCGTGTCTCCTTCGATTTCGCGAATAAGACGGTGGAGTTCGTTCAGACGTTGCTGATACTGTACCCGACGCTTTTGAATACTCGTGATAATAGTCGTAAGCTCAGTCTTGGTCATACTCGTAGTATACCAAGACTGGACAGACAATCTGGGGCATGTACTATACGGCTGAGGAAAAAGCGGGGTTCCCATGAAAATCAAAGATTTGCTCCAAGCAATCACTGCCCTTGGGCTTGATGGCGAAACGGAAATCGTGGTCTCAACCACGAAAGGTGCGTTTGCAGGCATTGAGCTTGAGGTGTGTGATTATGAATGCGAAGATGGCGACGTCATTAAAGGACCTGATCCTAGCGGTTGGGGTGGACCAGAACATGAGCCACGTCCGTTACCGAAGATAGTGCTCTGCATCGACATCATCAATTCAAACAGAAGAGAGCCGGTGACGTTTTAAGAGGAAGGGCCTGCGACGAGTTCGCGGGCCTTTTACTTTATATAGAAATGTATTGACACAGCGGTATATTAGTCGTATTGTGTGCAAGCAACGAACAACAGGAGTTCACAATGTTCTTTCGGAGTCTAATTGCCATCGCCGTCTTAGTCGGCCTCTCCTTCCCTGCTGTTGCGGATGAGACTACCATCCGCCAGATTCATGCGGATTACGAGAGTCGTCTTTCGCAAATCAAGGCAGACTGGGAGATAGCCGCCAGACTGGAGGCAATTACCGAAGCCGAAGAAGCGTACTATAGATCTCAGGATCAATCGTTAGATAGGCTTCGGAGGGCTAGTCTCGATCTCTTCATCCTCGTGCTTGAAGCAGAATATCGGGGCAACTGGGACGGAATCAGGGCACTTATCTCAACATATGATGAGGTGAGGAAATTCTACGAAGAAGAACGGCTGGCACTTACCACCTACAACAACGCCATGCTGCAGCTTGATCAAATAATCAAGCAACAACACTCCACTCTCGACAAGAAAGTGGAAACTCTCTCGAGAGCTGCACTTGAGGAATACATCTCACGACTGAATGCACTCATCGAAAAGGAATAACCCTGATGTCACCGGCAGAACCCCGGTCTGGCATCGGGGTTTTGTTTTATTTTTTGGTAGCGATGTGGTCACGAGTTTCTAAGACCTAACACGATTCGGTCACTCTCATGGCTAGATTATTTCGTTTCACTCATAATCTAGCTCATTCGCTCGACCCCCACTCGGTGCGGTCCTCGACTCGTAAACTCGTCTGCGGGCTTCGCCGCACCTCGGTTCTCATCCTGTTCAAATGTAGTACGCCGATGTGGTCACGAATCACTAAGTAGATTGATTCACTGCGTTCTCAATCTACTAAGTGTTCTCGACCCCGGCTCGACCGTTTTCTCGCTAGTAGCTCGAAAACATGTCTCCGCCTTCCACCACCGTACGCAAGCAATACTTATTGCTTGCTAATATAAAACACCACCATTACTTAATGGTGGTGTTTTATATTACGGTGGTGGACCTGACAGGATTCGAACCCGCTGCCTCCTCAGTGCAAATGAGGCGCTCTACCAAGTGAGCTACAGGCCCAAGTTTGCGATCGCGACAATCGCAAGCTGGTCCATATAATACGCAGATTTAGTGTCAGAGTCAAGGAGACTACTGTGCGAGGGCTACCTTCCACGGGGTATCCATTGCGTCTGAGGTGTATGAACCAATGACGATGCGATCACCCTCCCAGCGAGCATCTTCAGCTACCTCGTTTGGAGTAATAAGGCGCTCGCCATCAATTGATACTGGCTGAATGACACTTTTCGCTACATCAAAGATAAAGCTGGTGCACTCTGGATCGGTGGTCTGCTGTTCACAGAAGTATACGTAGCGACCATCAGCTGAAGCGGCGTACTTCGGGAGGTTTTCGTGAATGCCCTGGGTTGAAAAGCCTTCAACATTCTCCGTTGGCATAATCTCTGAGTGGAGCGAGAGCACAAAACGCTCAGCACCGACCGTGGCATAGAGCTTGCCGTCCTGGTAGTAGGCTGCCTCATCTGGCAACGGCATTGCCTCCATCTCCATAGTCTCCATTGGTGGCATCTCGGTTGGTGGCATGTAGCCCTCTGGCCAACCGGTGGTTACTGGAGGGATTTCAGCAACTTGATTGTTAGATGATAAGTTTGCCACCCCAAAAGCAATGAAGCCTGAGGTGAATCCAATAATGTAGGCTACGATTACGAGTACAGCCTTTTCGTGTTTGGTACCTTCTAAATTCATATACGTGTAGTATACCCTGTTACACGTGTGTACGGGTGCGGTTCTGCGTGGATAGCACGCGTTCAATTGCCTCAGCGAGCTCGATATCGAGCGTGGTCACGGTTTTGGCCTCGTGCGTGGTGAGCGTCACCACCACCTTTCCGTAAGAAAGACACACCTCAGGGTGGTGACGATGCACCTCAGCGTGGACTGAGATACGGGTGACGAACATAAGTGCGTCGAGGTAATTTGGAAAGGTAAAGGTGGCAGTGAGGTGACGTTCTTTGGCATCAAGTGACCAGTGCTCACCGAGGCGCGTAATACGCTTTTTTTCTACGCGTGAGAGTGTCGGCGTAGCTGATTTCTTTTTGGTTTTGGTAGAACGCTTCTCCATGATCACTAGTATACACGAGCCGTTTTAATGAGATGGTCGATGAGTGCGTCAAACGGGAGTCCAACCGCCGCGGCAGCCTTCGGGAAGAGTGATTCGCTCGTAAGACCAGGAAGCGTGTTTACCTCAAGGAAGTACACCTCACCATCACGGACGATACAATCGGTACGTGAGTATTGCGTGAGGCCAAGGGTCTGGTGGACGAGGAGCGCGAGGTCGGCAATACGTTGTTTTTCTTCGTAACTAAACCGTCCGGGGCAGATTTCGGCAGTGGTACCATTGTACTTTGACTCCAGGTCAAAAAACTCACGATTCTGTGGCGGGACAATCTCAATCGGTGGCAAAACGTAGTGACTCGTGTCACGGAAATCCTCGAGAATGGCGCAGGTTGCCTCAACACCACGGATACGCTCCTCAACAAGACACTCATCATGATCACGAAGTGCGGTATGAACGGCTTTGAGGAGGCTCGCTCCACCACCAGTCATGGTGACACCATGGGATGAGCCATTACGAGACGGCTTTACGACATACTCTGGGCCAAAGCTCCGTTCGACCACCTTTACGACCTCGAGGAGGTCACGTTCATGCTCACGCGTCACACGGACGTGCTTCGGCATTTTCGGGAGCACTTCGCGCAAAGCGCGCTTTGTGACGTCTTTGTTAAAAGCGACACTGGAAGGAAACGAGCTACTGCCGGTAAATGGGATATGGTGTCGCTCACAGATACGCTGGACGGTGCCGTCTTCACCATAGGCGCCGTGCATCGCAATAAATACGACGTCGGTTGTCAGGAGTGCCTTATCTGGTGATTTTACGCGTCCGTCGATAATCCACTCACCTTGCTTCGAAACCGGGATATCAATAACGTGATACCCAAGGCGATTGAGCGCAGCAATCACACCGGCTCCCGTCTGCATCGAGACGTCATACTCGGTACTCGGACCACCACGCAATACCGCGACACGCTTTTTAGTCATACGTAGCTACAGTTTACCATAAATACATTGCGAGTATTGAAATCATGTATACAAAAGCGAGCAGGGTTACCTGCTCGCTTTGGTGTTGTGTTCGATTTAGCCGTCGCATCTGGAGCATATATGGCTGCTTCCGTCACCAATCATTGTCTGACCACACTTTGTGCAGGTGGTATGGACAGACTGTTTTGCTTTTGACTGTCTTTTGCCTTTTGCGGTCGACAAAGGTATCACTGTCGCTCTAGCTTGCGATGCAATATCATCAAGCATCTGTCGCACGAACCCACTCGAGACAGACTGTGGCGACTTCGTCGGCTTTACATCAGAATCAATTGGCGGAAGACCTTGATTGCTGAGGTCAGTCCGACCAAGATAGCTGATCGCCAATTCTTTGAACACATAGTCAAGAATTGACGTCGTTTGAGTCACTGAGTCATTCCCCTCAACTACTCCTGCCGGCTCGAATCGAGTGAAGGTAAAAGCTCTGACGAAGGCTTCAAGCGGAACACCGTGCTGAAGACCAAGAGAGACTGACTTGGCAAAATTGATAAGGAGATTACGAACAAGCGCACCTTCTTTCTCCGTATCAATAATTATCTCGCCAAGCTTTCCATCACCATACTCTCCGGTCCGAAGATGAATCTTGTGACCAGAGATAACGACCGACTGCGTGTACCCTGTTCGTCTATTTGGCAGTGACACACGTCTGCTCTGCTTTGGGCTATTGGTCATTCATGAACTCCTCTATTTGATTCCAGCATTACTATATACCTACGGTGATACATCTACAACATTACTAAGATAGCGAGCGCTTGCGTTGCTTGGTGCGGAAGAAGTTGATGGCAAAGCGGTGTGATTCGGCGTTGGCGTGGAGTATCTCGAGACGATGCGCCTCAATGAGTGCCTGTGGGCCGAGGATACGGTTTGCCTTGTGCTTATCGTCTTTGACGACTGCTACGACCGGTATAAGGAGCGAATGCTCGGCAAGAATAAGCTCGGCGACGCGCTTCTGAATCTCGTTGCCGTCAACTACGATGATATTTGGAAACGGCCACTCTGGGTGCGCGAGACGTCTCGTTAACACCTCTTTGAGAGCCGCGGGGTCGTTGGCGTCTTTGAGTGTCTTTATTTTGAATTTGCGGTAGCCATCCTTTTGTGGCTCGCTCCCTTCAACCACCGTCATGACACCAACCATATCCTGGCCGTCCATATGCGCGATATCGTATGCCTCAATGCGGAGTGTCTGGCCAGTGCGAGCGGTAGCACGCTCAGCTTTGATGAGTGCGATATCTTGGATATGCTCAAGGGCGAAGATTTGCTTTTTAATCTTGGCTGCCATTTCGAATCGCTCGGCTTTTGCTTCTTTGAGCATATCCTTCGTGAGCTCGGTGATAATCTGGCGCTTTTTACCTTCAAAGAAGAGCTTCAGGTGCCTAATGGTACGGTCGTACAGCGGCTTATCAGTGTGATTTGGATAGAGACCAATCTGACGATTAAAATCGACTTTACCACGGGCAAGCTTGGTCCGTTCAAACCCGACCGGCTCCTTGGTGTCATAGAACTGAAAGAGGCGACGGACAATCTTAAGCGCCTCGCGCAAGAGACTGCCACTCGGAAACGGTCCGAAGTGATATTTAATTTCCTTTTCAGTAAACTTTTCGGTGAGGTCTTTGCCTCGAACGACGAGAACGCGTGGCCATTCTTCGTTCGTAATCACGAGGTGATTGTATGACTTATCGTCTTTACTACGAGTGTTGTACCGCGGCTTGTGTGTCCTGATGAGATTCGTCTCAAGAATAAGTGCCTCAAGCACACTCTCAGTCTCAGTGACTGATACTGTCACCGCCTCAGTAACCATGTTTTCAATGAGCTCAGAGCGTTTCTCTTTGATATCACTCGCGAAGTAGCTACGGACACGGTTCTTGAGCGAAGTCGCCTTCCCAATATAAAGAATCTGCTCTTGTGGGCCAAGGAAAAAATACACCCCAGGGGTGTCCGGGAGCGCGAGGGCTTTGAGGTCTCCTTTTGTCATACGGGTACTCTACCACAAATCAAAAACCGCCCCAATCATCGGTGCTGGGGCGGTTAGTCGTTCTGCTTGTTTGTAATCTTTACACCAGCAGCAAGAGCAATAAATGCCAAGATAAAGTACAGTACTCCATCAAAGAACTCTTTCCCGCCGGTAGAAAGCGAGACAGAACCGAGTAATAAGCAGCCAATAAAAGTGAGATAGAAAGAACTCGCTACCATGTACCGCAGGTACTTCATGACACCCTCCGTATCTGGTCGACTATCTATAGACTAGCATAACGATTTATATGGATAAAGGAAAACCGCCAGACAAGCTGGCGGGCTTCGTTTCGTATCAGCCACGTTCATAGGTAGCGTGGGTGGGTACAACGTCACGACCACGTGGATCGGGTGGCGGTGTCGATTGAGACTGCATGAGCTCAGCCATACAGCTGGCGGATGTATTCATTCATCTGCTCGCGGTCATTCTTGGAGGATGTTTCGGACTGCTTGGTCGAATCTTCTCCCTGCTGCTGCTTCGACTTTTCACGCTTCTGGCGCTCAGGTTCCTCGTTGTCACCGGCTTGGGTCATCTTGTATCCCCCTTTCACTGTTTCCGTGGTGCATTGTACTCCCGTCTTTTTGAAGCGCAACAATCAGCTCGTGTATAACAAAACCACCACGTCTCGTGACGCGGTGGTTTTGCTTATGAGACCTAGAGCACGTTCTTAAGGTATTTACCGGTATGAGACTTCGGATTTTCGGCCACTTGCTCGGGTGTCCCTTTGGCGATGACTTCACCGCCACCAGCGCCACCTTCAGGGCCAATATCGATGATGTAGTCGGCACACTTCACGAGGTCGAGGTTGTGCTCAATCACCATCACCGTATTCCCCTTATTCACGAGCTCTTGGAGAATCTCAATGAGTTTACGGACATCATCGTAGTGGAGACCAATGGTAGGCTCATCAAGCATGTAGAGGGTCTTCTGCGTATGTGGTTTGTAGAGCTCAGACGCAATCTTTACACGCTGTGCCTCACCGCCAGAGAGCGTGGTCGCACTCTGACCAAGCTTCAGGTACGAGAGTCCGACATCGAGGAGGGTTTTGAGGCGCTCCTCGATGGCTGGAACATCTTTGAAGAATTCATACGCCTCCTCAATGGTCATCTCGAGGATTTGGTGGATATTCTTTTTGCGGTAGGTGACCTCAAGTGTCTCCTTCGTGAAGCGCTTACCCTCACACACATCACACTCCACAAACACGGTCGGGAGGAAGTGCATCTCTACCGCAATCTCTCCATTACCCTGACACGCTTCACAGCGACCACCCTTCACGTTAAACGAGAAGCGGCCGGGCTTCCACCCGCGTGCACGGGCCTCGCCAGTGGCGGCAAAGAGGTCACGGATGTGCGAGAAGGAGCCAGTGTATGTCGCTGGGTTACTGCGTGGCGTACGACCAATTGGTGATTGGTCAATGAGGATTGAGCGACCGAGGTACTCAGTCCCGGTAAACGATGAACAGTTGTACGTCTTTGGACTGCGGTACTTTTTCTCGAGGCGAGCCTTAAGGTTCTTATCGACTATTTCGTACATGAAGGTCGACTTACCCGAACCAGATACACCGGTGACACAGATGAGGCGTCCGAGCGGGATATCGACATTGAGATTCTTGATATTAAAGGCTTTTCCTCCTTTTATTTTGATAGAGCCTTTTTCGCTATCTCGGCGGTCTGGTATCTGAATCTTCTTTTCGTGTCGCAGGTAGGCCAAGGTCGATGAGCCAGAGTCATTCTTCTTCGCTTTAAGGAGGTCCTCAAGCCAACCAGAGACCACCACGTTACCTCCATGCACGCCGGCGCCAGGGCCAATGTCGACGATGTAGTCTGAGGCATAGATCGTGTCTTCATCGTGTTCAACCACGATGATGGTGTTACCGAGGTCACGGAGTTCGGTGAGTGTCTTGATGAGGCGGTCGTTATCGCGCTGATGGAGGCCGATAGTCGGCTCATCAAGCACATACAGCGCACCCACGAGGCCCGATCCAAGCTGAGACGCGAGACGAATACGTTGCGCCTCGCCACCGGAGAGCGTGTTAGCTCGTCTATCAAGGGTAAGATACTCAATACCAACATTATTCATGAACTCGAGGCGTTCGATAACTTCACGTAGTGCCGGCCAGGCGATTTCTTGCTGATGCTTCGTGAGTTTCAGTTCCTCAATGAACTTCGTCGCTTCCTTGACGGTCATCGCAGTGAACTGCACGATATTGATACCAAGTGATTTGTCGCTACCACCGAGGTAGACACGAAGTGCTTCTTTACGGAGTCGTGCCCCTTCACAGACCGGACAGACATCACTCTGGAAGATACCAACCACACCGAGTCCGTTACACTCAGGACAAGCACCATACGGTGAGTTAAACGAGAAGAGACGAGGTTCTACCTCAGGGAACGATGACCCATCAACTGGACAAATAAACTTCGCCGAGAGCATGCGTGAGGTACCGTCTGGCGACTCGATTTTAACAAGACCATTGGCAAGACCTAAGGCGACCTCGACTGCCTCTGAGAGACGTTCACGCGAACCTTTCGGATCATCGGTGAATTCACTCACATAAATCTCGTCGATGAGTACATCGATGTCATGTCGTTTCGTTTTTGACAGCTCAATCCGTTCACGGAGTTGCTTCACTTCCCCGTCCACTTTAATCGTTTCAAAGCCTTTACCAAGGAGATCATAAAGAAGTTGATAGTACTCACCCTTACGTCCGACCACCACTGGTGCAAACACCACCACCCGTCCCTTCGAGACCTCAATCCCCATCACCTTTTGTGACTGGGCTTTCGTGGCACTCTTCACCTCTTTAGACTCGATAGAATCAAGGACAACCCGAAGGATTTCGTCCTGAGACATCTTCTGGATCGGGACATCAACATCAAGACAGTACGGTTGCCCGACACGCGCGTAGAGGATACGGAGGTAGTCGTAGATTTCGGTAATGGTCGCCACTGTTGAGCGTGGATTACGACTCGCCGACTTCTGGTCAATCGAGATAGCTGGTGAGAGACCAGATATCTCATCGACATCAGGCTTCTGCATTTTGTTGAGAAATTGGCGAGCATATGGTGAGAGCGATTCAACATAGCGACGTTGCCCCTCCGCAAAGATGGTGTCAAACGCGAGTGAAGACTTACCAGAGCCAGATGGCCCGGTAATAGCGACCATGGCACCACGTGGCATTTCGACTGTGATGTCCTTGAGGTTGTGGGTACGAGCACCACGCACGATGATCTTTTGTGACCGATCGTCCATATTGGTCCGTATGACCTTCTTCCCGTCACCTTTTTTGTCTTGTGCCATAGTCAACAATTACCCCAATAAATATACGAAACGCCACTGCACGGTGGTAGTGGTTTATAGGTATGAGTATAGCAGACAGCAGTCATTATAAAAAGCAGCAAACCTTCCCTAGGACCGGCCTAGGGAGGTAAAGACGACACCCGGGTAATTACCCGGGTGCTTTAGATGCTAGTCGTTAGACAGTATGAGGTCGTCGTCGGCAGCATTCGGAAAACTCTCACAGTGTTCAAAGTAATCACGATTCGCACGCATTTCGACCAGCCATTCACGCAAGGTACCGACACCAAAATAGAACATCGCATGACGACGAAGCATCACTTTGACTTGCTGGTAGGTAGGCGCCGGTAGACCAATCCGGGTCCGACAGAATATCGTGTGTCGGACAGACATATGGACGAGTGTCCGGTAGCGACGCCTCCAGTCCACCTCTCGACCAATACCTGCCAAGATAAGTCCACGATGAGTCAGTGTGGTCATGATTATACCTCCTTTATATCCAAAAGTACTGTAACGTATTTTAAGACAATGCTCAATTGCTAGCAGTCTATTT
This sequence comes from uncultured Candidatus Saccharibacteria bacterium, assembly GCA_964618165.1. GTDB lineage: Bacteria > Patescibacteriota > Minisyncoccia > Phycocordibacterales > UBA918 > OLB19. Next base: position 44,112 of record CAZTWW010000001.1, on the reverse strand, counting down.
TAGCAACAGCTATGCTTCTTGCATGTTATCAACTCACCTCTTAAATGCTCGGTACATAAGAAAAATTATAATACTTACAGCAATAACAACACCTTTAAAGCCAAAAATAATTCCGATAAATACCAGTCCGAACGCAATCCCTCCCACATATGATGACTTATGATATGGTCGCATAGTAATAGTTAGTTTTTGTACGTTACTGTTACTGTAAACACCCTCCCTAGGACCGGCCTAGGGAGGGCACTGTTACATAAGGGTTTTCTTTGATTTTTTGGTTTTGCCGGCGGCTTCGGCTTCAAGGTAGGCAATTTCGTCGCGGATGATAGCGGCTGTTTCAAAATCGAGGATAGAGACAGCATCTGCCATCTGCTGACGTTTCTCCTTGAGGACCTTGGCGGGATTTCGCTTGAAGAGCTCCATATCGACCTTGAGCATCGTATCAACCGTCTCATCGTGCTGGGTACGGAGCTGGTCGGCAATTGATTTAATCTCCTTCGCAATAGTCTTAGGGGTGATGCCATGCTTTTCGTTGTAGGTCATCTGGAGGCTACGACGACGGTTAGTTTCATTGACCGCGTAGGTGAGCGCATCAGTCATCTCATCAGCATAGAGAATGACGCGTCCATTTACGTTACGGGCAGCACGACCGATAGTCTGAATGAGCGCGGTCTCACTGCGGAGGAAGCCCGCTTTATCGGCATCAAGAATTGCGACGAGCTCTACCTCAGGGAGGTCGAGTCCTTCACGGAGGAGGTTAACCCCCACGAGACAATCAAACTTCCCTTTACGGAAATCAGTGAGGGTCTCGATACGCTCAAGGGTCTCTACATCGCTATGGATATACTTCGTCTTGATACCACGTTCGGTGAGGAACTCGGAGAGATCTTCTGCCATCTTCTTAGTGAGCGTAGTCGTGAGAACACGAGCGCCACCAGCAATGACCTTCACCGATTCTTCAATGAAGTCTTTAATCTGACCTGGGTAATCACCCTTCTCGGTCACTGGGCGCATATCGATATAGGGGTCAATAAGCCCAGTCGGGCGGATAATCTGTTCAACCACATCGCCTTCTGCCACACAGCGATTGATATCTACTCCACGGAAGTAGGCTGCTTGACTCTCAGTACCACTCTTACTCTGCTTCCCTTCGCCGACTGCACCAATCGGACAACAATGCTCGAACTCATACTTGCCGGGTGTCGCTGACGTATAGATGCACTCACCAATCTTGGCTTCAAATTCTTCAAACTTAAGCGGACGATTATCAACTGCGCTCGGAAGACGGAATCCAAAGTCGACCAGGGTATCCTTACGACTACGGTCACCAGCATACATACCACCAATCTGTGGCAGGGTTACGTGAGACTCATCGATAATGGTGAGGAAGTCTGGTGTACCATCGGGGAGATGCGGGAAATAGTCGATGAGCGTGTACGGCGCCTCACCCGGCTTTCGCCGATCAAAGTGTCGTGAATAATTCTCAATACCGTTACAGTATCCGACCTCTCGAATAAGCGCGAGATCGTGCTCGGTGCGCCGACGAAGACGCTCCGCTTCGAGAAGCTTACCTTCAGCTTTGAATTTCTTCAGCTGTTCTTCAAGCTCAAGCTTGATATCCTCATATGCCACCTTACGCTCGTCTTCAGGTGAGACGAAGTGCTTGGCTGGGAAGAGGAAGAAAACGTCGAGCTCGGCAATAATCTCACGCGTCACCGCATCAATCTTCGTGATTGAGGAGACGGCTGCCCCCTGGTACCCAAGGCGGACAATAACCCGTTCATTCGTCGGCATGATTTCAACCGTATTTCCAATAGCACGGAACTGCCCCGGCGTAAGATCGGCATTTGTCCGCTCAAAGTACATATCGATAAGGAGACGGAGCATATCTGTCCGCGTAATAGGAAAGCCTCGTTCAATCTTCTTGTGCTTCTTCTCGTACTCTACTGGCGAGCCGAGACCGTAGATACACGATACTGATGCCACTATGATCACATCTGGTCGGGTAAGGAGAGCCTGAGTTGAGGCGTGACGGAGACGATCAATCTCCTCATTGATTTGCGCTTCTTTTTCGATGTAGGTATCGCTCGTCGGCATATATGCCTCTGGCTGGTAGTAGTCGTAGTACGAAACGAAGTAATGGACGGCATTGTTCGGGAAAAAATCACGGTACTCTTGCGCGAGCTGAGCAGCCAGGGTCTTATTGTGGGCTATGACGAGGGTTGGCTTCTCGATCTGTGCGATAACATTCGCTCCCGTGAAGGTCTTACCAGAGCCAGTGACACCAAGCAGCGTCTGGTGACGCTTCCCGGCGCGGACACCAGCAACGAGACGTTCAATCGCCTGTGGCTGATCGCCCGCCGGCGTCTTTTCGGTTGAGAGGTCAAATATCATGCTGCTGAGTATACCGCGCTAGACTCAAAATATAAACCCACAAACTCAAGCCGGCTTCAACTTTTTGAGGTTATCCTATAGCTACTTTTGAAGAAGCTGTTCGCGTAAATTCTTTGTGAAGTTGACGATGAAGTTGAGGTTATGGATTGAGGCGAGGTGTGGTCCGAGAATCTCACCAGCCCGGAAGAGGTGTGCGACATAGGCCTTCGTGTACTTCTGCGCGACATAGCCAGTTGAGAGTGGATCGAGTGGCGTATGGTCGTTAACGTACTGGGCATTGCGGAGATTGAGCTTCTTAGTCTCTGGGTAGGTAAAAGTACCACATGGTGTCGTCACCATGTTACCGGTATGCACGTAAATCGTGCCAGTGCGACCAATGCGGGTTGGAGCGACACAGTCAAAGGTATCGCAACCCTGGAGGATACCCTGCACAATATCCTCTGGTTCACCAATACCAAGGAGGTGTCGTGGTTTATCGTCTGGAAGAATCTCATTCACTACCTTAAGCGAGTCTCCGAGATCCTCTTTACTGAAGCTACCGCCAATCCCAAAACCATCAAAATCCATATCGGAGAGCACACGAGCACTCTCCTGCCGTAAGTCCATAAAACGACCACCTTGAATGACGCCGTAGAGACCTTGCTTCTTTAAGGCTTCGTAATTTTGCTTATGGGCGAGGATGCTTCGCTTCGCCCAGCGGTGCGTACGGTCCATTGCCTCTTTTTGGTATTCATAATCCGCAGTTGGGCTCGTACATTCATCAAACGCAACAATAATATCTGCCCCAATGGCATGCTGAATATCGATACTCCGCTCGGCGGTGAAGCGATGCATCGAGCCATCAAGATGTGAGGTGAAGGTCACCCCTTCTTCATCAATGATACAGAGCTTGCCGTGATCTTCGGCGTACTTCTGACTGTACACATTGAGCCCTTTCTTGACCGGGAGCTCATCAGTCTCCTCGACCTCGCCTTTGGCGAACTTGGTCACCCCTTTTCCGAAGGCAGCGCCAAGACTAAACACCTGGAATCCGCCTGAGTCGGTCATGGTCGGTGTCTGCCACTTGGCAAATTCATTGAGTCCCCCACCAGCTTTAATGACCTCATGTCCTGGCTGGAGGAAAAGGTGGTAGGTATTCGCGAGTGTTACCTCGTTCCCCACGTACTGGGTAAGATCCTCAGGCATGAGGGATTTGACCGAGGCCTTGGTACCCACCACTACAAACGCTGGTGTATGAATATCACCATGTGGTGTATGAATAACCCCCGCTCGAGCGAGATTCTTAGTGCTGGTAGCCTCGGTTTCAAACCATACTGGTCGCTGTGACATAGATGGGTTCGAGTATAGCGTATTTGGAGAAATCTGCACGAAAAAGCCCGGATTAACTCCGGGCCTTCTTCTTATTTACCTGACTTAATCTCAAGGAGATCTATCGCGAAGACCAGGTTGGCTCCACCAGGGATTGGGCCGTACCCCTTCGCACCATAGGCCTTATCAGCCGGAATCACGAGGATACGCTTGCCTCCAGCCTTCATACCAAGAATACCCTCTTCCCAACCGGCAATCACCTTATTCTCGCCGAGGGTGAATGTGAAGGCCTCACCGCGCTTATTTGAGTTATCGAACTCCTGACCATTCTGGAGTGTTCCGATGTAGTGAACGGTTACCGTGTCTCCTACCGCTGCCTCAGCTCCGGTACCGATGACCACGTCATCGACCACAAGCTTCGAGAGATTACCAGTTGCGTCTGCTGCATTGATGATAGCGCTACGGAGATTAGCTTCAGGGTCACCCTCATCAGACACAAAGACCATACCCGATTGTGCCATCTGATCATTAACATTTACAACCACCTTGCTGTCGTCTTTGGTAATCAAATAGAGAGCACCGGTCATCGCGGTGACACTGAGGGCAATACCAGCAATTTCTATCTTAGAAAACATACACAAAAAGTTAGTAGTACTAATAGTACGATGGTGACCGCTATCGTGCAACCACTAGCGTGAAATAGTGATAGTTTGAGCCATTATTTGCTCTCGAAGTGATGGTTCACTTCTGTCTGCGAGTGCTGCGAGGAAGCGCGTTGTTGAAGTGGCATCACGAGGACACGGTACTGCGAGCGCACACTGTGCGTGCGGAATGATAGTAAACGCTGCGGTAGTAGTAGCAAGCGTGAGTGTTAGATTCATACCTTCACGCACATCATCGCTAAAGTACTGATCAAAGATAAAGTTGCCGAGTGAGTAAAATACTGGCACACCATCAATGAGCTGTATATCCTGAACCACATGGGGATGGTGGGCAATAATCGCATCGACACCAAGTCCAATCAATCGACGAGCAAAGGCAGACTGAGCTCCACTATGAACGAGCTCATACTCATTACCCCAATGGATATATGCCACCTGATACGTGCTTGAGGCGATGAGAGCAGTCATGAGTGTGCCGAGTGTCTCAACGTCCGGCATACCAAAAAGTGTATGGATCCCAATCACACCAACAGTGTCTATCTCACCAGGAATAATGACGAGAGATGAGGTAGCAACCAAAACTGGGTCACCAAAAGCGATTATCTGCTCATCCGCCAGAGCATTGTACGCATTCATAAGACCATCACGTCCGTAATCGCGTCCATGATTATTCGCCAACGATGCGTGTGTCACCCCAAGTGAGCGCAAGAGCGCGATATGTCGTACATCAGTCGAAAAGCGCATACCACCAGACGGAGTTGAGATGTGCGGGAGGGCGACTGCGCTTTCAAAGTTTACCACCGTCGCATCTGCGGGTGGTAAGAGAGGCGAACTGCTCGCACGCACATACCCATGCCCATGTCGGTTGAGCAGCACCTCGACATGTCGCCCGAGCATAATGTCGCCGGTAAAGTTTATGACTAGCGGTTTTGGAGGTGGTGGAAGAACTGGGGTTACTTCTAGGACTTGGGAGTCAAAGGTGACTTCTGTAACGATGGTGGCAGGAATAAACAGCTGAATAAGTAAAAGTACAACCCCAGCACTAGCGAGGCTGAGATACAGGAGGATTTTCTGACGGGTGGAAAACTCCAGCTTTTTCGACATACAATAGATAGGTTAACCCAAATAGCACGATACTGAAAGCCAGGATAAGAGAGGCACGCATCTGAGTCTTCTCGATTCGACGACGTTCAGCTTGGAGATCTTTGAGGTCACTATCATCAATGGCCACCTTTACTCCCAACATAGCACTAATGTCTGCTGGCGAGAGCTTTTCATCAGTATGAAAAACACGATGGAGCGTATCAACGTGACTGGTATTTGTCGCAGTATTCTCTTTAAGAACCATGAGGGCAGTATCGACATCATTGTCGTTCCAGCGGGCACTAATGAGGACAGAACGAATAACCTCATCAGGCGCAGTTGGATGAATACCATTAGTTTTCAATATTGTCTCAATTTGATTCTTGTCTATCATATTAGCGCTTTGCTTTACGTGTTGGGGTCAATCTATCATCAGACACATAGAGACTGTAGAGCTCTAAGAGTACCATAAAGAGACTCACCATCACCGGACCAATAATAAAGCCAATTGGTCCAAACAGTGAAATACCACCAAGTACTGAGAGGAGTACTACAAACGGATGGAGATTATTACCTCGACTCATGAGATACGGACTGATAAAGTTGTCGACAATGACCATCGTCGCAATACCCCAGACAGCCAGACCTACTGCCGGTCCAAACTCTCCAATGTAGATAAGGTAACCAACCGCTGGCACCATAATCGTTGCTGTACCAAAGCCAGGAAGGAGTGCACCGAGCGCACCAATCGTACCCCAGAGGATAGGTCTATCGATACCAAAGATAGAAAAACCAAGGGCTGCTGCAACACCCTGGAGGATAGCGACGAGCACGGTGCCAGTCGCCACCGAGCGAATAGAACGAGCAATTCTATCCATAATAACCTTGTCTTCCGTATCCTTCAGTGGACTAACTGATACCATCCACGCAACGAGTCGTTCACCGTCTTTGAAGAGATAGAATGATCCGAGCATAGCAATCAGGAACGTGAATACAACAGATAGTGTACCGGCGAAGATAGTACCGAGATTGCCTGCAAACCACGAGACACTCTCACGGATCTGGGCCGAGAGATTAAGATCAAAAGTTGGTATGTAGGTTTGGATGGTTGTTTCAACACCGGTCATCATCGTATCGATTGGAAGCTGACCAGTCGACTCTAGTGAGCGATAAAAGGAAACAAATTCGTTTACGAGGAGGGTGGAAACAAGTGAGACCGGAGTCACCACTGCACAAAACACTACCAAGGTAGCCAGCAGTGCCGCCAGGGTTCGATTCTGTCTCGTAATGAACCGCAAGATAAAGCGGTACATTGGATAACAGATAATGACGGTTATCGCAGATAGGGCAAGTGCCGTCAGAAACGGAAAAAATATTTGCCACGCAATATAACCAACGAGCGCCAGCGTACTAAAGAAAAAGGTATACTCGATAATTCTCCCTCGAGCCATATAGCAAAACTATACCAGAAAAGCCACCGTAATGTGTGACAAAGTTGTTCTGATACCGTGTACAACTTACTCAGCAGCTAAGAGCTCATCAATGAGAATCCGCATTTGCTCTTTGGTTTGTGGGTTACGTTCATGACGCACGAGAGTGCCATCTTCGTTATAGGTAATTGTCTCTGGCATGGCATAGCCACCTGAGCGACTATAGAAGTGATCTTCCGTGTCAATCACAATCTGGAGGTTATCAAGCGGTGGTAAGGTGGTGAGATAGCGTTCTGCCTGTTCTTTTGGTTCTTTACGGTTTAGGGCAATAAACGTGACTCCTCGGTCTTTGTACTCACCAGCAATTTCATTAAGTGCAATCAGTTCGTCTCGACTTAACGGACTCCAGCTAGCCCACGAATTGACGTAGAGCTTTTGGCTCCCAACTGCTTCTGATATTGAGACTGGTGCACCGGTAATACTGGTATAACGATTTGGATTGTTTTCTTCACCAATAAACGCGAGTCCGGCATCACTGGCTATATCCTGACGCTCAGTGACCGTGTCATAGGTAAACCATGCCGCAGCCAGAATCACCGCTGCCATGACAACGAGAAAAATGATGGTGGTGCGTTTGTACGATCGAGCATCCATGACAATCTATCCCTTAAAGTAGAGCTCGAAATCCTCGAGTGTCTCATTCGGTGCAGCTTCAACCAAATTGAGCTCAATTTGAGTCCCTGCAAAGGTGGCGGAGAGATTTGCTGCCTCACTCGCAGTAGCACTCACCATAAAGCGCTGCGGTGTCATCACCTGGGCACACATCTCACTGTTGTTAATGACGTCAAACTGGAAGGTGACTTGCTCCGGGAGCGATTCAGCTACCCGTGACTCGTAGGTCAACAGATCACACGGTGTCGGCATCATGACTTCGCCTACTATAGTATGAACACCATCACGATAGAAGTGCTTGGCTTCGATTCGAGAAATAAGTGGGCTTGGGGTAGGAGTTTCGGCGACCGGCTCAGACACAACTGGGGCTGGCTGCTGCTTGGCTAGGTAGGTGTAGGTAAACATCCCGAGTACGATTGCTCCGAGTAAACCGCAGACTAAGATAATTTCTCTTTGACGCATAGGTTTTTGTGATTACCAAATAAAGGTACCCTAAGTATACACCTAGCGTGAGAGGCTGTCGCTCCCAGCATAGATGATAATACTATTCTCCTCACCTTCACGTGCCGAGAGGAGTGCTCCAGTCAGGAGACGGCTAAGCGTCAGTGCCAGTTCTTGATCCTTAGCAGAGTACACGATTATCGTGCGCTCATCTTGGCGACTCTCATCAGTATCAAGATCGTAGACGCTATAGCCAGCCTTCTCAAGAGCGATCTGCGTACGAGCACCAGCACCCACCTTGCCGCTCGCGTTTACAACGGTAATTGGTGGTGTGGCTATTTTTTCTTCTGGGAATGTTTCGTCTAGCTTTAACTCGTTGTATGAGATTTCTTCAGATGACATAACCACGTCGGCTCCAGGACTATTGATAGCAACTTCAAAGTGCGTGTCTTCTTTCATAATACTCGCGATGACATAGGTAATTGCCACAAAGGCTAGCAGCACAACGATGAAGGCTCCTATTAGCTTCGCGTAATGACGAAGCGTACGGAAGAGTGACTTGAGGCGCATCTTAACGGTAGTTCCCGCTTGCCATGATTTCAGGATATCAAGGAAACCCGCACGCACCGGTGCCGTTGCTCGTTGATAAGAATTGCCACGCATGACAACAGTCTTCGAATCTAGTGTACCAGTACGCATATGTTGTGGTACATATGGACGTGTGTCTGGAGAAACTCCTGAGAGGGCAAGCATGCGCTCGATGTATCGACGAATGAGCCACGCACCGATTTTAATAACTGCCACCACAAGAATAATCGTGAGGAAAATTGTCGTGTACGGAATAATCCAAAAGTATGTCGTACTCGTCACAAATTGCTTGCCTTCAACGCCATACCCCAGTGTTGCCACCGCTTTGTAACGACCAATATCATAAAGTGCTGTATCCCCTTTCCAGGTGAATGTAAATTTTCGAACACTATCAGGTAGGACATTACCGAAGTGGGTTTGATGATTGATTGGAATAAGACCTCGCTCCTGTCCCCACATATTTAAAATCTTAATATCTCCCTGGGGTTGTACGTGGACATTACCCGTGTTTTCAAACCGAAGCGAGAGTGTCACCTCAGGACGTTGGACAACCGAGGGCTCAGTTGTAAACTCACGAATATCAGCCACCTCACGCACATCTCCCGCAACACGAACAAAGAATAGTGAGGTTACATACTGTGCAGTCTGAACCTGTGATGCTTGCCGACCCTCTGTTGGAGGCTTTGTACCGATAAGGACGGCGGCGTAGTGTCCACCAGGAGCAGCGTTATCCGGCACATTCACCTGAAGCGGTATGGTGGCCGTTTGTTGCGGTGGGATTACAACCGGTTCGACAGGTACCGTGATCCACTCAGCAAGCGTTTGACCGCCAGTTTCTTCACTCATGATAGGGATGAGGTCACCTCGACCATCTTCACCAAGTGGTGCGAAGTTTACCGGCTCTGGGTATACCGTAATTTCATAATTATTGGCATTAATGACGCGGAGCTCACTCGTCCAGGCCTGACCTGGCTCGGCCCGCATTTCAAACAGTGTTGGTGACACCGTGAGTGTTTGCGTGTCTGGTTGTTGCGCAAGCGTGTAAAACGGTATCCCTATACAAATAGCGACTAACGAGTATTTAATTGTGTTTAAGATTGATGTCATGGTCTTTTAGATCACTATGAACCCCATCGCGGATATACATTGCGACTGACTCATCATCGACATGATGGTGTCGACGCTGCTTAAAGATATACAAAAGCGTGAGTATAAGGGTGGTTAAGAGGAGCACCCCAAAGGCAATCATAATATAAAGAATCGGTACTACGGTAAAAAAGGTAGTGTCGTACAAATTTGCTCGCTGGGTACTACCATACTCAAGATTAAGAAAAGCTTTGTGACGACCATAAATACCGGTAGCGGGTAGTGTTGCTGAAAACTCTCGACGAGTACTCGGCTCGAGTACTTCACCAGCATCATTTACGGATACTGCTCCAACCTCCTTACCACGCACATCGTAAATAATAATCTCACCTTTTGGTGATATTGGGGTGTCCCCGATATTTTCAAGCTCGTAGCGCACGAGGCTCTCAGCTGGATTGGTGACAAAGCGGTCGACCACAAATGAATGCAGTCGAAGGTATTCGTTTTTCTTATCAGCTATCGCGAGACGGACCGTCACACCAGGTGCGCGACCTGCCATGACTGCAGCCTCTGCTTCATCACGCTTATCGCCACTCCCAAACCCAATAAGCGCATAGTACTCACCCGGAACTGCCTGGGGATTGATGGTAATTGAAAGTGGGATACGCTTCGTTTCACCGGGAGCAAGCTCTATCCGAGCGCGAGAGATAGCGAGCCAACTTGCAACATTTGTCGTCTGATCGGTCATAACCGGCGCAATAAACTCCTCAATCGAACCATCTTCACCAAGCGTAATGGCATTGACCGACGGAAATATCTTCACCGGTACCGTGCCAGTATTGGTCACCTTAATGGTCTCCTCGAGCATGTCTCGCGCTGACACATCGCGCTCTATCACAAGCGGTGTCACACTATAACTGTTTGCCAATACAAACTGCGGTACGGTAATAAATAGTGCGAGACAGATGAGTAGTGCTTTCATACTAGTAGGTAGGGATAGCAATATAGACGATTTCGGTTTCGTAATTACCTGCCGGCTGGGTCGATCCAACGCGAACTCGATATACAATATCATGAACATCATTCGCTGGTATAGGGTTGTACATGACTTCAGCCGGTGTCGTATGAAGTCCGGCATACGTATCAAGTGCCGCAAAGCGGGTTGAGCCGCCAGAAAGGACAGCATCAGTTGCGTGGTACCCAACACAACCAGACGCGCTCAAACTACAACCGACCGACCACGCAGTTGGTACCGCATTAGTACCGGTCACCGATGGAATCGCTGTACCATACACATTAAGGAGCTGTTGCCGAGCAAATGCTAATACCCGATAGCCCTCCGTGGCATTCGTCGTCACCGCAATCCGATGCGCTGCATACACATCGGTATTGAGCGGCAGTGAGCCAAATGCCACCGTTGATGGCGTTGAGGAAGCAGTAGTCGTAATACCTGCGGTCGTGGTACCACTTGGAAGCCCATTAATCGTAAGTGTGAGCTTAGCTGTCTCTGCCACGAGACTTGGTGTAACTTCCCCACTCGCGACCGGGACAGGGACGTCTTCAAACACTTCATACAGTCTAAAGTAGTAGACCGCACCAGCACGAGCAGCCGCATGACGGATATAAAAGGCAAACTCTTTATTGGCACTTGGCTGATGGGTAAAGCCTGGAACAAACGTTGGACTCTCATTGTGCGTACCACAGCCATTACCAACTGATGCTGTGCATGAATCGGCGTCTGAGAGCACCTTAGTGGTAATCGTCGCATTATCTACCCCACCACCATCGGCATAACACCAGGTGGAGGTAGCAGTACAGGTCGAGGTAGCTGCTAACTCTTTTGGATTGGTGAAGTTCGGATCTTCATCGTATTGCAATCGGAACTTCACATTCTGCCCAGTTACATTCTTGCGTTCACCGACCGTCACACGAAGTGCAATCACGTTTTGATTTTGAATTTCAATTGGTGAGATATTTTCACTAGATAGTGGTGAAAGTGGTGTCTCAAGTTCTGCATCTTCGTAAAAGCGCCAATTTTTAGTTTGAGGTGCGTACCCAGCAGTACGAAGCTGCGGATAGTTGAGGTAGCCATCGAGTGGAGTTCCATCACTACGAACCATGCGGAAACAGTATGTATTACGAGAAAGCGCTCCGTTATGTTGCACATACCAGTCATACTCGAGGTCCTCTCCTGGGTTAACCAAATATGGGTTAGCTGGACTTTGATTCTCTTCCTCAAGACTACCAGCTCTATCTGAGACAGAAATGAGCAAGTCGCCACTATCAGGTGGATTAATACTGAGTGCTGTGCCATCGGTAGTGCCAGTAGCAGCGTAGCCGCGCCATGCACCAGAACCACCGGCTGCACCAAGGTCAGTCCAGGTCCCGACACTACTACAAGACGTCACTCGGAGGCCGTATTGTAGTTTAAAATCATAAAGACCAGCAGGCAAAATAGCGTTAGCTACTCGTAGTGACATTCGGAGGCGCACAACCTCACTCTCGCCAAGTGGTTCATCAAGTGCCGTAATCGGACTATTTTCACCAACATCAACAGGACCAGGTGGCCATGGATCAGCTGGCGTTAGTGCATTATTATCAACATAAAAACGATAGTAGTTTTGGCGCACTGCAAGCCCACTCACTGGCCACTCGACCACCTCTGTTCGGTAGGTCATTTCAGCGGAAGCCTCACTACGCCACAGTTCAAACGTAGAGGTGCCGGTAATACGAAGACCAGCATTTACAAGCGGGAAGTTAGTGTTCGCACCAACTACTCGCGACATACCGAAGATAGATGCATTATTAGTTGACTCAATCGGAGTAAAGAGTGAAATACTTAGTGTTACCGGCTCAGTGCCCGCGTTTGTCGTACCATTGGTACGCTGCACTTTCATGGCACCAGCACTCGTTTGTTGGTTCTCAATTACCCACGCTACCGATACATGGCCAGTTGGAGTAGTAGCTGCTGGTTCAAGATTGAACGACACTTGTCCTATACTCGATAACCAGACCTCGTGACCAAAGTTGTTGACGTTACCAAGTGCCCCCATGCGCTTTTGGGTATGAATAAAGGTACGAGCTAAGCTATTTACTGGATCGATTGGCTTTGTCTCTACTACAGTCGATGAGGCATACGTATGCTCGACCCGTTGCACGCGCCAGTTTATACCCGTGTACTCAACCACCGCATAGCTAACATTAATAATCGCTCCACCGGCTCCACGACGAAAGATTGGTCTATCATTTGTCGCATCCCACTCAGCGGTCACTTGCTGTGCATAAAAGAGGTTGCGCGCGATATCGCGGTTCTCTATTCCAGTGATATAGACGACCACATCAGCATCATCGGCTATACCAGAGACTGTCGTACCAGTTGCACTCGTCGATGCGGAGGCAAAGTTCACTGCACCACCACCGCGAACAATCATTTCGTTATCCGTACCAGCATCACCAATAAACTCGACTATTTCCCAGGTCACGCGAGTGTTACCCGTCGCTGCTGGTGGGCGCGAGATAGTGAAGCTTGTGGTGATATTCGTTGGATTACTGATGTAGGCCGTGTAGTCGTCAGCGTTTTGTGCACCACCACCAGCAGTGGTGCGTCCTGGCGGGGTATGATGCGTATCAGTAATGCGCACAAATGCGGTTGATGACGCACTCGGTGCAGTGTAATCAACACCAGCCGTAAGTGTCTGCGTCAGACCCGCGACCACCGTCACACCCCGTTGCACTTTGTAGTCACGCTTCGGTGCGGTCGTGAGTTGCGCATACTGTGTATAGGTCTGAAGCGGACGACCCTCAGCCGTGAGTCGGAAACAATAGGTTGTATTAAAGGCGGTGATATTCGTCGAGGTAATACTAAAATCAAGCTCAGCAAATTCGGTCGTACTGATAGTGAGACTCGACGATGTGGAAGTAGTGTCACGAACACCGGAATTAGCAACAATGAATGTGGGATTTGGATCAGTAACTCCACCAGTAGCGACAGCGATATTTGTCGTGTTTGCACCATTAATGAGCGCTGGCGAATCAAACATATTCCAGTCATCAGCCGCATCACCGACCGGTGTCCAGACACTCACTGCATCACACGTTGTTACCCGTGGACCAAACTCAAGACGGTAGGTGGATGCAACAGATGTAGCAGCACCTTCATTTGAGAGTGCTAAACGAAGACGGATTGGGCTGTTCGCAAGATGCTCTGTTAATATAGTGTTTTCTGTCCCTACTGTGGCAGAAGTCGAAGTAGCTTCACCACCGTCATTATTACGCCAATGGTAGCCAGTTTGGGTCATCACCGCACCAGCAAGCGTTGTCGTACCAGCGAGTGCTATTGGTGTAGATGGTGACACCGAACCGGTACTCACCTGTACATCGTTCGCCGGTGAATTAATTTCGATTTGTACCGTCTCACCATTTACTGCCAAGCCGGTTACATCAAATACCACATAGAGACAGACGGTGGAAGTAGTTGAAACCGCTAATGTACCCGTAAAGGTTGACGTACCATTAGCACCCGAAAATCCATCTGTATCAGTTACTCCAAATTGCGCCTCAGTACCAGCATAGGTTTCGCTCGCGCAGTTTTGCGGTGCGGTGGTATCAAGATCATAGCGGAGCTGGATGTTATCTAAACCAACAGCACCGTCAACGGTACCATTCTCTGTAATCATAATACTCGTAATATTACGATTACTGGTATTTTCACGAAGTACAAACTGTCCTCCAACATGTTGTACCGTTGAAGGAATTACAAGTGATGTCGCTTGGGTGCCACTGGCAGAGACCGACACGTCCGCCGCAATGGTAGCAGCCGGATACTGGGTATATACCGGCAGAGGTGTTCCGGCATTGGTAACTCGAAAACAGTACGTCGACCCCTCAGAGGCTGAGGTTGACGCCACGATAGAATACTCAAGTTCAACAAAGTTAGTGTTTAATAACGTCAATGAACCAGTTTGAGACGAGGACTCTCGAACACCACCGTTCGGGGTCAGGAAAGTAGTATTCTCATCAGCCACACCTCCAGTTGCCACTGCGATATTGGTTGTATTGGCTCCTTCAGTGAGGTTAGCTGAGAGTGACATATTCCAGGCATCATTCGTTGCCCCAACGTCTGTCCATCCAGTTGCTCCATCACAGGTTGGAGTAGCCTCTGCATACTCAAGACGAAAGGCGGTCGCTGGACTCGTGAGACTACCCTCGTTTGAGACCTGAAGACGAAGTCGACGGGGTACATTAGGAAGAATCGCAGCAATCGGAGTATTCGCTATACCACCAGTAGCTGAGGTAGCCGCAGCTTCAGTACCATTGTCATTACGCCAATGGTAACTGGTTTGGGTCAACTCATCATTTTGAATTAAGGTTGAAGTCGCAAACCGAACTGGACCAGCTGGAGACACGAGTACACCCCCAGTCACCAGTACGTGAGTATTCGGCGTTTCAACAGATATCGCTAGCGTATCTCCATCAAGGGCGCTATCAAGCACGTCGAGTACAACATACCCACAAAAGGCTTGGGTTGGAGAAATATTCACGAGCCCAGCAAACGAGACAGTACCGTTAGTGCTTGAGAAGCCATCGGTATCGGTAAGGCCGTATTGTGGTTCGGTACCAGCATATGACTCACTCGCACAATCATATGGCGCGGTCGTATCAAGGTCATAGCGCAAGCGCACATTTGCGAGCGCTGTATCAGCCGCTATAGTCCCACGTTCAGTAAAGAGTATATCGGTCAAATTACGACTTGTGACACTCTCACGTATAACAAACTTACCACCCACATACGCATTGCTGGTACTCGCAACAATGGTCGTACTTGGGGTACCACTTGCAGTCAACTTCGTTATTGGTGCAATATCTGCTAAAGTTTCACCAAAGATATCGTCTGGAGCCGGGTCCTGCCACGTCACATAGATACGCTCATCACTCATGAGGTTGAGGTCAAGTCCACGAAGATCTCCAGCGGTGATATTAACTGGTCCACGCTCTGCACTCCAGGCAGACATTGCTGAGGTAGATGTAGCCCAGTACACGTTACCGGTCGTCGCGGTGCCTGGTGTCGTGCGGAGGATGTATGCAACATAGACAGTACTCGTATTGGTATCAAGTGCAATCGCAACGGTATGGAGTCCACGGAGCGCACGATTAGTAAACACAGCTGTCGTACCAGTCCAAGATCCAGAAGAAAACTTAGCCGTACGGATGTCGTGGTCGAGGGTCGTGTAGTTATCGTGATCGGCTCCATAGGCTAGATAAATGTCGCCATTGGTATGATCAATTACCGCTGCCATACTCACGTCATAGGTCGCATTCTCTACTGCATTCGTATCGACATTAGTCCAACTCACTGACCACGACGAACCATTCCAAAAGCGTGATCTGATATCATCAAGGCTAATGTCGCGGTTAATGAGGAGTACACCGCCAGATGAAACGGGCATGAGTATATTCCAATCATTATCAAGGTCCATAAAGGCCGTCCCCGCTTCGGTCCAGCCAGTGGTCAAGTTACAGTTTGTAGAACAGCGAACCACAAACGAATCAGTTGCATCTGAGACAGCCATGAACACTTCATTACTGGTACTCTTTGTAACAGTTACGCTATTGGTACCAGACACAAACGTACCGCCTTGGCCTGAGTTACTACTCGTCACCACTGGAGTAGTACCAAGGAGTAATGAATCATTGGTGGTATCGAGGCGATTGTAGTAAAGACGATCGGTTGCAGCAGCTGTATCCATAGTTGCGATATGGATATAAGTACCGTAATCATTTGGTGTCCACTGGTCATACCATACAGAAATACTGGCGCAGTCAGTCTGCGCATCCACAATAACAGGAGTATTCCAACTCACTGCACCATTAGTGGTTTTACTATACACACACTGCCCGGTACTATCAGGATAAAACTTATACCCCACCTGATCAGAAACGAAAACTGTTTGTGAGCCACCAAAGAAAAAGGCGTTAGCATCGAGACTTACGGTGGCATCAACCGTTACAACCGCTGCCTCAGCGAACTGTGGCCAAGTCACATACTCAAGAATAGTGAGATTGAGACCAAACGTCACCACCAGCAACAGCAAAGCCACTGGTCGCCTGCAGTCACAGAAAAAAGACATGGGAAACCTCCACATGCCTTTATTCTCGCACGTTCAGGGTTACGAGACCACGCTTTTATTGTAGAGAAACTACTCCACCACAGTATCGATATCCTGAGAAGATGTCGCTTGATACGGAGGTATCACAACATCAGTAATATAATCTGCAGGGAGTGGTGCTACCTGTGGTAACTCTGTCACTATACTTGACGTCGCTGAACTCAGGTCAAGTGTTAATGTTGTTCCGGCTGTGAAACTTGAACTTGACGTCACGGCATCTATAGGCGGATCAATCATCGGCGTTGTAGAACCAGTTAAATCAGTGTCAATATTTTCACCAGACTCACGACCAGTCGACTTTGACTGGACTAGTGCCCTCGCTTCCTCAATTGGATCAGGAGTTGGAATTTCTTCTGGTAGTGGGGCTGGTTCTGCTTCAAACTCAGTAATCTCACCTGTGACAAGGTCATAGCCCTTTGTCACAGTATCACCGTTATCCATAGTCGAATCAAACACAAGCACCATACGCGGATTAGTAACCGTTCCACCACCCTCATCTTCAATAGTCATAAAGGAGGCGGTGGAAATATCGTAGACCTCAATTGTCTTCACACCATTCGTGATTCGATGCCAAACTACCAAGCCATTACGGACGACCGGTGCAAGATTGTGTTCAACAGTGTCGGTAAGTTGAGCAATGGTCTGTCCATCAAAGAACATAATTTGCCAGGCATTATTCTCCCAATGCTGCCACACAATTATGTTATCCGAACGAAACGGCTCCATATTGTTAGTCGAAGTATCGGTAAGCTGTGTCTCCTCACCAGAGGCTACATCCATAACCATGATCTGATACCGCTCATCTATAACACGATGCCACACAATCGTATCTGATGCAGGATCGTAATACGGTGACGCGTCATCAACAGTATTCTGTGTCAGCTGGGTAAGTTCACCAGCACGCTTCAGGTAAATCTCAAGATCACCATCAGCGTCCGGAAGACTATAGAGGCCTTCATCTGCCACCGCTACCGAGGTAGAGGCTTTTTGACAGTAGAATGAGCCATCCTCAACGGCTACACAATTATTTTTATTAAACTGAATCATTTGATCGCTTTCGACGGTCAGAGTCGGCGTACTTGTACCAGTATCTACGAGCAAAGACTCTGGAGAGATTTCCTCTGTCAGAGTTTCGTCAAGCGTTGTAGTGCCTATATCAGGAGGCGATTCGGGTACTGAATTACCATCTTCAATCTGTGGTGGCGGTGGTGAAGTATCAATCGGAATAGTCGTTGGATCCGGTTGATTAACCGGTTCAGCTTCGGTTATCTCTGGTGGTATCAGAACATCTTCTGTTGGTGTTTCTGCACGCTCTATCGCAATCGGTACCGCATCTGATTCAACTCTTTCTATCAAGTCGTCAGTAATGAGTGGCGACAGCGAAGTAGCAGACTCTTCGACAACTTCATTTGCGAGCGCTCGCTCAAATGTCTGAAGGAAGAAAGAGGTGATGAGGAGAATGACGAACAAACTTGACCACACACTCTGAAATACCAAACGGTAAAGACCAATTGGCTGCCTCACTGTAGTGAGTGTTACTTTTTGTGTATGGGCTGGTATTTGTTTCATCGTAATTGGACTGATGGTGATACAACAGTTCCAGTACACATATAATACCAGTGTACTGTCAAGACTCCCGATTGGTTATCAACACTAACTAAGAGGCGGACTTAAAGTAGTTAGCCAGAAGAATCGAGAAGTCTTTAAAAGTCATTGCTCCATCATTATTAAAATCATAGCGATTGTTCTGACGTATCCACTCTCCCATAAAAGTAGATATATCACTGAGTGAGACCGCTCCATCTCCATCAAGGTCAGTCACAATAACAACCGCTGCATCAAACGTTACCTGTTCCCCGTCGGTAGACTTTGTTCCTATCGACAGACTACGTTTAGCTTTCGATATATCTGTTGCTACCACCGTCCCACGCCCATCGCCCGCAAGTAGATTAGCATCAGTTGCTACAATTGTTGCCTGCCCATTCTTCTTTGCTTTTAGATTGATTGTTGCGATCAGGTGTTTCCCTACAAAACCTCGGCGGTACGTTCCGCCTTCGAGGGTTACTACCCCACCCTCAACTTTTGGCTCATTCGTCCAGAGGGTGATAACTGACTCCCCTCTATCAACACCCATCACCTCAACAAACTCTGATGGTGTCGCTATCGATAAAGACACCGCATTAACCGGTGTGGTTGCCACCGCATAGACACGAATTGAGAATAAATCATTCTCAACTACCGTCTCTACTGATGATTCAATGAGAATGCTCGTTCGCTCTGAACCAACTACGCTCGCCACTCCCACCGCAAATGCCATGAGAAGCAGGAGCGAGAATGCATAATGAATTGTCTTCGTATTACGGAGAAAAAAGCTTGGTGCTAGTTTCTCAAGAATAGTACGTAAAAGTTGCATCATAAAGCCGCAAGCTCGGCACGGACATTTTCAATTTGTGAGCGGGTAACTGTCATTTCATTCTTTACATTAGTGACTTGTGTGAGTATTGCCTTAATTTCAGCTGAATCTTTGGACTTACCTGCCAGTAGCGTACGAATAATATCTCGTTGTAAGCTGACCAACTGTCTGTATTGTTTTGCCGCGTTCTGCTCACCTTCGGCAACACGCTTCCATAAGTCAATTTTAGCCGCAACAGATTCATCTTCAACACGGAGTTTATCAAGGAGCTGTTTATGCTGATCAAATATTTCTACTTCTTGCAAGAGACGTGCTGCCATGATGTTTTTTATCTCAGCAGTGTAGTTTGCACAATCTGGAAAAATACTATCGAGTTCAAGTAGCTCGGTTCGAGTGATATCAGCAGATAACTTATCAAGCAACCTATCAAACTTGAGACGATTATCACCAGAACAATCAAGCACGAGAGACGTTGCTACATCGTCACCTTGATTGAGTTTTGTGGCGTCAGCAATTGTTCGCACCCGTTCAGTTTGAATCGCAATTTGACCACGCACTGTGTCTTCAGTATCACGAAGCGCTTCACTCACCTCAGCTTTGATATAGCGTGATGCAACAACTGTAATTACGATAACAGTGATAAGTGTAATTGCGATGTTTTTTGTAGTCAGTTTTTCTGTCATGTTAATCGGTTAAATCAGTAACATCTTTCACCTCCTTTTCAACTACCGACTCTGCACCTCTCAGAACAGTACGGAGATCAGTGATGAGAGCTTCTTCGGCGGCAGTGAGTTTCTTAGTCTTTCGTGATGACTGGAGCTTTTCTTCGTGTTCGTCAATAACCGTAGAGAGTTGTCTAAACTGCTCATGGAGTGCAGACATCACCTCACCACTTTCTCTCGCCACCTTCCTTCGCCAGGTACGATACCGAGCGAGGAAGAAGAACCAAGTAAAAGCAGTGAGGAATAAGAGTGCAATGAGTGGCACAATAATTGAGAGGAAGCTAATCAAGATACCACCAATACGTACAAACCCTGATGGCTGGACAACGAAGCTTATCTCACTCGACAACTCACTCATGGCGCCAAACTCATCGGTCGCTTGAGCAGACACTTTGTAAACACCATCGACTAGCTTTGCATCAGGCACAAAACGGAAGGTTCCGTCGTCTTGAGCAGTCACCGTGTACTCAATTGGTGACGCTCCAGCCAATGACAGCACAACCTTAACTGATGACTTTGGTCTTGTGGTTCCGGTAATCACTGGAATCACTCCTGAATTAACAATAGCCGGCACATCAGTAAAACGTGGTGCCTCAAATGCTTCAATCTCAAAAGTGAATGAGGTCTCAACCGTGTTGCCAGCTGCATCAACTGCCTCCACATCTACCACCTGCTGTCCAGGCGAAAGATTTTCTAGCTTAATTTGTCCAGCAGCAGTATTCTCTTGGATAATCTCCTCACCATTGTTCACTCGTATCTTGAAGGTTTTGATTGGGGCACCAAGAGTATCGGTGGTGGTAGCGATAAGAGTTTGGGTCGGATTTGCGAGATTGCTATCAGGGGCCAACATCACGACAAATCCTTGTGGCGCTGAAGAGTCAACAGCCAGTCGATAGTGCGCTACCCTGCCCCACCCTTCATCGTTTTTGAACTGTATATGGAAATACGATATACCATCTGGCAAATCATCGATGGTGATATCACGAATTGGTGAATCATAGACTTTGGTCGGGATTGAAGTCGGATTTTCATCAAGCAGGGTACGGACTGCTGTCACATCACCCGGAACTGTCCATGAGAGTCGCGCGGTACGCTCTTTTGACCACCCCGTACCGTCACCGTGGGTCTCTGAGATGATTTTTGGTGCAGCTGGAGTATTCGCTGGCGGGACAAATTCAACAATTGCTTCAGGGATTGGGGTGTCGGCAACAGCTGATACCGTATACGCTCCACTTCCCATCGTTGTGAGGACATTTGTACCTCGACCATCAGCAGCGAGAACTGAACCATTGGTCATACTCACCCGCGGTGAGCCGGCTCCAAGAGTACGGAACGTAACCGACATAATCGTACCACCGCTACCAGTGTATCCAGTCGGTGACCCGCCACTAAATGAGATAGTGCCGGCACTATTTGAGAAGGTTGGTTCAGTTGTCCAGAGGTTGAAAATTGATGACCCACGGGATACCGACACCACCTGGAGCTCTTTCGGATTAAACGACAACGTACCATCAGCCGCATTGATAGGCGCCCCTTTCGTATTAACAGTAACACGTACGGTAAACGTACTACCCGTCGTATAAACGCCAGTTGCTGGCGAGAGACTGAGCGTGGAAGCCAACACGCTATCAGCTACCAAAAAACTCAAAAGAACAAAGGTAAGAACAATTAGCTTTTTCATACGATATCTGTCTTATCATCTGGCATTACACCGGTAGTCATCGCTATGTTGCGGCGACGGCGACGAGCAAACCATACGGTGACACCAATAATGAGGGCCGCGAGCAGTGTAGCTCCTCCAATCAACATATAGTCAGTTACCGAGAATCGACTGGCATTCTGCGGTGCAAGTGTGGCTACGTATTCATTACCGGCTTTATCGATAGCCCGAACTCGTATGGTGCTTTTAAGCGTCTGATCTTTCAGCACATATGGGCTACGAGCTCGCTCCCATGGAGCGGTGGCGGCACCAAATGAGAAGAGACGAGCGTCTTGTGGGGCTTCTTCAATTACCTCGTAATGACTAATCCCGGTTTGTTTATCAGTGGTGTTAAATACGATGTAGTACTTCTGCTCAAACGCAAACTCATCACGTTCGAGTGTAATCGAAAACTCTTCCGGCGGGACCGTGTCTGCATTAATATCCTCACGCCACACATCAACAATTTCAGAACCAAGTGCTTGTGTCAGGGTAATTTCTGCGCCAAGTGTCGATAATGGCGCAATGCTACCAAAGCCGTCATTTAGATAAACGTTCGTCTCTGGTGCAAACGAAACACTAGCGGTATTGTTTGGCTCATCACCACCGACAGTAAGACCAGGCGCCCGAAATACGAGTTCTGCAATAACGTTCGTTAACCGCGGATCGCCTTCAACACGCCCACAGTAGCCGTTTGGAATACCACCGGCAAACGTGATGCGACGATTCTCTTTATCGATGGTTGGTTGTTCTACCCAGACTGGAAGAATTGATTCACCAAGCGATATATCGACCGGGTTAATACCATCACTATAGGTAATAACACCATCAATAGCATTAATACACTCACCTGCCGCCTCATCGGTATCAACCCGCACCGCGAGCGTTACGGCATCACCACGATTGAGGGTTGGTTGTGGTGGATCAATGTATAGGGTTGCAGCTTGTGCGGGTAGCGCACAAAGAAAGAGTCCGAGGACAAAAACAATCCGTAACATATGATTAGTATACAAGCACAGGCACAAGAATTGACTTGTTTTACACAAACAAAAATCCCCCGTGGTGGGGGGAATTTTTGCGTATTACTCCAAGCTTGGACCAATATTCACTAGAACACTGGTGTCGCAACGTATGTCAGCGTTGCATTGTAGTCATCACCGGCTTCTTGTAGCGGTGAAATTTCAACCTTGTATCCAACGCGGGTACGGCCGATATTAGCGGTAGTACCGTCAGATGGACCATTGTGTCGAAACACTTCAACTGGGGTTGTCGAGGCAGATACGAAGAGCTGCCCGGTTGAACTCGCATTGAATGGGTCGGTCAAACCAGCAGTGAGCGTGGCGTCTTCTGTGGTAATACCCCAGTGACCCCATGAATTCTCATTACTAATTGAACCAGATGGTGGTTGCCACGCAACCGGAGTTGACGTGTAGGCACCATCGATAAATCCGTCAATGTCAGCACCAGTTGATGAGAGCAGTTGCTGATCAACCTGTACCGTTACTGCAAATCCGTAACTTGCGTTGGTGGCCACTGAAAGCTGCTGTGCTGCAGTTGATGCAGTGTTCGCAGTCAATGTACCAAACGGAATGGTAGTAGCGGTACTCGTACCAGTGATCGGCTCCGAGTTGACATCACCTGTACCACCGAGACCAGCTACCGTAAAGGTAAAGCTCGTATCGACAGCAGCAGTAACGACAACTGGAGAAATGATAGCTACTCGCGTAGCACCACTATCCTGCGAACCAGCCGTGATGTTGATCTCGTATGAGCCTACACCAGGGTTAGTGAGCTGAGCGTTACCAGTTGCACCAAAGGTGGCGTTGGTTCCGATCTCAATAGTGGTTGTACCATTTGCAGGTAATGAAGCCCCGTCGCCAGGACAAAACTGAAGGGTGATCTGATTGGTAGAGGTTGAAAACCCAACTTCTTCAGTGCCACCACAACCTGCTGCCACTGACAGATCCGTTCCATCATCACGAATGTCTACGTCATCAAATGCGACTGCCCCGAGGACAAACGGTCCTTCTGAGAAGTTGATAACAATAGATTCACCGTTTGCAACACCTGATGGTGTAACAAATGAGATGGTGTGATTTGATGGCACACTTGGTGCTGAATCCGACAGTGTATCACTGACTAATCTGACATTTGCGGCCTCCGCAAAACGGAATGCAGGTAAACCAAGCGACCAAATAAGAATCGCAAGGCCAACTACAAAGGCCACTGCTTGGAGTAGTCCGAACGTTGAATTCGTTCTACTCATGTTCTCTACGTTGTATTAGCCTGGCACTGTTGTATATCAAATAATTGAGTACAACAACGCACAGCGCGACCCTGCATCGCTCAGAGGTGTGGTCTCCACCCCACTTCCCCATAGTGAGTGACAGGCATACTAATGCCGTAACACTGGCTGTTGTGCCCTAGCATTCCGTGGTGGGAGCTAGCAGTATCATTAAAGAGATACCTCCAACATTAGTACTTATTCATTCTAGCTTGATAGAGGTTACGAAACGGAAACTTATACACAAAAATATTTTTAACTACACGAGAGAATAGTGAGGATTTACGCAGTGCATATATTTTGCCAGTAGAAAGGTTAGATTATGAAATTTTTTCTCATTTTAGGAAATAGAAAGTGTCGACCATTCGTGACCAGTAACAGCGTTTCAATCCCGTCATTTGTACTAGAGCGACACAACTTGAAAAGCATTTTATGAGAAATTATGGAGTATTAGACTTCTGCTTCGGCCATTATCACCACCCCTCACAAAAATGACGTCGGTGATTACTAGTGACACTCTCCTTCCGTCACTACTACGCCTTTCGCTGTCGATGTTACAAAAGATAGCGAACCTATCAAAAGTTAAGTCACGAGTTTAGACTCCACTAAATACCCCTGTATTCGAGGCGGACAGATAGTAATCTAAGAAACAAAGTGGTAGTACGAGGATAATACTCCCTTGGGGGTCGCATTACTCGCGAGAATTCGCAATAGTCCCTACTGGTAGAGTGCGAGGTAAGGCAGAGACGCGGACGAGGCCATTAGGAATAGGCCTCACTCGCGAAAATTCGCCATTGTAACACTTAGAGTCAAGTAAGTGGCCCCAGATTCGAGGCGTACGAGGAAATTGTTGTGAGGCGTACTTCCTGTACGGTGAACGACAATTTACCGAAGTACAACAAAGAAGATGGAGGTAATTAATAGACTCTAGCCGGTCCAGTTGAAGAGGAGAATAGAAAAATCCTCCAACCCCACCCGACCGTTACCATTGATATCAGCTGGCGGATTTGAATCACCTCCGGCCGATTGCCACCAGAAAATCAGAATCGAAAAGTCGGTGAGATTTACCTTACCGTCTCGACTCAAGTCAGACGGTGAACTCGGCGCACCATCAACACCAACAAATAGCTGTGCAATCGAGCTATATCCACTTTGCGTGAGGAGTGGCGCGGTACCAGTGATTGATCGCGCTTTTATCGGATACTCGGCATTACGGAGCGTGGAGGTATTTAACTGGAACGTATAGCGACCCGTTGCGTCACTCGTCGTCCGTTCCGTGCGAAGACTACTGTTTCCTACCTGGATTTCAATCTGAGCACTTGGAACGGCTTGACCACTAATCGTCACCGTACTGCCAGGGCTAACTTTATTGTTTGAGAGTGTCAACGTTGGCGGCAATAAAAGTCCATTAACATTAGTCACTGCACCTTGTGTCACATCAAAGGTGTTATTGAGCGTAATTGAACGAACACCAGTTGAGTCATTTGCCCAGACACCGAGTGTTGCGGTACCAGGAGAAGCTTTAGTCGAAAATTCAAAACGACCAGTGCTATTTGCCCGCACGGAACCTACCGCTCTCGTATCAAGGAGAAAATTGATCTGCTGATTTGGATACCCAAGACCGGTCACGCTAATTGAGGTGTCCCCTAAGTCACGGGTTGAACCACCACCACCCGATCCACCGCCAGAACTACCGCCTCCACCAGAACCAGCAGGCTCTATCGTACAGGTAGCCGAACAAAAGTCACCACTGTCATTATTCGCGTCATCACACTCTTCGCCAAATGTAGTCTGGAGAATCCCGTCACCACAATACGGACCATAATCACACCGTGCGTTACACTGTCGCCCAGCAATAGTCGTACTGTATAGACCGGTCTCACCCGGCACATCACACTGTTCACCAGTATCAACCACGTTATTACCACAGATACTGAGATTAATAGTAGTAGTGGCAGTGTAGATCTCCTGACCAAATACAGTGAATGGTGGCACCAAGAGTACGATACCAATGAAGAATAAGCGACTGAGCATATGTCTACGCTCGCGTCTTACGACTGCGTCGATTATGGATAATGTACAGAATAGTTATGAGAAGCGCAAAGATTGGTAATAGGATAGATACTTTATGCGCAATTGAGAGCCCCATGAAGCCGTACCCGGCAGTCTGGAGTGTACCGTATGGAAGAATACTCAAATTAAGCTCACCTTCCTGCTTAACCTCATCTCCATTAAAGATTGAGTAACGAGCAATGTAACTACCGGCCGGAAGACGAGTGGGCAGATTAGCAGTCACCTCTTCAATCGCATACGGAGCAATCTTTTTGATGCGGCCGGTATGCTCGGTGGTCTCAAGGAGAACGGCTCCAGCTCGGTCATAGATGCGGAACTCAACCTTAGACGGCGCGATGTCAACATTACCGGTATTCTCAATCAGCATGCCGAAATTAATCTTACCCGGGAAATAGAGCCAGCCGAGCTTACGACCTTCATTGAGATCGTTAATAGTAATTTTTCGAACTCGAAAATCTTCGATTACCTTATCGATAACTGATAGATCAATATCAACCTGCGCACCAAGACTAATACTCACCACACCCTCAGCCGCAGCCTCATCAGTTGGAAGCGTACGGATACGGATCTTACCCATGTAGTCTGCAAAGTCTGCGTCTGCCGGGACCTTAATACGAACGGTCATTGGCACCTTCTGTTCACCACGAGGGAGTGAGATATTGTTTCCTTCTACCACCTCAATCCAGTCCTGAATCTCTGGTGCATCAATAGTAATTTCTGCGCGCAGGTCTTCGTTAGGATTCCCCCGTACTAAAAGAATTTGCTGCTCGTAGGTAGAGTTGCGGGTCAGGCTCGTATTGCGTACATAAGGAGGCGTAATACCAAAGCTGGCAAAAGTTGTGGCAGGCCAAAAGACCACTGTCGACAAAACAACCAAACACAAAGAACGTAGTAGCGACGTTTGAAGAATTCCCTTCATGCAGTCCCTCTATTATCGAAAACTTATTGATAAAAAGCAATGACCACCGTTTGGATAACGGTGGTCATTGCAGAAACTATGTCTCGATACCTTTACCAGCTTCCTGATGGTGATACCGCACCCATAAAGGTGTTTCGACCTGTATATACTCCCGCGCGTGTAATTGAACCTGGAACTCGGATACCCCAGAACGTTTCATCCTGTGTCGGACTTGAAGTCGAAGTTGGTTTTGGGATACGGATGTCAAACAGTGCTGGTGTAGAAGTAGGCTGAAGCGGTGTACCAGCTGCGTACGCTACTGCTGTAGTTGCGTAGCGTTGCTCACTTTGAGGAATAGTTGACGTACCCGAAACAGGACATGGATTACTGATGCTGTAGGTGTCACACATTGAATCTCCGCCGAGGAGCTGGTTGATACCGGTGTTACCGAGCACACGAAGCGTTGAAGACGAAGTCAAGTTAGCCATCTCAGTTCCAGGCTCAAGGTCAGTATAGGCAATGTTTTGCGTTAACAAGTCAATTGCTACAAAACTGAAGAGCTCTCGTCCGCTCGTCGACGTTGCCATTGTACCGGTCGAAAGGTCGTCATCAACTCCAGCTACACCAGCACGCCAGTCTTCAGCTGAAAATGGTGAACTTGCATCAGTAGGATCAGCGAGGAACCAAAGTGGGAACGTACAATTATATTGAATCGTATCATCAGTCGCTCCGGTACACGAGGTGGTAGAGGCTGTACATGCGAGATTCCAGACAGAAGTAGGAACATCACTTACATAACAGCGATTCGGATCGTAAGCTAAAGCTCCGTTACAGGTTGTTGTACCTAGTGAGCTTCTAAATATCGAGACGACCGGACGAATAATCTCATCCGCAGGCCCACCACCGACCGCATCACAACTATTTGCATCAGCGATAGTGAACTCGAGCGTAAAGCCAGTTGTTTCCGCCCCAGGTGTTGTGAGGGTAATATCAAGACCGCCATTAAGTGTAATAGTACCTCCCGAAACTGTTGGTGCTACGTTATTAACTACAAACGGTGTATTGGTACCCTGGGCTCCAAGCAGTGCCTCGTGTCCATGCTCGTCATAGACATAACCATAGGCGTTGTAACTCGTGTCCTGAATGATAGCTACGAGACTCGTTGCAGCGGTAGGATTTTGAAGGGCGCCGAGAGAACTTGAGGCAATGAAGTCTCCTGCACCACATGAGTTCGTGGTTGTACTGTATGAAGGAAGGCTACAGACAACAAGGTAAATATTATCTTCAAAGTCTACAATGTCTGGATCGGTTGCCGTAGCATTGAAGGTAATGGTACCGCCAGGATTAACAGGTCCATTATTACCAAAAGTGGTGAAGATTGGTCTACGATTTACGTTAAAAGGACTTGAGTTCGTGGCGTTGGTTCCCTGAGAGAATGTTGTACTACACTTTGGACTCACCGGATCGTCGTCACACACCCAGGCGTACCAGGTATTAGATTCCTGGAAGTTACCACCTTCAAACGTGGTTGTAGCAGCACGCGCCTGTGCACCACTCACGGTAGAAGTTGAAACGGCCCAGCGGATACCGCCGCCAGAACAAATCGGCGCTGCGGTTCCGAGTGTTGTCGTGGACTGCTGAGCTGTTGGTGTCGCACTATTACTACAAATGATAAGGAAGTAAGGTGCGCCGTTTGAGTCAGTGGCTCGACCAATCCAAGAGACAACATCACCTGAGTTAGTTGGTGTGGTCGTGGAAGAACCAAACTCTTCACGACCTTCTTCACCAATCTCCCACTGTGGGGGCGTGTTAAGAACAGTGAGAGTAGTCGTCGCGGTTGATGTCGCTTCGGCTTTCTGGAGCTCGGTTTTACCGATGTTAAGAATAAAGATGAAGGTGAAAATCAATACTCCAGTTAAGGCTGATAAAATGGTGATTTTACCGGCGGTCTCTACATACCGCGGTAGATTATTTTTGTTGTACAACATACGTTTACCTCTTTATTTTATAGGAGGGTACGACAGTTATGCACTAGTTATGCACAGACTTATTCGTAGCGAATCGCATCAAGCGGGTTGAGCTTGGCGGCCCGACGAGCTGGGAAGATACCGGTCAAGTACCCCACCGCCGCTGAGAAGAGGGCAATGAAGAGCAAGAACCCAAGTGGGAATGAAAAGAGCTTTACCGCTTGCCCACCGAACTGCCCCGCCACAATATTCAAAAAAAGATTGATAGTGAGTCCAAGTCCTACCCCCATAACTATCCCACTCACCCCACCCAAAAAGCCTACCACTACCGACTCAGACACGAAGAGATACTTTACATCGTTCGGAGAAGCACCAATAGTACGCATAATACCGATCTCTTTGGTACGCTCAAGGAGTGTCACCGTCATCGTGTTAAACATACCAATCGCCGACACCACTAAGGCAATACCACCAAATGTCGCCAAAACTGCTTGAATACCCTGGAAAATCTTTGACGCCTGTTCAACAGTCTTTGAGAGCGCAGTCACGCGGTACCCTTCCTCAATAAGCTTTGTCTCGACAATCGGTAGATTTTCATTCGTATCGACACGGACCTGAATACGCTCAAATTCCTCAATACCAACATAATTACGGAGTTCAGGGAGCATCATCATGGCATTAAGGACACCTTCCTCCTTCGTGATACCCCGAACGGTATACTCTTTATCGATAATCACCTCGTTGTTGTTGCCGGTACCATCATTTGCCGGAATGAGTATACGAAATGACACCTTCTCCCCCACAAAACTCTCTGCGTCTTCAATCCCGAAGAGCTTTAATACCGCCGGCGACAGCATTACACTGCTGGTATCAGCTGCATCAACATCGGTAAATACCTCACCAGCAGTCGCGGAAACACCAGCATACCGAAGGTATGGTGGTTCTACTCCTTGAATAAACACGTTACCAGTCAGCCCCTTATAGGTTACGAGGGCCGGGAAGCGTGCCAGCGGAGCAGCGTCGAGAACCTCTGGCATTTCTTCAAATTGCGTGACGGTCTCGGTAGTAAGGCGGAGATTTTGCGCGCCGGTGGCTGATACACCAAGTGAGAGGAGTGTCTCACCGAACACAATCTGCTCAAGAATGATCTGCTGAAGCCCGAATCCAAGCCCGACGAGAATAACTACCGCACCCGTCCCGACTCCCATACCAAGAATAGTAAGCCAGGTACGAAGCGGGTTCGTCTTAAACATTCGAGTTGAAAGCTGAGCAAGATCCTGGACACGCATACACTAATTTTTATAACTGACGTCTACCCCTTGGGCAATCAGCTTTTCAAAGTATCTTGTCATATCATCTGCTTCGCCTTCGGTAAGAGCCAAGCCGCCACTGCGAACCCCGTTCATGAGTCGGACATTAAACTCCGCACTATCAGTCACACCCGTCACACGGTCTGCAACCAGTTCTACAAGATTATTATCTTGCTCTTTTGAGAGCTTGAGGCGATATACCTCAAGGAGGTGATCACGAAGTCGCTCAGCGAGCTTATGCTGACTAAAGAAGACCCCGTCATTGTCTTTTTTTGCTCGAAAACGTCTGATGTCATCAGACTGGAGAATCATGCGCTCAGTGCGCTTCGCCATCTCACGCGCGGTATTTTCGTCTATTTCTACTCCCCCGCGCTCGAGCGGAAGGACGAGCGCGTTTATAAATGCATCACGGTCAATCTTACCCTTGATAAAGAAGCCAATGGCACGCTCAAGGCGCTGAATTTGGTCAAAGGTATAATCTTGAGTTAAGTAATTCACCATACTCTTGATACGCAGCGTATCAACTGAGTCGTACGGAAACAGGCGCGCGAGCTGCTCTAACTCGGTTACAATGGTCTCACCTTCACGGACTGGTTTAATCTGCTTGCGTTGCGGATTCACCACTTCACGCACGACCGCCCCATCTTTGAGGTAATATACGCGATGTGCGTATGACAAATGAGCCGCGTTGTGCGATACCATAATAATAGTCCGTCTATCGAACGTGTTAATTTCGTCAATTTTGTCCATCACCTGCTGGGTAGAAACGGAGTCAAGGTTACCGGTTGGCTCGTCTGCAAGAAGAATCTTCGGATCATTCACCATAGAGCGTGCTACCGAGACACGCTGTTGCTGGCCACCGGAGAGCATCGCTGGGATCTTATGAGAGACATGCCCCACGCCGAAGCGATCAAGGAGTGACTGTGCGCGACGATCGCGCGTTTGTTTGTCAGCATTACAAAAAATCATCGGGAGCGCGACATTATCGAGCACCGAGAGTGAGCCAATCAGGTTAAAGGATTGGAAGATAATACCCATCACGTACCGCTGGAAGTACACTCGTTCACTCGGTGGATACGAGTAAATATCGTCACCACGAATAAGGAGCGTCCCCTCGCCCGGCGGGAGTGATCCTTGAATCGAATACATGAGTGTTGACTTGCCCGACCCAGATGCACCAAACAGAATAATATACTCACCTTCATAGATGTCGGTGTTTACGTTTTGGAGCGCACGAAATTCATTGGATTTGCCTTTATTATAAATAATCGACAAATCACGGCACACAATGAGAGGCTTTGCCATGTCTGTATTATGGCATTACTTCGTGAATACTTTGGAGTGTAGTCCACATACAAAACTACGCCATGCTTGTGTTTACACCTTTGACAACTACCATCTAGAACTTTTACACTGGATGCAGTTCGAGGCATGCAAGAAAAATTTTGTAAGTCGTACATGTTGTACGGTGAACAAAATTTTTAAAGCACAACAAAGAAATGTGTCAGTGAAATAGTTCTAGTTTGTGATGTTTTTAACCCAACCAAACGTCGACTCAAAGTTCTCCAAGATCAAGTCGATAATGTTTTTTTCTTGAATTGGGGTAAAGAGTACGAAGTTCTCAGACTGGACAGTATTGCCGGCTTCATCAGTACAATTAAGCCAAAACTGGTATACAGTCGCGGGAGCAAAGTCGATAATTACCTCAACATGATTCGTGTTGTACTCAACCACCTCTTTCTCAAGCACAACCGGATCAACACCACCAGCTACACCTTCACGATAGGTCATCGTACAAGATGCTGGTTCGTCGGTATTCCACTCAACAATTGTCTGAATACGCGATTCACCACCAGGGAAAATAGTTGATTCGTTTGTCACGTTTGAGATAAGTGGCGGTGCATTATCACGGACCGTAATGAATTGAACCGGCTGACTCCGAACACGGTCCCCGCCAGAGTTTTCAGCAATTACAAACGCAACATAGCGTGTTCCTAGCGTCAGGTCTGAGAGGCGCATTTGGTGTGTTGTAGCGAGCGTTGGGCGGCCGACTGAGTTTTGACCACCAGTGGTCAGATCCTGATATTCGATGAGCGCTTTGGCTGGTACCGTCGTTTCCCAGGCAAGTGTCGCTGCGTTTTCCTCCACCTTCACGATACGGAGATTTCGAATGTCAGGAAGCGATGCTTTAGTGCGGAAGGTAAAGTTACGACTTTCACCAGTTATCTGATACTCATCTGTTGAACGTACCTGAAAACTATACTCAGTAAATGGCTCAAGGCCGATGAGACGAATTTCGTGGTCAGTAACTGAACCGTCGGTGGATGATTGAGAAAATTCATAATTAGTACCATCAAAACCATTAGTTTTAGAGAATCGCACCTCTGAACTAGCTGGTCGGTCAGTACTCCATGAGACCAGGGCTGAGGTTGTCTCCGGCACAACGGTTGGCGGACCGACAATGGTCAAATCCTCAGTAATACCCTGAATCGCCTTTACGGTCTCATTAAGAATCTCTTGAAGTTGTTGCGGATTATTAATTTCTTGAATTTGCTCAATGATTTCTTGGGGTGTTTGTGGCACCTCACCTGGTCCGACACCAGTACCTTCCCCACTATTTTCGCTCGTCGCTTCACTTTCAAGATCAATTTTATAATCTGCTGAGATTCCTTGGTTACCCTCGGCATCAGCTGAGACGACACGGAAGTAGTACGTCCTTCCCGGCTCGAGGTTATCCAATGTGACGGAATGGGTCGTACGATTTGCCACTGGCACACGTACCACGCCGAGATTTGGGTCAAGGCTGTAATTGACTGCTGAATCAGCGTTTTCGTTGGTTTTCCAGGTGATCGTCACTGAAGTCTCGGTGGTTGAGGCGATGGTCACTCCCGTAATTTCTGGTGCACGCGTGTCATCAGATTGTGCAAATACGACCGAAGTCAGTGTCAGTCCACCAAGAACGAACAGCAATAACACAAGTACATGTCGCATAAGTAACGTAATCATAGCACTCTCTTACGGCGAAATTGGAGTAAAGACGTTGATACCAGAGTGCGGTGCACTACGTATACCGAGCGGTACCGCGATACCCCAATAGATTGGCGTTTCTGGTAATGGTGAAGGCGCTGTTGGCTTTGCGAGGTTGACCGCTAGTTCAACCGGCGTTGTACTTGAAAGTGATGCACAACTGACACAGGCTGCATAGTTGAACGTTGAAGTTGCAAATCGTTGCTCCGTAGCAGGAATGACCGATGAACTACCGTCACTGAGGTCAGTACCAGCCACTTCAATGTCAAATGCTACATTACCAGTGTTAGCAATCGTTGTCGTTGCGTTGTAAGCACCAGTGTTGTTAGCTGGCTCAAGCGCACCGTAGTTAATCCCATTATCGACCGTCAAGGCTCGCAATGTGAGTAGTTCCACTCCAAGCGCTGACGCGAAGTCATACCCACCACTCACGTCATTCACCTCAAGGTACGCAAGCCACTCTTCCCCAGCATACGCCCCGTCGTCGGTTGGATCAGCATGGAAGAAGATATCCGCTCGACATTCAAGCGTACATGTTGAACCACTACAATTTGTGAAGTTACAACCACCATTTGAGACTGTTGAAACATAACAATTATTGTTATCAGGTGTACATGCCGCACCAGCACCGCTGCGGTAGATGGTTGAAGTACCCGCCACGAGATCTGCCACACCATTGAAGTCTGTGACTGTACCGGTAGCATACACGGTCGTGGTTGCTCCAGGAGTTAATACAATCGGCATACCATTGTTAAGGGCAACTGGTCCAAAAGTTGGATCGAAGGTTAGACCAAGCTCTGCTACTTCAGCATAGAAGTCAAGCGGTGTAGTGTCGTTCACGACTCTAAAGCAGTACGCGTCAGAAGCATTCACGGTAGCAGTAATTACATATTCAAGTTCGGTGTAGTAATTTTGATTGATAGTAATACCACCAGTCATGTTTGATGGACTCTCAACTGTCTGTCCAGCACTGTACATCCCATTCATGCCAGATAATAGGTCTGTAGTCGCTCCACCATCAGTCACATTCGTTGATGTCTGCATACAAACCGGTGACGAGCCACACGACGCCTGATTTGGCACCGCTGTGTAACTACCACTACTGACAGCTTCACACGTGAGCGCACTACCCTTCGCTGCATACTGGAGACGGTAGGTCTGACCCGTTACCGTGAGACCTGAGTTCTCGATACCGATACGGAGTCGACGAGTTGAACCAGGAAGACCACTACCTGATGCATTTTGAGCTGCTAACCAAGTGGCGCCACCATCCGTCTGCTTGGCCCCAAAGAAGACAGGCGGTGTCACTGGCGCCCGACCACGCACGGTGTAGCTATCCCAAGCACCGTTCTGGATCCAGAACGTATACCCAACACCACCGCTCGTGTAATTACTGTCGGTGGCCGAGGTAGTAGCCACCAATGCGCCTGAAGGATTATAGAGATAGACATCAATACGATTATTAGTTTGCCAATCTATTTGTACCTCATACCAACCTGTAGTGTACGACACTGTGGTACTCGCCAGGACAGTACCTGACACATCATTATCGTCAACGTCACGTGATAATGCGATACGGTCAACTCCAAAGAGTTCAAGACACACACCATAATT
The DNA here is from genome assembly GCA_964618165.1 of uncultured Candidatus Saccharibacteria bacterium. Taxonomy (GTDB): domain Bacteria; phylum Patescibacteriota; class Minisyncoccia; order Phycocordibacterales; family UBA918; genus OLB19. Next base: position 9,278 of record CAZTWW010000001.1, on the reverse strand, counting down.
CTGGTTTTGGTTACCCTGAACACCAAACATGACACAACCCTCGTCAGTACTACCTGATGTGGTATCAACGTACTGCATATAGCGGACGATTTGACCCTGAGAGACGAGTGAACCAGTTCGGTAAATACCATCAGTCGTACGACCAGTTTTATTTGATGCCTCAAGCGCATACGTACCAGCAAATACCGGTGCCGTATCAGTCTGGAATAATGAAGTATCGCCCGAATATTCTGTAATGTTATTGTCTTCAAAGTCATCCACGAAGACGAAGCTTGCACTCGCATTGCTGGCTGAACTTGCAGTTGAACTACCGTAATACATAAACACAGTCGTGTAAGATGAGGCCGCAAAGCTTGGTACCTCCACCCAGAATGTAGCTTCGGTACTCGCGGTAAACCGCTCTCGCCAGTGATCAGCCAAGGTCAAGCCATTGCCGAGTGTAAAGCGAATATCATCAAAGTCCGATTGCATCGCACTATCATACGGAACAACTATCTTCAGTGTGGTTGTGCTAAATGATGTACCGGTTGTGTTTTGGACACGGACACGCTGTCGGTAGTCAAATGAGGCATCAAACCATTCACTACTTGGCGCCCCTTCAAGCCCATCATCACTGCGCCAACGGAAAGCTGTTTGTGAGGTAAGGAGACAAAGACTATTATCAAAGCGAATCGCGCCGCAGGCATCAACACCATCATCGTCAAACGCCTCACCACTGAGCGTGCCGTACGAGCCACTAAATCGCCACGCATTACTGGTACTACCCACGAGGGCTACGTTTACACCACTCAAGCCACTCGTCGCATTAAATCCTACTGCCGTAAATATCTTTGATGCATTGGCGGTAAGTGCCGTATCGGTGACGCGGACAAGCGTACCGCCATTCACCGCAAGCTGATAGAAACCGTTACTCAACGTAGTAATCGTTGGAGAACCAGTGAATGAAAGGCCGGTAGCATTAAGGGCATTGAAGCGGTAGAACTGGGCGTTAAAGGTACCTCCTGATACGGCGAGGGCGTGGGTACCAGTACCAATAATGCCAATAGTTGTTGTCGCCGACGGACCACCAATTACATTGAGGGTACCGGAGATAACCGACGTGGTAGCACTTGAGGCGAAAAGTACTGATACGGCGCGCTGACTTGGGCCAGTGAGGGCAGTGCCGTCAAAATCAGTTGCAAAGCTCCAGTGTTCAGTAGTTGTCGCAACGGTAAACTCACCATAGATAGCCAACTGACCATCAACCGCTGCATTGTCTTGTGAATAGAGTGATGCACCGAGACCCGTTGTAGTGGTACTGAAGCTACTATTCCAGACTCGAATATCGGCCGATGGAATATCAACGGTAGCATACACATCACCACCAGCAGACTTGGTATTTATGGTGTACGGATCGGTGGCGATAAGCCGGAGCGTCGTAGTACTCCAGGTCGTTTGCGCACCACCAACAAGATTGGTAAAGACACCACCAACGGTAAGGGTTGTACCAGACTCTTTCGTAAAGGTGTTTGCAGCGGTAATTGTCATATTATTCGTAACCGTTGCATTACTCTGCCAAGTCCAGCCACCTGAAGCGCTACCGAAGTTAAGGTTATAGAACGGACTGGTACTGGCCTGAATCGTCTTACCAACAGTCGTGGCATTCATAAGAACCGTACCGGTCGCATTATTAAAGAAGCCGTTCGTTACCGTAAATGAACCACCGACAGCCAAGGTATTAGTAGCAGCAATGAGTGTACCCGAAGCTACCGCCAGATCATCGCGGAGCGTTACACTACCCTCAGTCATCGTTAGTGTGCCAGCCCCAATCTTCCGAACCGCAAACAGGTCGGAGCCATTAGCACGCAAACTAAGTGTCCCGGCACCAGTGAAATAGATGTCACTCGTATTATGCGTCACGGTACCACTCGCGTTCACAAATGAACCGCCCACACCAAGATTACCACTCGGTAGTGTCACCGCACCGGTGTTGGTGATAAAGAAGCTACCGGTTGTCGTCGCGTTCGTGTCAGTCATACTCCAAGCACCGCTCGCACCCGAGAACGTGGTGGTTGGAACAGTTGAGTCATCAAACCGAACAATATTACCGGTACTCGTACTCGTAAAGACAAGTGCACTTCCATTCATGGTAAATGTTCCGCCGGTTGCATTGAACGACGCGCCGATTGTGGTCGTGCCGCTACCGAACGTTACGGTTCCTGCTGACTGGGTAAATGAGCGTTGTGTCGTGAGCGTGGCATCACTCATAGACCATGAACCAGTACCCGTGAATGCGATATTCCCGAACGCTGACTCGTTGACATCAATAGTACGTCCGGCGGCCGTTGAGGTGAATGTTGTGGTTGCTTGATTAGCCTCATAGACAGCACCAGCACCAAAGACGAAGCTTCCGGCAATCGTATGTGTCTCACTGTTTTGGCCACGGAAACGGGCATTAGCGAGGGCTTCAAACGAACCATCAACCGCATCCCCTGCCCCGCCACCAGAAATCGTCACATTACCATTTGGTGCAAAGGTCTTACTGGTCCACACCATCAGCTTACGGTCAGCTGGTAGCGTCAATGTATCAGTACCAGCATCTACGGCAGTGAACGGAATATCTGTATCATCACTACTATCCCATACTGCCATATCAGCAATCGTTATTGGGTCGGTATTTTCATGACGGACAATCACTCGACTGTGGTAAATGTGGAGATTAGAGATTGAAGAAATTGGTGACTTCGTGACATGAGCACCCTTTGGTGTCGCGCCATCAATATAGACCACGAGACTATCAAGTGGACTGTAGGCAACATTACTGATGCTGTAGGCACCGGTACTCGCGTTACAACTGGTACTATATGAAGTCAAACCAGCAACCCGAAGAACGATATTATTTGTCACCCCGTCACATACTGGTGAGACGGTAACACCCTCATCACTGTACACATTACCACTGACGGTAATCAGCGCCGCTGAATCATCCCAAACGATGTATCCAGGATCACCCGCTGGATCAACATCAAATGCTTCACCTGATATCGAGCCGGTATGATTAGTAAATCTCCAAGAACTAACTGCAGTACCAGTAGCAGTAACGTTCGTTGCACCAATGACACCGGTATCAGGCGCAAACACATTATTCGTAAAGTTTTTCGCTTCGTTCGCATTGATAACCGTACCACCTACGGTCAATGCAGTACCACTATTGATTCTGATGAGATGGTCAGTACGTGAGAAATCGGTCACGGTCGGAGTACCAGTGAAGGTGATACCAGCAGCTGTAGTGTCACGGATAACGACCCGGTTGAAGTTAACAGTAGCAGTGCCACCAATCACCAACCGGTACGTACCGGAACCTTGATTTTGTAAGGTTGTAGAGGCACTTGTGCTTCCAATAACACTGAGACTACCGCCACTCCAGGTAGCTGTTGCATTGCTTGCAAACGCTACGGTTACTGGACGAGTAGAAGTGCCAAGAGTTGTACCATCGAAGTCAGTTTCAAAACTCCAATGATCGGCAGCACTGGTTTCATTAAAGTTACCGTAGATACGTAACGCTCCATCAATACCCGCATGATCTTGTGAGTAGATACCGCCTTGTGCATCATATACGGTACTCGTACTATTCCACATACGCACGCGAGTCGTACTGGCAACACGCAAGGTACTGTACACATCACTCGTAGTCTTTTGATTGATAGTAAGTGAGCCTCCACCATGCGCAAAGAGTGCACCTGACCAGACAGTGGCACTACCACCAAGGCGGTTCTCAAAAGTGCCAGCCACCGCGAGTGTTGTGCCGGTTGCCACCGTAAAGAGACTGTGATTTTGGAGAATGAGACTGACGGTTGTTGTAGCAGACTCAGGCAGCGTAAACGAGCCAGTACCGTCAACGATGACACGACTCAAGCTCGAACTGCCTGCAGCAATGGTATGTGATCCACTACCCGTAAAGGTCACCAAGCCACCATTACCGAAGAATCGACCGTTGTTGTCATAGCTACCGGCAATTGTAGTGGTCGCAATATCACTCGCACTCAATGTTGAGGAACTTTGTATGAGAACATCACCAAGAACGGTTACGACTGGGTCGCTTGTCGTCACGTTAAAGGTACTACTCGCGGTACCGTTACCAACGGTGAGATTGCGACCAACGAGGATACCAGAGCCTGTACCAGTGAATGTAGAACTTCCTACCAGCGCACCGATAGACAAGTCATAGTAGCTCGTACCGAGCACATTAGCATTCGCTCCACTGTAGCGGACGAGACTTGAACCTGGCTGCCAAGTGCCAGTTACTTGGAATACCGTACCGGTACCAGTAAAGTCGTACGCTTCACTCGTAGCAGCGAGGGTATGAGCATTTGCTATGGTCAAGCGTCCACTAATCGTCGTCGTGGCGCTGGCAGCACGGGTGGTTGTACCCACCGTTAAACCATCGCCGAGGACGAGATTCGCAAATGTCCAAGGTGTCGTACCGCCAAGTGTATTAGTGCGAGCAATAGTAGTTGTACCTCCACCGAGTGAAAGTGTTCCATTACCGGTAAGCTGACCATTGGTGAGGGTCAGATTACTTGTACCAGTCACGGTACCAGTTGCAACCGTCATGTCACCAGTAAATACAATCGGTGCAGTAATATTCCAGGCACCACCAACCCCGGTAAAGGATGCATTATGGAGGTTTATAGTTGTTGAACCGGTGATACTCTTGCCTGTAGTCGTTGCATTAAAGACAAAGGTAGAGGAGGCAGCGGTTATAGAGGCATTACTACCAAGCACCAGGCGACCAGCCAAGGTATGAGTTTGCGTGCCTTCAGCAATAAAGCGAGATGAAGTAGCAAGCGTGAGTGATCCTTCAAAGGCACTGGTCGATGCATTACCCGCGAGCGTGACTGGACCACCCGGCGTGAAGGTGCTACTTGCCCAGATGAACAAACCACGTGCTGGAGACACCGTCAGTGTTGTTGTTGGAGACGTCGTTGCCACAAAGCCCATATCAGTGTCAGAGGCATTATTAAACTGTACAAGATCTGCAATTGCGATTGGTACGACCCCCTCATGTCGCATCATTACCTGATTCGTGTAGAGATCGAGGTTTGTGATGTTGGCGGTTGGTGTCTTTGTCACCACACTCCCCTGCACGCCACCATTGGTATTGAGGTATACCGAGATCACAGGATCACCAACGAATGCAACGTTGTTAAATGTATACGCACCCGTCGTAGCATTACATGATGTTGAAGCAGTAAACGAACCATTGTTAACCACAATACGAACATTTGGGGTAGTGCCGTTACAGACTGGTGCACCTTGTACCCCACTTCCATTATTGGTAAGCACACGACCAGAAACCGTGATGAGGTACGAACTATCATCGAATCGAATGGCTCCCGGATTCAAGTCACCAGCATCAAACGCCTCTCCGTAAAGATTACCAGAACCATTTCTGAACCACACAAATGTGGTAGACGTACCAGTAAAGGTGACGTTTGATGCAGCCCCGGCTGTGGTCGTGGCAAAGCCAATGCGGTTGAACTGTCTGGCTGGATTAGTACCGACCGTCGTACCATCCATCGTAATACCAGTCTGACCAGGAGCAACTGTGAAGAAACCGTCATCAAGCACACTCACCGTACTTGATGAAACGAGTCGGAGTCCACTTGCATCCGTATTGGCAAAGCTGAAGAATCGACCGGTCACGGTAGTATTAGTAGCTGACACGCTAAAGGCTCCAGCAATACTGGCAACAGTCGTGGTAGCTGAGGTTGTACCTTGGATTGACCACGAAGCATTTACAAATCCAATAGTTGAACCAGTCGCAATACGAACATCGACTTGACGAGCACCAACGCCGAGCGAGACACCATCAAAGTCAGTCTCCCACGACCAGTGTTCAGTACCGGTAGACCGGACATAATTACCATAGATATTAAGGTCTCCATCTACGCCAGCATGATCTTGAGAATAGATAGATGAGGTACTACCGGTCACATAGCTCGTAGCACTACTGTTCCACATCGCCACATCCGTGTCACCGTTGGTCTCAAGTGTACCGTAGACATCGCCACCAAATGTCTTAGCGTGAATTGTCTGATCAGCACCAAGGATACGGAGCGTCGAACCAGTCCAAGTAGTACTTGCACCAGACATAACCTGAGTAAAGGTGCCACTCGCTGTGAGCGAGAGTCCGCTACTGAGTGTAAAGCTTGCTGCATTCACAAGATTAACCGCTACCGTCGCTGTTGCATGCTCGGTAATAGCAAAGTCTCCACTAGTCGCATTAAACTCAAGGGTAGCAAAGGTTGATGATCCAGCAGCGATAGTTTCACTACCAGCGATTGAATTGAAGCGCACCGTTCCATTATTTGAGGTGAAGTTAGCGTTATTATCAAATGAACCTCCAACAGACAGTACACCACTTGGGAAAATAGCATCACCGCCATTTTCAAGGACGACATTGCCGAGGATAGTTGTATTTGTATCAGCAAACGTGCGAATACGTTGCGTCTCCTCTCCACTCACGGTGTAGAACGCCGTTGAGCTTGATTGATTATTCTCTTCAGTAGCAATCCAACCGGCGGTGCGAACAACTGAGGCAATACGGAATTCGTCGATACGACCGTCGTGATATTGTCCAGCACCTAAGCTACCAAGGAAAAATCCGGTTAAGGTGGCAGTTGGATCACTCGCAGCGCTGCCAGCAATAAATGCACCGTCGAGGTAGATGTTCATGTTGCCTCCACCGTTACCGGGTGAAGTGAGCGCGACATGAGTCCATTTATCGCGATATGAGTTATACGCAGTCTGCACGCGTCCTGGTACTCCTGCAGTACCAAAGTCCCAATACAAAACTGAATCACTCCATGGTCCGTGCGTAGCAAACCGTTGACCACCACTTTCATTGAATCCAAAGAGGTTTGCAGCTTTTGTTTCGGCCACTGTCACATTATTCCAGGCTGTCACAGTGACGGTGTTAGAGGCATTTGGCCAGGCGAAGCCAGCGTTAGTAAGACGATCATCAACGCCGTCAAAATCAATACCATTTCCAACTGCTCCAGCCACCACATCACTGCTGTTCATGCCACCAAGCTGCGTCAGGTTACGTGCATTGCGGGTACTGTCAAGCATCGCAGAAGCAGGATTGGTATCCAAGTGGTACACCGCCTCATAACCATTACTCCACACATTCGCGCGACCAAACGTAGAAGTAGCAGTATTGGTCGCAGCAGCTGGATTGTTGTAGTAGATATAGAATACTGAGTTTGTCGTAGATGATAGCGAAGGAGCTCTAAAGTGCAATTCACCAGTTCTCGCCCCAGTATTAAGCGACACAACTTCTACTGGCACCTCAGTGACACCGTCACTTGTCGTCATGCGAATATCTCCACCATCAGCTTTGACGCCATTAAAGAATTCAACAGGGAGATTTGCGAGATTGACGTATACCGGGAAGTCAGAGAGGTTGGTTGGTACCTGCGAACTTTGTACAGTAATTGATAGTCGTCTTCCCCATCCTGAGCCGTACCATGAACCCGAACCGACACCACGAGTGCGAACATTATTAAGCGCTGAACCATTCGTACGCAGTGTGTTGGTTTGTGTAACAAGGAGCACTAATTCACCGTTGTTATGCGCAAAGGCGCCTGAACCCGTTACTGCAAATTCACCTCCGACAGTGAGCTGACCACTTGGGAGCGTAACTGTACCAGCCTGAATCAGCATATTACGGGTTGTCGTAGCTGCGCTTTCTGAATAACTCCAAGTACCACCGCCAGTAAATACTAAGTCGTAGAAGGCATTAGTAAATACACCTGCCTGTTGAGTGATTGTACGTCCGCCGACAGCACTTGTCATACGTACCTCACCATTATTATGTGCGAATGACCCGCCAGTGTTGAGGAAAGAGCCGGCGATGGTGGTAGTACCAGTCGGTAGAGTGACCGTACCGGTCGCAATTGTGAGTGTACCATTGAGCGCCAAAGTTGACGTACTAAATGACCAATTTCCTCCAACACCCGCAAAGGTAAGATTATTGAATGGTGAGGTGCCACGAGCAATGACACCGGTTGAAGTCCCAATGAAAGTAACAGTACCAGTCTGCGGAACAAAAAGATTGTTATTAGTCCAGGCTCGAACAACATTAATGTTAAAACCACTTCCTGAAGCGTTAAGCGTATCATCTGTACCGATAGTAACTGACTCAGCGGCCACGTTCCCTGCAAGCGTAATGGTTTTTGCCGTACCATCAATAACGACATTTCCGACATTTGTACTTGAAGCACTCGCCTTGGCATCAGACCAGGTATTACTGCCTGTACCATTAAATGTTGTCGTCGCGATACCAGTCACAAAACCATTAGCACCAAGCGTCAGGTTTCCACCAATAGCCATCGTTGAAGTACCCCGCGCCAGTGTTCCCTGCATCACGCTGAGTGTACCAGTGATACTTAGTGGTTTATCGATAGTCCAGGTGGCAGTACCACTCGTCTCACCAAAAGTCACGTTATGGAAGAAGAACGACGAAGTCGCATTTTGGAGCGTATACGGCGTAGACGTAGCGGTAAACACTACCGTTGATGTATCAGTCACAAACGTACCTAACTGTTGCCAGGCACCAGCTACACGCAAGGTCGAAGTACCAAGTGCTAGTCGACCGTAATTTTGGAGATTAATAATAGTACTGTTTGTGAGCGGTTGATACGTTGAGCCAGCCTTAATCTTAAGTCGCGCATCACCACATGCACCAACTCCGCAGAGTATGAGCTCGTTTGCACCATTGACAGTATGGATAAGATCAGCATCATCGGTACCGTCATAACGACCAATATCAATGTTGGTAGTCGTACTGTTGTCATCTGAACCAATCGTCAAATGTCGAGCGTTGAGTTCCATACCAGTCACATCACCCACACCGTCATATTTTGTAACACCAACAGTGCGCTGACTCGAGGTGGCACCGTTAATGAAAACTGTTATCACATCACCCACCTCAGCGTTTACGTTACTAATTGACCAGGCACCAACCGTGGTAGTAGCGGTCCAGCTCAGTACCACGAGTCCACCGCCGCCATTTGAACCGTTACTCGTGAGCGCCCCACCTGCTCCACCAGCTCCGACACCAGACACATAGTCCACATCGCCACTGTTTGCAGCGGTAGTACCAGTCCCTGATGCAGTTGAAGTTGCTGTAGCAGTAGCTACGATGAATGACGATCCGCCACCGCCGCCAGCACCAGAGAGAGTACTACTGGCCGCTTCAGCTCCGCCACCGCCGCCAAAGTAGCCAGCACCAC